>JASLKQ010000003.1:0-57081 GCA_030747505.1 Verrucomicrobiota bacterium | reverse complement strand
GCCAGAGTTGATCAAGGCCGTTATTGGTGTATTGATAATCTGGATGATCCTTTCTTCAATTGGTCAGTATCTAATTAAGCCTAAACGTTTTTTTTGTGGTGGTTGCAACGGAAAGCTGAAGAGGAACAAAAAGGGCCCTTGTCCTCATTGTGGGGTGGAGCTCAGCTGAATATTGCAAGGAAGCCAAGAGGAGGGTAGTTTTTCCCACATGAATCCGCGCGCATTGATGTTATCTTGTTTTGCCCTTCTGCTGCTGGGCGGTTGCTCTTCCTTTAACCGGGAATGGAAAGAGGCAGCTCAGTTGCCCGCGCAGGGAGTTGAAGGGCGTTGGATCGGCCGGTGGCATAGTGATTATAACCAGCATGAAGGGCCCCTGCGTTGCCTGATAACAAGAAAGGACGGGGAAATTTATCACACCCGTTTTCACGCAAAATATAAATTGGGTTTTTTGACGGTTGGTTATCCCTACGACATGGATATGGCCATTAGTCAGGATGGTAAGACGTATAGCTTTAAAGGGGAAGCAAACCTGGGTCGGCTGGCTGGGGGAGTTTATCGATATGACGGAAACGGGACAATTACACGGATAGATATGAATTATCGTGCCTCAAAGGATTTTGGCACATTTAAACTGGAGCGACCGAAGGAATCTAAATAATGCAGAATGAAGAAAACGAGGTGCCGCAAAAATGGTATGAAGGTATCAGTAAGTATCAATGGTTGGTCCTTCTGATCGCATCGCTTGGCTGGGTTTTCGATATTTTTGAAGGTCAAATTTTCGTCGCTTCAATGCGGGATGCCATGCCGGACCTGCTTGGGGTGGATGCAGGTGATGAATCCGTTCGTATCTGGAACGATCGGGCTTTTGGTTTCTTCCTCTTAGGCGGTGCTTTTGGTGGCGTTATTTTTGGAATGGTTAGTGATCGTATTGGTCGAACCAAGACAATGATTTTGACTATTCTTTTTTATTCTCTCTTTACCTGTCTCAGTGCTTTTTCCCAAGAGCCGTGGCACATGGTTGTGCTTCGATTTCTTGTGGCCATGGGTGTAGGCGGCGAATGGGCTGTTGCTAGTGCCATGGTCGCAGAAGTAATGCCAAAGCGATCTCGATCTGTAATGAGCTCTATTTTTCATGCCTCAAGCGTGTTTGGCACGCTTTTGGCCGCTGCGACAATAGCGTTGTTGATTGGTAATCAGGAGTTGAATGCAAACTTGGCAGAACGCGGTATTGATGGTTGGCGCGTGGGGTTTGCTATTGGTGTTTTACCGGCACTGCTCACGCTTTGGATTCGATGGAAGTTGCATGAACCAGAAAGCTGGAGAGCCGCTCGAGATAGGGCTCAAAATGATGACTCACAGGCCACTGGTCGTTTAGGTGAATTATTTTCCAGTACATATGTGCGAAATACCGTTATTGGTGTGACCTTGGCAACAATTGGATTGGTTACTTTTTGGGGTGGTCATATATACGGGAAAAATGCCCTTATGCGTAAAGCTCAAACTGAGGTATTACAATTGGAGAAAATTTCCTCGGATGCTGATAAGAAAATTAAAGAGGAAGCCTTTGCAAAACATAAATCAAAAATCAAGCGGGCCGAGATGGCCAGTATGGCATTAAATACAATCGGTGCGGGGTTGGGTTTAGTTTTTTTTGGGGGGATTTCAAATAGAATCGGGCGCAAAGGGGCCTTTATACTTTATCATTCAATCGCCTTTGTAATGATGTTGGTGCTCTTCAAGGGGTTGATTGCCAATGATGCTTCGAGGGCGTCGCTAATGTTGTGTCTGCCTGTTTTTGGGTTTTTCACCGTGGGGATGCACGCAGGCTATGCGGTTTATTTTCCGGAACTTTATCCCACGCGATTACGCGGCACGGGCACGGGTTTTTGTTTTAATATGGGGCGACTTGGCACGGCAGCGGCATTTTTTGGCTTCGCGGCAATGTCTAGCCCGCCTGAACCGGAAACCAAAGCCATGTGGTTGGCTCCGTTATTTCTATTGGGGGCAGTTGTTGTTATTTTTGCTAAAGAGACCAAGGATGAAGATCTTCCTGAATAGGGCTATTCGAGGCTAAAGTTCTTTGCAGGGAATTTATTCATCCTCATCTCATGCGATCCATCGGCACGGGTTAGTTCGTACATGAAGAGAATATCATCGCCGTGAGGTTGGGCGTCAATATAGCGCAAAGATCCGGTCGCGTGCGGACTGGTGATACAGGGTCCTTCCGGGCTTAGGATGGTCCAGTCTTTCAGGTCAGTCGATACAGCCAGACCGGTGCGTTCCTCATAGTTTTGATGATGTCCTTCGCTGCCATCATAAAAGGCATAATATTTTCCATTAAGCGGCAGCACGCTGTTAATGCGCCGGCAATACTTATCCCAGGCCGTGTCACCTTCGGGTTTCAGGATAACCCCCTGCCAATTCCAGTTATCCAGGTCAGTGGAGGTCGCCAGTGCCGTGGCACTAACGCATTCGCCGGTATTAAAAATATCAAGGGTATCGTGGGAGCTGTCCTTGGTGGCCGATGTGTCAATTGCGACACTTAAAAACAACGAATATTTTCCATCCTCCTCCAGTATCCACGGGTCTTTCACCCCTTCGAGGCCAAGGTCAGTTGCAGTGAAGAGACGCTGGGTATTGTCGGGGTTAAGTTCTCCGATACTTGGGGCCTTGTTAATGGTGGTGCACCAGCGGCCATCTTCAGGGGCAACATAACTTGTGAAATAACGGAACTGACCGTCCTGTCCTCGCTTGAGCATGCTTTTTTCAATCGAGGCGGAATTATAGGCATCCTTGTGAACTGACCAGATATCTTCAAAGGTTTCAAAATCGGTGGTCCTGGCGATACGGGATTCACCGCCCCGATCAGGCTCCACTCCGCGGGGGCGGCGGATGCGGTAGCAAATGTAGGCGGCCTGATCGGCTTCATCCCATGCCCAGCCCGGGGCCCCCGCCCAGTAGCCTTGCTCATTGCCAACAGGTTCGCGGACAATAGCGCCATTGATGAGTTCTTCAGTGATTGGGTGTGTGCTCATTTATTTAATTGTGACTATCTGTTTTTTCCGGATTGATTCCTCTGCGGCAATTGCCAGTAATGTGCCATCTATCGTGTTTTGCACCGATGTCAATGGCTGCACTCCGCTGCGTAGGGCCTTGATAAACGCCGGATGCATTTCGGCAAAGCCTAAATGTCCGCCCCAACCAATGCCGCGTTTTGCCTTTACTGAAATAATCCTTGGTTCTCCCTTGCGTTTGCCCTTTTTCCATAGAAGCAACTTCAGGTTGTCCAGATCGGTCTGCAGGACTCCTTCAGAGCCCACAACACCCATCTCCAGGGTTTCTTTGGGTGGTTCATGGGCAAAGAGGCTTAAGTGGAGTGTGCCCTTTGCTCCATTGGCGTATTCCCAGCTAGCGGTTGCGTGGTCGTGTACCTGATTTGGCCCGGGGATCACACGGTTAATGGCGTTGCTGCCAAAAGCGCTCACACGTTTGGGTTTTGAATTAAGCCACCAGTTCATCAGGTCGAAGTGATGGCAGTTTTTGTCCACCAGACAGCCGCCGCTTTTGCGCCGGTCCTGAATCCAATTACGACTCTTGGGTTGAAAGGGCCCCCTGAACTCCTTGCACCATGCCATCTGGGGAACTCCCACTGACCCTTTTTCAATTAACTGCTTTATCTTGGCGAAGTAGGCCGAATAACGCAGTTCATGGCCAATCATCAGGATCCGGTCACTTTTCTGCGATGCCCGTAACAAAGCGCGGCATTCGGGGGGCGTGATGCCTACGGGTTTCTCGAGGAAAACATGTTTACCCGCCTTGATGGCTTCAAGGGCGAGGGGGACATGGGTGAAGTTGGGTGAAGAGATAACGACTGCATCCAGATCGGACTTGATGAGGTTTGATTCGTTCTTATATAGAACCGCCTCCGGTGCAATCTTCTGGGCGCGTTGAATCCGTTCGGTGTTGGTCGCGCAATAGGCAACGGCTTCGGCTTGCTTGGAACATTGCTGGTGGAATATTTCAAGGTGACTGTAGCCCATCGCGCCCACCCCAATGAAACCCATGCGGATCTTGTTCGCCATGAGCGGACTCTGCCCTAGAGGGTGCGAACTGTTCAAGCCTGCCTTCCCAATAGATTGTCATTGAGTTGCAGGTTATGAGGCAGTTTTCTTTGGTCATGCCTTTTGTAACACATCTGGAATGCGCAAATTGTCAGAGTGAATATCCAGCAGGCGAAGTTCACGGTTTATGCACCAAGTGCAGCCGTCCTCTCTGGGTTCGCTATGATCTGGGGTTAATAAAAAAGGAATTCCCAAAAAAAGCTCTTTTCGGCCGCCCGCCCACCTTATGGAGGTATCTGGAGCTGTTACCCTTGGAGAATCCTGCAAACATAGTTTCGTTGACCGAGACGATTACCCCTATTTTGCCTGTTACCCGCTTAGGGGCTGAATTTGGACTGGATAACCTTTTAATCAAAGACGAAAGCCGGTTGCCGACCGGCAGCTTCAAGGCGCGCGGGATGGCAATGGCTGTAACCATGGCAAAGGAACTGGGGCTAAAGCGTCTCGCTGCCCCGACTGCCGGTAATGCGGGGGGTGCCCTGGCGGCTTATGCGGCCCGGGCAGGAATGGAAAGCTGGGTCTTTATGCCTGAGGACACACCGATCATTAACCAGAAGGAATGTCTGCTTCACGGGGCAAATGTTTATGCGGTGAATGGATTAATAGATGATTGCGGGAAGCTCGTTCGTGAAGGGATGAGTGAAATGGGTTGGTTCGATGTGTCGACGCTTAAGGAGCCTTACCGCATTGAGGGCAAGAAGACAATGGGGCTGGAGTTAGCCGAGCAATTCGAGTGGGAATTGCCTGATTGGATATTGTACCCCACCGGTGGAGGAACAGGGCTGATCGGGATGTGGAAGGCCTTTGATGAATTGGAGGCGCTGGGTTGGTTGAAAAACAGCAAACGCCCCAAAATGGTGTCCTGCCAGAGTGACGGCTGTGCGCCGATCGTGAAGGCGTTTGAGTCAGGGGCCCGTCATGCCAAGCGGGTTGATAACGCAACAACGATTGCCAGCGGTTTGCGGGTTCCACAGGCAGTAGGTGATTTTATGATTCTGGAGGCGGTACGGGAGAGTGGGGGAGTTGCGATGAGTTCACCTGAAAGGGATATCTCCAGATGGATGGGGTTGGCCAATTCAAAGGAGGGGCTTGCAGTATGCCCGGAAACGGCCGTTTGCCTTGGGGTTTTGGATCAATTGATGGGGCAGGGGAAGGTTAAGCCCAAGGATCGGGTATTGATTTTCAATACAGGGGCTGCCCAAAAGTATCCTGAAAGCGTTAAAGCAGATCTTCCTAGGATTGATCTGAGTCAGCCGGTGGATTGGCACGCTCTTCTTTCGGCTTGAGCTGCGGAAACAGGATCACATCCCTAATGCTTTCCTGACCGAGCAGCATGATGCAAAGCCTGTCGATGCCGATGCCGATGCCGCCTGCGGGAGGCATTCCGTGCTCCAGTGCTGTTAAAAAGTCTTCGTCGAGCTTCTGCTGTTCTTCGCCGGCCTGTTGTTCCAGTCGTTCGCGCTGCTCAATGGGGTTATTTTGCTCGGTGTAAGCCGGGGCTATTTCCTGTCCGTTAATGCAGCACTCAAAGACTTCAACACAATCAGGTTCTTCAGGAGAAAGCTTGGCCAACGGTACGAGTTCCTTTGGTAAATGTGTTACAAAGGTGGGTTGTATGAGGGTGGGTTCGACAAGTTTTTCAAATACTGCGTTGGTGACTTCAAAATCCTCCTCATCAGGATCGGTCTCAATTTTCAGTTCCTGGGTTGCTCGTGTACGGCGCTGCGCAGGAGTGATATCAAACCAGTCTTCTCCTGCTTTTTCACGAATTAGATCCTTGTATTTAGCCCGGCGCCAGTCCGGGTTCAGGTCTATGGTCTTGGTGGTGTTTCCTTCCTCATCCTTTTGCTCGATAACAAGGGTGCCGAGCACCTTTTCGGAAACATGGCAGATCATTGACTGCAATAACTCCATCATGCTCTCGTAATCCCCGTAGGCTTGGTAGGCCTCCAGCATGGTGAATTCAGGATTGTGTCGACGCGATATCCCTTCGTTGCGAAAGTTGCGACCGATTTCAAATACCCGGTCAATTCCCCCAACGAGCAGGCGTTTTAAGTAGAGTTCCAGAGCAATTCGAAGGAAAAAGTCCCTGCCGAACGTGTTGTGATGGGTGACGAAGGGGCGCGCAGCTGCTCCACCAGGAATGGCCTGCATCATGGGCGTTTCGACCTCAACGAAACCTCTTTTGGTCATAAAATTACGGATTTCGCGGATGATTGCACTCCGTTTTAGAAATGTTTCTTTAACTTCATCATTGGCAATCAGATCTAGGTATCGCTGTCGATAACGCACTTCCTGATCGGCTAGGCCATGCCATTTGGCTGGAGGAGGTCGAAGGGCTTTTGCCAGTACAACAAAGTCAGTTGTCTTGACGCTGATTTCACCGGTTTTGGTAGTGAAAAGAGTCCCGTTGGCTCCAATAAAATCAGCCAGATCAAGCCCTCTAAATATCTTGAAGGCCTCTTCACCTATGTCGTTTTTACGAATAAAGAGCTGTATTGTTCCACTCATATCCTTGATGTGAGCGAAAATCGTTTTACCCATTTCGCGTTTAGAAACCAGTCGACCGGCAACAGCCGTCACGCGTTCTTCGCTGTAGTTGGCTTTTGCCTCTTCGCAGCCTTCACTGGGCGTAAATTTATTGGAAAATGGGTCAATCCCCGCCTCATTTAGGGAGGCGAGGTTTGCGTATCTCTGTTCAATGAGTTGGTTCGTGTCTTCCACGGGAGGCAAATCAATACGGATTAGTTGATAAAGTGCAACCCTTTGTGATTGAAAGTCCTGAAAACAGGGAGAAAAATATTCCATGCGTATTCTTCAGTTGTTTGGAATGACCGCGCTTTGCTGCTGCTTCGCTCAGGCGGATTTGGCAGGCAGTAAGCCGAATATAGTAATGATTATCGCTGATGATATGGCATGGGATGATTGTAGTTTGTATGGGAATATGGGGCTTCCCACTCCCAATATCGACCATTTGGCGAGCGAAGGGATGCGCTTTGATCGTGCGTTTCTAACGATCAGTTCCTGCAGTCCCAGCCGGGCGAGTATTATCACCGGCCGCTATCCCCATCAAACCGATGCCGAACAGTTGCATTGGTTGATTCCCAAGGAGCAGGTCACCTTTACTGAACGATTGATGAAAGCAGGGTACTGGACGGCTTCAGTTGGAAAATTCCATATGGGTGATGCAATGAAAGATCGCTTCAATGTGGTTAAGGAGGCGGATATGAGCGGTTTTATCGCCAGTGCAAAAGGGGAGTTCAAGGAATCAGCAAAAGGGGATGTTAAAAGCGGGGCTACGCAATGGGTGGAGACCTTGCGTGAGCGTCCGAAAGAAAAACCATTTTTCCTATGGCTTGCGGCTCTGGACCCACACCGCCCCTACGATAAAAAGATCCTCAAGAACCCCACAACACCAGAGCAGGTCACTTTGCCCCCTTACGTTCCTGACACCCCTGAAGTACGAGCGGACTACGCGCTTTACTACGATGAAATTCGTCGACTGGACCGCTTCGTGGGGGAGGTGATGGATGAGTTGAAACGGCAGAAAGTATCTGACAACACGTTGGTGCTTTTTATCAGTGATAATGGTCGACCTATGCCCAGAGATAAGACGACACTGTATGACAGCGGAATCCGAACGCCCTGGATTGTACGGTGGCCCGGAAAAATCAAGGCAGGCAGTGTAAATGGAAACCTGGTGAGCTCAGTGGATATCGCGCGCGCTTTCATGGACCTGGCTGGAGCGCAATACGGCAACACATTTGTGGGGAGGAACTTTCTGGGAATGCTGCAGGATTCACGAACAGTTATCCGCGACTATGTATTCGGGGAAAAAAACTGGCATGACTTCTCTGACAGGTGCAGGTACGTGAGGGATAAGAGATACAAGTATATTCGAAATTTCTATCCGCATTATGCAAACACCCCATCGGCCGATGCATTGAGAAGCCCGGTGTTTCGAACCATGCAAAGGTTGCATAAAGAACATAAACTTAATTCGGCTCAGCAGAACTGTTTTATTAGGCCTCGCCCAACAGAAGAGTTGTATGATCTGCAGAATGACCCTCATGAATTGAAGAACCTCGCAGGCAAATCAGAGTACGTTCATGTCCTGAAACGAATGCGGGGGGAGTTGAAGGGGTGGCAGAAACGTACCGATGACAATGAGCCTGAATTTGAGGCGCCTGACGAGTTTGATAGAGAGACGTGCCTGCCCCTGCCGGTCCGCCATCGTCCGCGAGCTTCAAAAGCGCAGATGCTGAAACAATTTCGCGAGATCGGGCGTATTCAGTAATCCTTTAGAGGTTGTACATGCGCAATTGCGCCGCTATTATATTATTAATATGTATCAGGTCGCTAAAATTTCTATTACATGCTTGGCGGTTGCCTTTGCCTTGTTATTGACTCAAAGAATGGAAGCCAAGGAAAAGCCGGAGCGGGTTCTCCGGCATATTGTCTGCTTTAAGTTTACTGATGAGGCGAAGGAAACGCAGATTGTCGCTGTGGTGAAAGCTTTTGCTGCCTTGGAGAAGAAAATTCCAGCAGTTAAGGGTTTTGAAACGGGCACCAATAATAGCCCGGAAGGACTGAATAAAAATTTCACCCATTGCTTTGTTGTGACTTTTTCCGATGAGAAGGGGCGGGATGAATATCTCCCGCATCCGGAACACAAAAAGTTTGTGAAATTACTAAAGCCAATTCTCGATGACGTGTTTGTCATCGATTATTGGAGCCGGTAGTTAGTTCATAAAAAGAATAAAAACGAGGGCTCCAATGGCAATTAAACCAATAATGGTTGTTGCAATCAGATAGATTTTTAGCCACCCAGAGCTTTTAGTGGCAAATGGAGAAGTTATGGAATCTTTTGAGCCGAAGTCTGTTGGTTCAATTGCCTTAGGTCCCGCAGAAATCACAGCGGTTTCTCGCTTTATGCTTTCCACGACATTTGGATCATCAACTAGTTGTAGGTGAATATTTCCCGCTTGGAGAACATGACCGGCCGACAAGGCAACCGCTTCAGTGATGGGCTGTTCGGAAACGAAACTTCCGTTTTGTGAGCCCAGGTCTTGATAGACAATTTGACCTTCACCAACGGTGAACTGTCCGTGTTGGGCAGAGATGGTTGTGTCTGGCACGAGAATACCCGCACCTTCAGCGGATCCCAATATATGGGTCCCTTCGGATAATTCGAAGGGGCCGCCTTGGACACCTTCAGTTATTATGTAGAGCAGCGTGGCCATGCCTCAAACGGACGCTACCTACCTTTCGGTCGGGTGTAGGGAAGTTACTGTCTACTGTGCGTATGTCAAGCTAGGCGTGTGTCACAAGATTCTTGAAATCGGAAAAAAGTGACTGTGAATCATGGGGTCCAGGGGAGGCTTCCGGGTGATATTGAACGCTGAATAGTGGTTTGGAACGGTGTTTTAGCCCTTCGACTGTTTTATCATTAAGATTAATTCTGTGAGCTACAACATCTTCTGGTAGAGATTCCTGGTCTACTGCGAAACCGTGGTTTTGTGATGTAATCTCAATGCGGTCGGTTTCCAAATCTTTCACAGGTTGATTGGCTCCTCGATGTCCGAATTTTAATTTGAATGTCTTAGCTCCAAGGGCTTGTCCCAGTATCTGGTGGCCCAGGCAAATGCCAAAGGTCGGCAATCCGTGGTCAACCAGTTCTTTTACGTTCTTAACTGCATAATCCATGGAGGCCGGGTCGCCGGGTCCGTTTGAGAGAAAAAGGCAGGCGGGCTTATAGGAGAGGGCTTCCTTGGCAGTGGTAGTAGCAGGGATCACGTGTATAGCAAAACCGTGCCTGCGCAGGCACCGGAGGATATTGTATTTTACTCCAAAATCATAAACAACGACCGGAATCTCTGCGGGTGGCAAGGCAGTTGGTGGGAGTTCAGATTCTGCACCTTGTGGGAGCCGGAATTCCTCGTTGGATTGGTCGGATTCATCCCAGGCAAAAGCTTTTTCATGGGTAACAACCTTGGCGTAGTCGGTCCCCTCCATGCCGTGCCATTCTGACGCCTGTTTGATTGCCTCGTCTTCAGTTATGTCCTCGGTACTGATGAGGCCATTCAGTGCTCCCTTTACGCGCAGTTTTTTGGTCAGTGCCCGGGTATCAATGCCTTGAATTCCAGGGATTCGGTGTTTTATTAGATAATCATCGAGTGAACCAGTTGATCTCCAGTTACTGACTAAAGGGGAGAGCTCGCGAACCACAAATCCTGAAACGTGCGGTTGATAAGACTCTACATCTTCGATATTCACCCCATAATTACCGATTTGGGGATACGTCATCGTCACGATCTGACCTTTATAGGATGGATCGGTGAGGATTTCCTGATAGCCCGTCATGGATGTGTTAAAGCAAATCTCGCCGCAGGCAGTGGTTTTTGAACCAAAACCTTTGCCGTGAAACACAGTGCCGTCTTCTAGTGCGAGAATTGCCATGGGGTGAGCCGTGAAGCCGGCAGATACTAGGAGTCGATGAGGGAGGGGTCAAGCGGACACAAAATTAGACATCAACCAGTTATTGGTGGGGCCGGTGAATAACCTGACTCGTGTGTAAAGGCTACTGAACCTTGGCGTCTTTAAGCATCTTGATATAGCTCTCAACAGAAGTTCTGCCAAAGCCTACCTTTTTCATAATTTCTTTTCCTGAAGCGTCCAGAAGGAATACGGTTGGGTAGCCACGAATACCAAATTTTGTTGCTTGAGCCTTGTTGTAGGCGATTTGTTCCTTGGATAGCTTGCTCTTATCCCGGGGGAAATCCAGTTCTACCAGTACAAGGTTCTCTTTGGCATAGGCCTTAAACTTGTCGGTGTTGAACACGTTCTTTTTTAACGCCTTACAGGGAGGGCACCAATCTGAGCCGGTAAATTCCACAAGGATCATTTTGCCTTTGGCTTGTTTCTTGGCTTTTTCGATGTTTGTCAGCCAGCCCTCTCCGGCGGTAAGTGTTGGGATATATCCTATTAAAATTGTCAGTGCGATTAGGTTTTTCATTGGAATGATAGTTATATTGTGGGTTTAGGCGATCACTTGGTCGGTCTGCCGTGCAATTTTTCCGTTTACGATGGTGTACGCTACTCTGCCTTTGAGTGTCCAGCCATTGAAAGGGGTGTTGGAGCTTTTGCTGGGGCTTGAATTTACATCGAAAACCCACTCGGCATCTGGGTCAAACACTGTTACGTCTGCATCGCTCCCTTCGGTTAGTGTGCCTTTGGGCAGGTTAAGTAGTCTGGCCGGATTGATGGTATATTTGGAAATTACATCACTAAGAGTTAGATGTTTAGTGTGGTAGAGTTGGGTTAGTGACAGTGCCAGTCCGGTTTCCAGCCCGGTAATCCCAAAGGGTGCGTAGTCAAACTCCACATCCTTTTCATGAGCACAATGAGGGGCATGGTCGCTTGCTAAAATTTCCAGCGCGCCATCAGCAAGCCCCTCAATGACTGCTGCGCGGTCTTCGCTTGCCCGCAAAGGGGGGTTCATTTTAAAGCGTGTATCAAAGGAGGGCCATTGGGTTCTTTGAGATTCGCTTTGGAGTCCTCGTCCGTCCTCTGCCCAGAAATGTTTGCTTCCACCGATAGCTGCATCGGTAAGGGTGAAGTGGTGGGGGCACGCCTCGCCTGAGATGCGGACCCCCCGTTTTTTGGCCTGCCGGATTAGTTCCACTGATTTCGCGCTACTGATGTGTTGGCAATGGATATGGCTTCCGGTCAATTCAGCCAGCTCAATATTGCGTGCCACAATCAAGTCTTCACCTGCGGCAGGCCAGCCCTTCAGTCCGAGATTGGTGCTCCAGTAACCTTCGTGCATGACACCATCTGTCACCATTGAGTAATCCTGACAGTGATCCATTATCGGCAAATCAAACATAGCGGCATATTCCAAAGCACGCCGCATGAGTTCGTTGTTCTGTACACACCTGCCATCATCAGTGATTGCGACTACGCCTGCGTCCTTGAGGGATCCTATGGGTGCCAGTTCTTCTCCGTTAATTCCGGCGGTGATTGCTCCGGCGATATATACATTAACTTTTGCCTCTCTCAGGGCCTTGTCCTGAATCAATTTGACGGTGGAGGGAGTGTCGATGGCGGGGGAGGTGTTTGGCATGCAGACCACCGAGGTAAACCCTCCCATGGCTGCAGCTGCGGAGCCTGAGGCAATATCTTCCTTGGCAGTTTGACCCGGTTCACGGAAATGCACGTGAAGATCGATTAGGCCGGGGCAAACTACCTGTCCTGTACAATCAATTATTTCGGCATCCTCGGAGGGCTTAAGGCTCTTGCCCAGTGAATGTACTTTGCCCTTGGAAAGGAGGACGTCGGCGATTTCATCGCGTTGGCTGGCGGGATCAATGACACGCCCGCCTTGAAGCAGCACTTGGCTCATCGCCCAGACCATAACCGCTGACGGATTGACAAGGCAAGCGAACAGGCTAAGGTGCAGCCGGTTTGCGGGTGTCGTATAATGGTATTACTCCAGCCTTCCAAGCTGATAACGCGGGTTCGATTCCCGCCACCCGCTCCATTTCCTGTTTCTAGGAGTGGTTTTTATTTTTAAGTCCATTCGTTTTTGAGGGGTTTGCCTGAATTATTTATCAGGGACGCGATATCGGTAGACGGGGGTTTGGTGGATGTCGTTGAGAGTGATAATTTCTTCAGGCTCCCATCGGGCTAACCCAAACGTATTGGAGATGATAAGGGTATTGGGCTTCAATTCTTCCTCGAATTTGGTTTTCAAGGATGTCATGGCTCCTGGGTAGAGATAGCAAACGACTACCTCGGCGTCCTCGAGTGAAATATCATGAAAGTTGCCCAGCCCAATTTCGAGGTTGGAAGGGCCCCAGATCGTGGCTCCGATTCGGGATACTGCCCATGGGATAAGGGAAAGTTCGACGCCGCGAATGGTGGCCTGTGGAAAGGAGCGGGCCAGAGAAAATGCCACGTTCCCCCAGCCGGAACCGAGGTCAAAAATGAGGCCATGGGTGCTTGGAGGAATAGCGGAAATGATGGCCTTTTGTGCTTTGCGAGAACTCGGCATGGGAGAAATACCTGCCCGCAAAGTGGTAAGGACGATGGAGATCAGTGCGACGAGAGCGAGCCCGACCGCAATGGCGCTGAAGGTGTTCATAAAGCGGTTAGGAGTTCACACTACCTGCTAGCGGCTGCTTTTCCAGTCCAGACTGCTGACTTGCACCGGATGATTAGTGTGCTTATAAATTGGTTCTTGCCCAATATTTCTTAATTATGGCTTCGGCTGACACAACAGAGCTTTCAGACATTCTTGAGCGTCTCAAGCAGTGTGGTTTGCGCATGACGCGTAATCGGCAAAAGCTGGTGGAAGTGTTGATGGAATCCGATCGCCCCCTAAGTGCTGATGAGCTCCGTCAAGAAGCCGGGTTTTCCTCTACTGACTTGGTTACGGTTTATCGCAACCTTGAAGCATTCCAAAGTGCGGGCATTCTACAGCGTATTCCATTGGAAAATGGGTCGCAACTTTTTGAGCTGACTGATTTGGGTGATCATTATCATCATCTAATCTGCCGGGAGTGCCATAAGACAGAGCGGCTCGAGGTTTGCTTGGGGGAACAATTGTCCGAGAAGGCAAAAACACTGGGTTATAGCAAGATTGCCCATGTTCTTGAAGTTTACGGTATTTGTAGGCAATGTAGCACCGCAACGGGATAATATTGTGAAGAAAGTAATTACAGGATTAATTTTGGGTTTTGTTTTAGGCTGTGGTGGAGGCCATGATCACGATCACGACCACGATCACGACCACGATCACGACCACGATCACGGAGGCGGAAGTCATGGGCATGAGGCGCCTCACGGCGGAATTCTGGTAAACGTGGATAATGAATTCTGTCATTTGGAATTTTTACGCGAACCGGGAACCAAGCGGTTACTGATGCATGCAATGCGCTTTCATCCAGAAGGCGTGCTCAAATTCTATAATGAAAAAATCAGTGTAACCGCGAAGCTGGGGGAGGAGATTAAGAGTTTTGAATTATTGCCCATGGAGTTGGATGGAGTTACTGCAACCAAAGAGCCCACCTCGCTCTATGTGGCTGAAATTGATTGGCTAAATGATGGAGTGGTTTTTCGAGGGAACCTAGGTGATATTACGATAGAGGGTAAAACACTCAAAAATATTTCTTTTCAATATTCCGGTAAGTAGGTTGTCCGTCTCTTGATGAAATACAAGGTTACCGGGCTCTGCTTTCTGGCAATATCTATCAGTTGCGTTCTAGACATAGGTAGAACGTCTCCTTCGCTGGAGAATTACAACCAATTGGTGCACCCTGAAAATATTGACAGCTTTGTTGTCACCGGGTTTGATCAATTGTCAGATTTTTCCTTCAAGGTTCCAGATTTTCCCCGCACCGACTCGAAAGCGCAGGAAATATTAAAGGGGAATAAAATCCCTGCTTTGGTTAAGTGCTTAAGCGGTCAAAGGGTTGCCATACAGGGTTTTATGTTCCCTTTAAGGTATTCGGACGGGAAGGTAACGCAATTCTTAATCCTTAGAGATCAGTCGTGGTGCTGCTATGGCACAATACCTGAAGTAACTGAATGGGTTGTTGCTGTGTCTGAGTCAGGTTTCAAACCAGTTCTTGATGTTCCTATTAACTTTTACGGGAAATTTATTGTGGGCGAACAGTATGATAAAAACGATTTTTTAGTAGGTATCTATAAAATGGAATGCAGTTCGATTGGTCCTCCTATCCCTTTAGTGACTGCCGTTGATAAGTGATATCCCCTTAATGAAAAACACTTGCATTAACAATAGAGGTTAGTAAACTAATCCGCATACTGACTCAGGATGCGATCTCAAGGGGACATTGATGCAACAGTTGCTATAGAACACGAAAGTGCTTTGTATGATCGTGCAGGCCTCTTTGCCTCATCAGTGTGTGCCGTCCATTGCATAGTTATGCCGTGGCTAATCATGCTTTTACCGGTCTTGGCCGGCACGATTTTCACGAGTGCCAAAATCGAAAACATTTTTGTTGGTTTTTCAATATCGCTGGCGACTTTTTGCGGTTATCAGGGATGCTTGAAGCATAGTAAATGGTTGATCATGCTTCCTGTCGTTATTGGCTCCATAGTTTTGTTCAGTGTCCGATTAACTGCACCGACTATTTGTTGTTTGGATGACATCAGTTGGTTGCATGCATTGGGTTCGGCTTTTGGTGGAGGCCTTTTGGCCGGCACCCACTTCTTAAATCTTAAATATTCTGGCCAATTTGCGCCGGAACAAAAAGCGCCCTGTTGTCATTCTGATTCATGTTCAGCTCATGAGTCGGAAGGCAAATAGAGAAAAATCTTGCAGGTTCTCATTTCCTTTCGAGACTCTTCTTTGAAGTTTCGTAATAAAACGATGCTCAACCTCTCTGGTATCCTTGACTTTCATGGGCAATCGTTGTGCCATTGGCCGCTCAATTTAACCCCCTAATTACTTTGAAAAAATACAACGTTGGTATAATCGGATATGGTTGGGCGGCTACGGCCCATATTGACGCCATCAATGCTTCAGGCATGGCGCAGGTTACAAATGTCTATTCCTCACGTCTGCTGGATGATGATGAGCTAAGTTCGCGCCACGGCAGTAAAATCAGATCCACAGTGAACCTGAAATCAATGCTCAAGGATCCGAACATTGATGTGATCGATATCACCAGCTATCCCTATCAACATGCCGATCAGGTGGTGGCTGCAGCCAGGGCGGGTAAGCATATTATCGTTGAAAAACCCCTAACCTTGGCCAAACGGGACCTTAACCGGATGGTGAAGGCGGTAAAAAAGGCCAAGGTTAAAACCTGCGTCTGTTTTGAATGCCGCTTCTCTGCCGAATTTCTTACCTTGAAATCGGTGATTGATCAGGGGCTGGTGGGTAAAATCCACTATGGAGAGGTTGATTATTATCACGGGGTGGGGCCGTGGTACGGGCAGTACCGCTGGAATGTGAAAAAGGATGCCGGTGGAAGCAGTCTGCTTTCTGCAGGATGTCACGCGATGGATGCGTTGCTCCATCTTATGGGAGGCAAGGATGTGGTTGAGGTGTCCAGTCATTCCACCAAATCCAGGAATCGAATCTTTCAAAAATACGAATATGATACGACCAGTGTCACGATATTGAAATTCAAGGACGGACGTATCGGGAAAGTGGCCAGCGTGATTGATTGCCTGCAGCCCTATTATTTTCATACCCATCTTGTGGGCAGTGAAGGAAGTATTCTGGATAACCGTTTCTATTCCAGCAAGATGGGGGCTTTAAACAAAAATGAGTGGAGCACGCTGGCCACCCAGTTGGTTGATTCAGGGGACGTGAGTGATCATCCTTATCAAACTCAATTCGAGGAATTCTTCAAGGCGTTGCGGGCAGGTAAAGAGATGCCCTATACCAGTCTTTCTGAGGCGGCGCGGACGCACGAAATTATTTATGCAGCAGACCAGTCGGCCGCGACAGGAAAGCCTGTTCGGGTTCGCTAGGTTATGGCTATAAAGTCAGCCATTGCCATAGGTGCCCATCCCGATGATATCGAGTTCTGCATGGCGGGAACTCTGCTTCAGCTCAAGGCGGCTGGGTGGGTAATCCACTATTTCAATGTCTCTTCAGGTAATCTGGGTAGCGTGAAGATGGGCTCAGAAAAAACTGCCCGGGTTCGGGCCAGGGAATCGCGCAAGGCAGCAAAAATCCTTGGAGCTACCTATTACAAGAGCATTTCTCAGGATTTGGAGATCATGTATGATGTTCCCACTTTGCGCAGGGTAGCGGGCGTGGTTCGCAAAAGTAAGGCGTCGATTGTTCTTACACATTCGCCGGTGGATTATATGGAGGACCACACCAATACCTGCCGGTTGGCCGTGACGGGCGCCTTTACACATGGTATGCCCAATTTTAAGACCACTCCGGCAACTCAACCCTATGGGCACGAGGTTACCCTATACCACGCGATGCCCCATAGCTTGCAGGGGCCGCTGCGCGAGAAAATCATACCGGGGTCCTTTGTTGATACCACCGATGTTCATCCGGTGAAAATGGAAGCCCTTAAAGCGCATGCCAGCCAGCAGGATTGGCTGGATGCCAGTCAGGGGATGAATTCCTACCTGAAAACTGCCGATGATATGTCGCGTCATGTAGGCAAGCTGTCCAAGAAGTTTAAACATGCTGAAGCATGGAGGAGGCATTTACATTACGGATTTAGCAGGACCGAAATGGATCCGCTTTCTGAAGCAATCGGGAAACGACATAAGATAAACGTCTCCTACGAGAGAATAATCAAGAAAGGAATCTGAAATGCCACGTAAACTTAGCAGTATTGCACCCGATTGGTGGGACTATACCACTCTGGAGAATGATATCATTCGTGAGGCGGCCAAGCTCACTGTGCGGCAAATGGAGCGCCTGTCCCGGCCCGGGTTCAAGGTGGTGATGTATGATACTTTGGAGGACTTTTATCTGGCTGAGGCATTAGAATATATAGATGCCTGGCGTGCTTCCACACCGGATAATCCGGTTGGAATTTGTGGGCCTATTGGTCCAACAGAGCAATTGCCGTTGGTGGCCAGGTTGGTGAACACGCTCGGCCTGAGTCTGCGTTCTGCCCATTTCTGGGGGATGGATGAGTGGCATGATGGAAAACGGGAGGTTTCCATGAAGCACCCGCTCTCATTCGAGAAAGCTGATCGTGAATTATGTTTCAATAGAATTGAGAAACGGTTTCGGATTCCTGAGGAAAACCTTCATTTCCCCAAGGCCGATACCCGCTCTTTCTCAGAGAGTTGGGAAGGGGTGCGTTGTGCGGTAATGCAGGGAGGGCAGGGGGATATCAAGCACTGGGCTTTCAATGATCCCTTGCCCCGTAAAGGTAAATGGAAGAATTCTCCTCCTCCGCCCAAGGAATACCGGAAACTGGAGACGCGGGTGGTGGATTTGCACCCGGTGACACTGGCGCAAAATGCCCGGACCAGTGGGGGGGGGAATATCACGATGGTGCCGCAACAGGCAATTACCGTTGGCCCAAAGGAAACCTGGATGGCCGATAAGGTCTCCATCTGGCATGCCGGTGCCCATGACAATCCTCTAGGGCAGCGGTTGACCACACTGATGATTTCAGAAGGGCTCGCAGACAGCTCTGTTCCCATGAGTCTCCTGGGTGATCATCCCAACGTGCAGTTCAACTTTTACCGGGGCGGTATCGGTTGTTGCGACGTGGAGATGCACTAGAATAGGGGTAAGGGTTTACCGCGTGTTGTTTTAACTTCAATGCCTTGCCCTTCAGGAGTCCAGCCCTATAATCCGCTCCCGTGCTGGACATCAAATATATCCGTCAGGAGCCTGAAGCTGCCAAAAAGAGATTAGCCGCCCGCGGCGAAGAAGCCTCCGTTTTGGATGAGTTGTTTGAATTGGATGAGAAGCTCAGGGCGATTGTTACCGAGGTGGAGAATCTTCAGGCTGAACGCAATGTAGTTTCCAAGCAAATCGGTGTTCTGATGGGGCAGAGCAAGCAGAAAGAGGCTGAGAGCAAGAAGGTTGAGACACGTGAACTTGGTGATAAAATTGATGATTTAAATTCCCACAAGTCTCAGGCTGAAGAAGCCTTTAATGCACTGATTCTTACTTTGCCAAACCTGGCGCACGACACGGTTCCTGTAGGGCCTGATGAAACGGCGAATGAAGAGGTTAAAGTTGAGGGGCAAAAACCATCGTTTGATTTTGAGCCAAAAGGGCACGTTGATCTCTGTGAATCACTCGGGCTGATAGATTTTGAAAGGGGGGCTAAGTTGGCTGGCAGTGGTTTCTTACTCTACACAGGTTGGGGTGCCCGGCTGGAACGGGCCTTGATTCAATACCTTCTGGATTTGCATGTGCACGAGCATGAGTATACCGAGGTAAGTCCTCCATTCATGGTTCAGTCTGAATGCATGGAGGGAGTTGGGCAATTTCCTAAATTTCTGGATCAGGCTTATGCGGTTCAGGAGGGTCTTGATGGAGAGACGCTGGGCAAGAGGTATTTGATTCCTACGGCCGAAGCCCCGGTTGCCAATCTTCACCGGGGGGAAATCCTGGATGAATCGGATCTTCCCAAATATTATTGCGCCTATAGTCCCTGTTTTCGGGCTGAGGCAGGAGCGGCAGGGGTCGCCACGCGCGGGATGATTCGGGTCCATCAATTTGACAAGGTGGAACTCATCAAGGTGGTTAAGCCCGAAGAAGGTTACAGCGAGCTTGAGAAGATGCTGGTAAATGCCGAAACGGTTTTGAAGCAACTCGGTCTTCATTACCGGGTGCTTATCCTGAGTTCGGGGGACATGGGTTTTGCCGCGGCCAAGACCTACGATATTGAGGTATGGGCGCCGGGCCAGGGGAGCTATCTGGAGGTAAGCAGCGTGTCTAACACCGAGGATTTTCAGGCGCGCCGAATGAAGCTGCGCTTCAGGGCGGAGCAGGGGGGTAATGTATTACCTCATGTGCTTAACGGGAGTGGAGTGGCCTTGGCCCGCCTTTTTGTGGCTCTAATCGAGACGCACCAGCAGGCTGATGGTTCGATCAGGATTCCTGAACCATTACAGCCATATCTTCGTGCTGATTCCATTCCGGCTGCGTAGCTATGCGGGTCCTTCAGGTCACCTCGGAAATTTTCCCTTATTCTAAGACCGGCGGGTTGGCTGATATGGTTGCCGGACTCAGCGGTGCATTGCTGGAGTTGGGTGAGGAAATCACAGTGGCGACACCCCTGTACAGAGGGGTCCGAGGAGGAACACCCAATTTGAGGCCATGCGGTCCCGAAATCATGATCCCTCTAGGCAAAAACAAATTCCCTGCCAGATGGTGGAAAACTGAAACAGCCGGTGGCGTCACGGTATTATTCCTTGAGAACGATGGTTTTTATGATCGTGACGGTATATATATGGATGGGAATGATGGTTATTGGGATAATCCAGAGCGGTTTATGCTCCTCAATAAAGCCGTCGCCGAGATAGCTCCTGAATATGAGGTGGTACACGTACATGATTGGCAAACGGCTTTCATCCCCATGCTATTAAAAGTCGGCAAAAAGCAAACGTCACCTCGAACAATTCTGACGATTCACAATTTGGCTTATCAAGGTCAGTGTGAAGGGAATCGGTTTAATATCACGAATTTGCCCAAACGTTTATTTCAGCGGGAAGGCCCTGAATTTTGGGGTGGCATGAATTTTTTGAAAGCAGGACTCCATTATGCTGACTATATTACAACCGTTAGCCCCACCTATGCTCGTGAAATATTGACTCAGGAATATGGTGAGGGGCTGGATGGTGTTCTGCGAAAGCGTAAAGGCGTATTAACGGGGATTTTGAACGGGGTTGATTACGGTGAATGGAACACCGAAAACAACACATATTTGCCTGCCTCCTACTCAGCACATGATCTAGATGGAAAGGATACATGCAAAAAAGCACTCCAAAAGGAAATGGGATTACCTGTTGAAGAGATCCCGCTTTTTGGATGCATAACCCGATTAGCAGGCCAAAAAGGGATTGATATCATGGTTCAATCGCTGGATGAAATATTGTGCGAAACCCGAATGCAGGTTGCGATTCTGGGTTCAGGTGAAGATGAACTCGCTCGCAGCCTGAATAATCTCCAGAAGAAATATAGCAATTGTGTTTTCATTAATGGTTATGACAATTCTTTGGCCCATTTAATCAAAGCAGCGGCTGACTTTTATTTAATGCCTTCCCGGTTTGAGCCCTGTGGGCTCAATCAGTTGTACAGTTTTCGGTACGGTACACTTCCTATCGTACACGGGGTGGGGGGGCTTAATGATACCGTAGAGCAAATTGATAGAGAATCAGGAAACGGATTTAAGATGAATAGCTTAACGTCAGAAAAGCTCATTTCAGCCATTAATCGTGCGCTTGAATTCTTTGTGTTAAATGATTCCTTTAAAGCTGCGCGCAAGAGAATCATGAAGCTCGATTACTCCTGGACTGCACCTGCCCGATCCTACCAAAAATTGTACCATTCTCATAATTAAGCTGATATAACAGTGCTGAAGCATAATCCATATAACATATATTGTGCGAAACTGATGCAGGCGCACGGGGTAGGAGTTGTATTTATGATTAACGGTGGCTCCAGCCGAATCTTGGTGAAAGCGGCGGCCAATAAACAAAGGAAGAATGGCCGATGACATTCTGCTCTGGCAGTTCGCCCCATGCACGTGAATCGAGGCTGTTGATCGAGTTGTCGCCGAACATAAGATAGTGATGTGGGGTCACCTTAATTGTTTGACCATAATGGAAGCCTGGCATTGGCAAGTGACCTGAATAGACTGAATCAGCTGGTTCATTACGTGGGATTCTCCATATATTGGTACCGTTATTATCAATCTCTTTCGGGAAACTGTAGAGGGATTCAAATCCCTGATGCGTTGAGTCAATCCTGGAATTGTTTACAACAAGTTGGTGGTCTGTTCCAAGATGAATGTTCTCTCCTCCAAGGGCTGCCAGCCTTTTGATATAAAATGTTTCTTTAGCTGGAGCGTTCAGGCTCCGCGAAGGAATACTATCTTGACTTATGGTGAATACGGCAATATCGCCTCGTTTTGGCTTTCTGAAATTGTAGGTCATACGATTTACGAAAAGATGGTCTCCTGTTTTGAGCTGAAAATTAAAAACATTTTCACCCTTCTTGAATTCGTATTTATTGATAAAGGGCCGGTCGCTTCGTGGATCGTATGTCCCGGGCATCTTGAGCATGGGCTCGGTGCCCCGAATTGGAGGGAACCAGATGGACTTATTAATGGAATTTCCTGAATCATCAACGAACTCGATGGTTTGTTTGCTGATTAAGGGAATTATTGCTTTTGGAGGATGTATGTTTCTTATAGTCCAGTTGCCTGAGGCTTTGAGACTGTAATGACTGATTCCCCGGAAAAAATTAACGATTTTCTGTTTGATATCGGGTTTATTGGCGGGCTCTAGATGAAACGATTGATCAGAGATATTTATACTAGGCTTTATTAGGATTTCATCTGAAGAATTGACTTTTGTAATTGTTGCAGAATCACCGTTTTCAAAAGAAATTATTCTGCCAGTATCGTTCTTAGAGAAAAAATCGCCGTCAATATTGAGGAGTCCATCTCTGGTGGTTGCCTTGAGGTGTCCCGACTCAATCTTATTCAGGTCTATTGCTGTAATTCCATACAGAGTCGGCTGCATGGAGCCGGTTGGAATTTTGAAGGGCTGGAAAAAAAACGCTCTGAATGTCAATACCAGGGTTGCGACGACCAGAAACATTTCTATCCAGTCTCGGTACTGAGCATCTGGATAGGCTATAAGTTTCTGTTCGGCTGTTTTGAGCAGTTCCTCGCGGACTTCCTTGAGAGTCACATGATTAATTGCCCCCCTGCTCTGTTGGTTCAGATTTCTCAGGCAGGATTCGATTTCCTCTATTGCATGAGGTTTCAGCAGATCCCTTTGGGCATCCAGAAGCTTTTGCACCTGTTTGCTTTCTTCACGGGCTTCTCTAAGTTTTTTGGAAATGAACCAGCGCCAGTTGTATATCATGCTTTAAGTACCTTGATGAAAGCATCCTGGGGAATATTGACCGAGCCAATGGATTTCATCCGCTTTTTACCTGCCTTTTGTTTTTCCAATAATTTCCGCTTTCGGGAAATATCGCCGCCATAGCACTTGGCCGTCACGTCTTTTCGTACGGCTCCCACAGTTTCTCTGGCAACGATGCGGCCTCCAATGGCAGCCTGGATGGCAACCTTGAATTGTTGGCGAGGAATGACTTCCTTGAGTTTCGCGGCCAGTGCCCTGCCCCTTTGCTCGGCTTTGTCAAAATGGACAATCGAGGAAAAGGCATCCACTGGATCTCCATTTACCAACATGTCCAGTTTAACCATTTTTGACTGTTGAAATCCGGACGGTTCATAATCCATGCTACCAAATCCTCGGGTCAGGCTCTTGATGCGGTCATGGAAATCGACAAGAATTTCATTCATGGGCACAATCCCTTCAAGCATGACCCGGGTGCCATCCAGTGATTCGGTGTGCTCTACAGTCCCACGTTTTTCGGTTAATAAATTCATCATATCGCCAATATTTTCGTTGGGTATCATGATGTGTGTGCGAACGATGGGTTCCTCAATCCAGTCAATCACCGAGGGGTCAGGCATATGAACAGGATTATCGATTTCGTGTTCTGTTCCGTCAGTCTGAATTACGCGGTAAATGACGTTTGGATAGGTCGCGATGATATCCATGTCATACTCGCGCCGGAGGCGTTCCTGGATTATTTCTAAGTGCAGTAACCCGAGGAATCCGCAACGAAACCCAAAGCCCAAGGCAATGGAACTCTCCTGTTGATAGACAAAAGCGGGATCATTTAGTTGGAGTTTGGCCAGATTGTTTTTCAGGTGCTCGTAGTCAGCTGAGTTGATTGGGTAAATCCCGCTGTACACCATTGGGCGTACTTCTTGAAATCCGGTTAAAGTTTCTGCTGGGTTTCGTAATTCGGTGATGGTGTCGCCCATTTTAACATCACGCGGAGACCGGATATTTCCAGTAATGTAGCCTGTCTCGCCGGGCCCCAGCTTTTCCCGCGAATAGGGTTTGGGGTTAAAGCTGCCGACCTCCTTTATTTCTATGGTTTTCTGTGAATGATAAAGTCGCACCTGTGTGCCGGGTTTAAGTTCGCCATCAAAAACCCTCACATGGATAATTACCCCCTTGTAAGGGTCATAGACTGAGTCATAACCCAAGGCCTGCAGTTTTCCATTGGCCGTCGGCTTTGGCGGAGGAACACGTTGGACAATTGCTTCTAATATATCTTCAATGCCGGTTCCCTCTTTAGCACTGCAGGGAAGCACTTCTTCACCGGGAATGGCCAGAATGTCTTCAATCTGAGTGATGGCACCATCCACATTTGCGTGGGGAAGATCGATTTTGTTAACGAGCGGTATTATTTCGAGATTTTCTTTGAGGGCCAAGTGTACGTTTGCCACGGTCTGGGCTTCGACACCTTGTGCTGCATCAATAATGAGGAGGGCCCCTTCACAGGCGCTGAGACTTCGGGAAACTTCATAGCAGAAATCAACATGCCCCGGGGTATCAATGAGATTAAGCTCGTAGGTTTCACCATCCCGGGCCGAATAATACATGGTTACCGGATGAGACTTGATGGTAATACCCCTTTCCCTTTCCAGATCCATGGAGTCAAGGAGTTGGTCCTCCATTTCCCGCTTGCTTACTGTATCAGTGCATTGCATCAGTCGATCACTCAGAGTGGTTTTCCCGTGATCGATATGGGCAATAATGCTGAAATTCCTGATTTTTGATGGGTCCATCTGGGCGCTTACAAAGTTGGAGAAAATACCTGTCTCGGCTTCAGATTAAAGCAAATACTATTGTTTTGCCTGTTCTGCGATTGATTGGCCTTGATCCAGTAATTTTTTCACACAATTTTCTGTAGGTCCTTCGGCGTAGACTCGCAATACAGGCTCAGTACCTGAGCCTCGAAGCATCAACCAGCTACCGCATCTTGCAGTGAATTTGACACCGTCAAAAGTTTGTATCTTGTCTACTGGAGAGCCCAGTAAATATTTGGGTGGATTTGATTGTGCATGACGCATTAGCCAGTTGCGGCTTTTAAGGGGGTAATGCATGTCGTTTCTCGCATAGCGAAACAGTCCGTATTGAGACTCCAATTCCCCCAATAATTCCTCTAGTGAGCGACCTTCCATAGCCAGCATTTCAAGGATCATTAATCCCGCTAATATTCCATCCCGTTCAGGAATGTGAGCAGGAAAACCGATACCCCCACTTTCTTCAAAACCAAGAAGCACATCATTTTTTAGCATCTGTTCACAGATATATTTGAACCCAACTCCGGTTTCAGTGAGGTGAAGGTCATGATGATTGCACATGACATCAACCATAGAGGTCGTGGTCAGTGCCTTGACAACCCTCCCTTTTCCTTTTCGGTTAAAAATGTAGTGCCTTAAAAGGAGGCAGATGATTTGGTGCGTGGTAAGTGCGTTGCCGTGCCCGTCCATTCCGCCAATGCGGTCAGCGTCTCCGTCGGTGACAAGGCAAAAGTCCGCCGGGTTATTTTTCAGGGACCTTCGGCTGCTGCAGTAATTCTGCTTGATGGGTTCCGGAGATATACCGCCGAAGTTCGGGTCGTGATTTCCATTAAAAGTACGTATTTTGCAGTTCGTGTTTTCAAGGATTTGATCGAAGCACCCTGCCCCCACGCCGAAAAGGGCTTCATGGGCAAAGTTCAGATTTGATTTTGAAATCAACTCAAAATTGACGAGTTTTTTTAATGCTTTGAAGTATTCGGGGAGTAAATCCTTTACCTTTGATCGCTTGCCTTTCAGTGGCATTGCACGGACAGGATTTTTTCCAATCAAGCTCTCTATGGATCTGCAGGTGCCAGGATCGGCGGGCCCACCATGGTGAAGCTTGATTTTATAGCCATTAAACCTTGCCGGGTTGTGGCTCGCAGTAATCATGATACCAGCGCGGCATTTGCCGCGGGCCGTATGCCATGATACTGCCGGGGTGGGAACAGGTGATCTTGAGAGCACAACCTGAAAACCGTTTCCGACCAAAACCTCTGCTGTTACGGCGGCGAATTCCTCGGAAAGAAAACGTCTATCATAGCCGATGACAATCTTCTTGAGCGTCCTGCCGGCAGGCTTCCGGGTAAAATAATCTGCAGTAGCCTGTGCCACAAGGCGCACATTGGTAAAAGTGTAGTCTTCGCCAATGACAGCACGCCACCCGTCGGTGCCAAATTTTATAGGGTGATTCACGGAGGTTCTTAGCTACGTTTGCGGTGCTTTTCCACTCCCTCGCGCATTTTATGAATGGCCTGTTTTATATTGCGCTTTCTAAACAACCCGGTTCCGCTTACAAATGTATCAGCGCCCATCCTGGAACATTCAATGGCGGTATTATTATCAATTCCTCCATCGACTTCTATTCTGTAACCCAAGCCTCTTGACTGCCGCCATTCCCAAGCTTGTTGTACTTTTGGAAGGCATTCATACATGAAGGATTGCCCTCCAAAACCAGGATTCACGGTCATGACGAGTAGTAGATCGATTTGATCCAAAAAGGGCTCAACTGTTGCAAGTGGCGTGGGCGGATTGAGAGCGAGTCCGGCTTTGCAGCCAAGTTTTTTGATTTTCCAGATCAAATCAGCAACCTTGTCGGTGAGTTCGGCGTGGATAATGAGCTGGTCAGCACCTGCTTTAAGAAAAGTTTCCAGTAAGGATTCAGGGCGAGAACACATCAGGTGCACATCGAAAAACAATTTTGATTGGGGCCGTAATACTGATACCACTTCAGGCCCAAAGCTGATATTGGGGACAAAATGCCCATCCATAATATCCAGATGAAGCCAGTCTGCACCCGAGCGCTCCGCCCGCCCGGCTTCGGAAGCGAGTTTCCCGAAATCTGCCGCCAGAAGCGAGGGTGCGATAATCATGGATGATAAGTTATGCGGGGGCGGGAGCGGGAGATTTCGTGCCTATTCCGGTGTCTGTTTCAGGGGGTTCTTCGTCGCCCTTGTCAGTAGAAGTCGGGGTTGAAGCTTCAACTCCTGTAACTCCCTTGGTGTTGTCTGAATTGTCGTCAGGCGCATTGAAGGTTCCTGTTTTCACAATTTCTTCAACCTGAGATGCATCTAGGGTTTCGTGTTCCTTTAGGGCTTCGGCGAGGGCCTTTGTCTTGTCCTGATTCTCCGTGATAAGCTGTTTGGCGCGTTCATACTCTGCTTGAATTATTCGCTTAACTTCTTCATCGATCAACTGGGCCGTATCTTCGCTGTATTCCTTTGATTGGGCCATGTCTCGTCCGAGAAAGACGTATTCATTATTTCCGCCATATTGCACCATGCCCAGTTCCTCGCTCATGCCGAACTGAGTCACCATTGCTTTTGCCATTTTGGTGGCCTGCTGAATGTCCCCTGCTGCTCCAGAGGAGATATCGCCTGAATAGACCTCTTCAGCAATCCTGCCTCCCATTGTCATGCATATGGTATCGAGTAATTGGAGTTTGTGGTGGTTGAGTACATCTTCCTTTGGCAGACTCATTGTTGAGCCGAGTGATTGGCCTCTTGGGATGATCGTTACCTTGTGCAGTGGATGACAATGTTTTAGGAGCACGTTCAATATGGCGTGCCCAGCTTCGTGCCATGCAGTTCTGGTTTTATCTTCTTCACTCATGGCTAGGCTGCGGCGTTCTCGGCCCCAGCGAACCTTGTCGCGGGCCTCTTCAAGCTCAATCATTCCAATGCGTTTCTTGTTTTTCCTAGCTGCAAGGAGCGCCGCTTCATTAAGCAGATTGGCCAACTCAGCACCTGAATAACCTGGGGTGCCGCGGGCTATGACTGACAGGTCGACAGCCTTCGCCAGTTTAACTTTCTTGGCATGGACCTTGAGTATCGATTCGCGGCCACGGACATCGGGTAATGGGACCGTTATTTGACGATCAAAACGGCCTGGCCTTAACAGGGCTGGGTCCAATACATCAGGCCGGTTGGTGGCGGCGATAATGATAATACCTTCTTGAGAATCAAACCCATCCATTTCGACGAGCAATGCATTGAGAGTTTGTTCTCGCTCGTCATTGCCTCCCCCCAATCCGTGTCCACGGTGGCGTCCGACAGCATCTATTTCATCAATGAAAACTAGGCAAGGTGTGCTTTTACGGGCCTGCTCGAACATGTCTCGAACGCGACTTGCACCGACTCCGACAAACATTTCAACAAAATCTGATCCGCTAATACTAAAAAATCCAGCATCAGCCTCGCCAGCTATTGCCTTGGCTAGCAGCGTCTTTCCTGTCCCGGGAGCACCGACCATTAAAATGCCCTTGGGGATGCGACCGCCCAATTTCTGGAATTTCTTTGCATCTTTTAAAAAATCAACCAACTCAAAAACCTCGTCCTTCGCCTCTTCCACGCCGGCAACGTCCTTGAAGGTAATTTTATTTTTATCCTTGTTCATCATCCGTGCTTTGCTTTTCCCAAAGCTCATGGCGCCCTTGCCTGCCATTTTGATTTGTCGAATGAAAAAGAAGTAGATGAAAAATACTATCAGAAGGAATGGTAGAATTGTTAGCAGGAAACTGTAGAGGAGTGTACTTTCCTGTTCTTGCTCGATTTTCGGGTGCCCAATAATTATGGCTTCATGATCCTCGGGGATGGTTGATTTCAGGCGAAAGGCTTTTTCCTTTATTTTGCCGTTTTCTCGTACAAATTCAAAACCGGCATCGGTCTTTCTGGTTTCTCTTGATTTGCCTGTAATTTCCTTTAGCTCAGAGGCTTGCGAAAACTTAATTTTGGTTTCGATGATGATATCTTTGCCACCGACATTATTTGTGACCATACCAATGAACTCATCATAAGAAATATCGGCTGCATTTTCAGTGTTTTTCCGGCCTGCCATGAGGAGCATGAAGATAGCCCCAAAAATAATCAGGTATATTATCCATGGGCGGATGGAGCTTTCCTGTTGGTTGTCGTCGTTATCCATTGGTTGATGTAAGAGGGATACCCTAGCATAAATGCCTAATTCGGCCAATATCTTAGATTAATCTCCATTTCCAGGATAAATAACGTTTGGTGTTAGGGGCAATTTTAGCTATTTCTCCAATTCGTAAACCTTGAACCCAAAAAGGTGTTCCTGAATCGTTGCACGCCAGGATCCGTGTGCGTTTTTCGGCTGCTCCTACTCTGGTATTAGTAAAAATATCCTGTAATTTTGAGTTAAATTGGCTGCCAATGGGTTGAAAACGGTCTCCTGGTTTCCAGTATCTTAGAATGATCTTTTTGCTCAATTTGTCGGCATCAAAAAGTTCCCCATCAAATCCCGAGGGTCTCTTTTGAGTGGTGCGACAGGAAATCGCAAGATTACTGAACTCATGCTTTACCCAATTGGGGCCAATCTTGATCACTTTTTGATTATTGCGGAAGCCCAGTGGAGTAACGGGTTGAAGGTGGACAATTCCATTGCAATCACGGTGGATTTGCTCGGTTGGGTTAAGTGAGATAAGTTGGTCAGGAGATGCGCGCAGGCTTTCGATTAGAATATATTGAGGATCAACCCCAAGCTCAATGAGTTGATGCCATATAGCCCACCTTTGAACCGCTACGTGAAGAATTGAAAAAGGAGTTTGCTTGTTAGAATCAATCCATTCTCGTGCAGATTGTTTTACATAATCTGAATCAGTCGAAACAAGGTTTTGTGACTGGCGGATAGAGGTTTGGATTTCCGGGTTAAAATTATTCTTTAGATAAGGGATAAGTTTGCGTCGGATTTTGTTGCGAAGGAATTTTGGGTTCGAATTACTGGAGTCTTCCCGAAAAGGAACAGCGTTACCATCAGCATACTCTTTTATGCTGGATCGATTGACCGAAATTAGGGGACGCGCCAATTTGATTCCTGGTTTCTGGGAAAAAGGTGATAGTGGTCGCATCCCGCCAAGGCCTTCTCCACCGGATCCGCGCATCATCCGCCAGAGAAAGGTTTCAGCCTGGTCATCCGCGTGATGAGCTGTAGCGATATATTTACAACGATGCTTTATTGCGGCTTTACCCAAGAATTTATAACGCCTTTCCCGTGCCGCCATTTCCAGCCCCTGCTCTTTGATCGGTTTGGTGTCTTTTATCCAGTTGCCTAAAGTAATTTTTAATTTGAGTTGTTCTGAGAATTCTGACACCAGGCATTGGTCGGCATCAGACTCAGGCCCTCGTAGTCCGTGGTTGAAATGAGCGACTGCAATTCGCCAGCTATTTTTTTCGGAAAGAGTATACAAAGAGTGAAGTAAAACCATGGAATCGAGTCCGCCGGAAACGGCCACCAGGATGGAGCTTTTTTCAGGGAAAAGTCCCGTTGTTGCAGGTGCGATTTGCTTCAGTAAGTCGCCCATCAAGCCAGCATCTTTTGGATTACCTCGCCTTCAACTCCTGTCAAGCGCATGTCGAGCCCCTGAAATCGGAAGGTAAGTTTCTCATGGTTAAGCCCCAGCAAATGAAGGATAGTGGCGTGAAGATCGTGGACATGGCATTCGTCCTTGATGGCACTAAAACCGAACTCATCGGTTTCCCCCACCACATTGCCTGCCTTTACCCCGCCTCCGGCAAACCACATACAAAAGGCGTCAATATGGTGATTGCGACCCGGAGTGCTGCGCTTTTCACTGATTGGAGTCCGGCCAAACTCTCCACCCCATATCACCAGCGTATCTTCGAGCAAACCGCGCGCCTTTAGATCCTTGATTAAAGCCGCACATGGCTGATCAATTTGATGAGTAGCTTGGGTTAAGTGCTTTGTCAGCGTTTCAGTGGGGCCTCCGTGATGATCCCAGTTGGTATGATAGAGTTGCACAAAGCGAGTACCTCGTTCCACAAGGCGACGGGCTAGTAGACAGTTTTTGGCAAAACTGGCCTGGCCGGGTTTTGCGCCGTACAAATCCAGTGTGGCCTTGGATTCACTCTTGATGTCGATTAGCTCGGGTGCACTGGCCTGCATACGGTGCGCCATCTCATAGGAGGCGATGCGGGTATTGATTTCCGGATCACCCGTTTCAATAGCCCGCTTGAGGTTAAGTTTGTTAATGGCATCGATGGAGGCGCTCTGTCGATCGGTCATGAAACCATTTGGGCTCGAAAGATTAAGGATTGGATCACCGCTGCCGCGCAAAGGCACTCCCTGATAGGTGGTAGGCAGGAAACCGCTGGCCCAATTAACCCCGCCTCCCCTCGGGCCCCTTGGGCCCGATTGTAAGACCACAAAGCCAGGCAAATCCTGTGATTCAGTGCCAAGACCGTAGGTAACCCAGGACCCCATACTGGGTCGACCGAATAGGCCTGTCCCTGTGTTCATGAAAAGTTTGGCTGGGGCGTGGTTGAATAGATCGGTACGACAGGTTTTTACCATCGTCAAGTCATCGACCATGTGGGCTAGATGCGGCATGCATTCACTGACCCACATGCCGCTTTGGCCATGTCTCTGAAATTTCCGAATGGTTCCCAGACATTTTTTTGCTTTCTTAAAGGAGGAGTTCATAAAGGCAAAGCGTTTGCCTTTGGTAAATGATTCAGGAATATCCTGACCGTGCATGGCCTGCAATTTGGGTTTCCAGTCAAATAATTCCAGTTGCGAAGGGCCTCCTGCCATAAAGAGGAAAATTACGTTTTTGGCTCGTGGCATATAGTGCGGCATGCGCGGGGCAAATGGATTGGGTGGCTTATTAGGCGCAGCCATCAATTTCTCGTCCATCAGCGAAGCCAGGGCCACCGATCCCAGTCCCATACCGCATTGGCTGAAGAAGTGCCGTCGGGTAAGGGCTTTAAGCATGTCAGTCGACGACTTTTGGTTGGGTTCGGAGTTCATTCGCGCGTAATGGTTTCATCCAGATTCAATAACACTCTGGCCACGACCGTCCATGCTGCCAAATCTCCGGTGGGAAGGCCGTCTGTCTGTTGCCCTGACAGCAGTTCCTTTGCTTGTTGGGGATTTTTTTCAAATTCTGCCTTTTGTTTAGACAGTAAATCAGTCAACACGTTTTGTTCCCGGGAATCAGGGTCACGCGACAAGCAGAGGCGAAATCCCAATCCCAATCTCTTGACATCACTCCCCTGCTCTTCCTTTATCATACGTCGGGCCAGGCCGATGGAAATCTCAAAAAACGCAGGATCGTTGAGCAGGGTTAGAGCTTGCAGCGGGGTGTTTGAGCGCAAGCGCCTGGTGTTACAGGCAAAGGCATCAGGGGTATCAAAAATCTTTAACGCAGGATGAGGTGTGGCACGCCAGCGGTAGGTGTAAACTGCCCTCCGGTAACGATTTTCACCGGTGCTGGGTTTCCAGTTTTTACGATGCTGTCCAAGGTTCATGCAGCCTGATGGTTGTGGGGGGTACACACCGGGGCCACCCATCTTGCGGCTAAGCAGCCCGCTGGAAGCCAATGCTACATCACGAATAATTTCTGCGTCCAGTCGCAGTCGCGCCTGTTTAGCCAGAAGATTGTTGCGAGGGTCGATTTTTTCCGCATCAGGACGAGCATTGGAGGACTGGCGGTAGGTTGCCGAGGTGACAATCAATCGGTGCATTGATTTGCGGCTCCAGCCTGTTCTTATGAACTCCATCGCGAGCCAATCCAACAGCATTGGATGTGATGGCGGTGTGCCTTGCGTGCCAAAATCGTTTTCCGTCTCAACAATACCTTTTCCGAAATATCGCTGCCATATTCGGTTGATTGTTACCCGGGCCAATAGCGGGTTATTTTGATTGGCCACCCAGTAGGCGAAATCTAAACGGGTCGGTTTTTCAGTTTTTGGAAAAGCATGAAGGACAGCAGGAGTGCCCGGCTGGACAACTTCAGAGGGGCGAGTGAAATCCCCCTGGACAAAACGCCTAGTGACTCTGGGGGACTTACGCTGGCTCATGACCAGTGCGGTTGTTGCTCTCGGACGCGCCTTTTTCAGCTTGGCCAATTCAGTATCGAGATTTTTACGTTCTGGATCCTTCTGTTCAAGTGCCTTCACTCGCGTATCCAGCGCCTTCACTTTTTCGTCATGCTCGGCTCGTCTTTTTGATTCATCGGCCGTCGGGGCCTCAATGCGCGGTTCATCGGCCTGGTTGAAAAAGGCGAACAATTGGTAAAACTCTGCGTGAGGGATGGGGTCGTATTTGTGGTCGTGGCATTGCACGCAGCCGAAGGTCAGGCCGAACATCACTTCACCGGTGGTTGCAACTCGGTCGATAATTGAATCCACCCGAAACTGCTCCTTATCAACGCCGCCTTCGGTGTTGATCTGCGTGTTTCGATGGAAGCCTGTTGCAATACGCTGGCCCAATGTTGCGTCTGGAAGCATGTCGCCAGCTAGTTGTTCAACAATAAACTGATCAAATGGCATGTCTTTATTGAATGCGTCAATAACCCAGTCACGGTACCGCCACATAACACGTGAGGCGTCATGGCTGTAGCCGTCGGAATCTGCATAGCGCGCAGCGTCCAGCCAGTGGCGCCCCCAGCGTTCTCCGTAATGCTTGGAAGTCAGGAGTTTATCAACTGCATACTCGTAAGCATCGGGCCGTTTATCAGTGACGAAAGCCTTTACCGATTCAACGTCCGGAGGCAGTCCGACAAGATCGAGATAGACCCGGCGAAGCAACGTGATTCTGTCAGCTTCTCTGGATGGCTTAAGCCCGGTTGACTCGAGTTTTGCGAGGATGAAATAATCAATGGGATTTTGCGGCCATTCGGTTTGTTTGATTGGAGGCAGGGCGTGCCACTCGGGCTTTATAAATGCCCAATGGTTCTCTTCTTCAGCGTGAATCGCGATGAAGGGCAGGAATAGAAATATGAAAATCAACCTACGCACGTGAGAAGTTTAGGTGTTTTGACGCGGCGGGCAAGCTGCTGATTCGTTAAGATTCACTTTTTAGGGATACGATTTAAGGTGTAATAGAAGGTATCATGCCAGAGCTTGGACCCGGTTTTAGACCGGATATCCAGTCCGCGAACTGCAGTGACATAGCCGGGTTTCCAGTCGTCTAATCTTAAGGACACCTTCAGGCCATCTTTTGAAACAGAAACTTCTTTGACGTCAATAACCGTAAAGCTGTCCTTCTTGCCATCGTGATCAAATTCCGGCGAGCCATAGGTTTTGTGGAATTTGTACTTGTACTGCCACACATCAAAGCCATCGATTATCCTGGCAGACTTCCTGTCAACCGGCTGGGTGAAGGTCAGTTCAAATCCGTCAGGTAAAACCTTTACTCTATTTGCCTCAAAAGGAATTTTCCCCTTGAAGCTTATGCGTTCCAGACTGTGGAAGGCCGGTGCATTGGCCGCCCAGGCCTTTACCTTGCCACCTCCTACATAAAGACTGCCATCATTCCCCATTGCCATGCGATTGACTCCCGATTGAAATCCCTTAAGGAATGGCCACACCGCACCCTGCCATTGACCGTCGACCTTCTCCATTTGCACACGGGTGATAACTGCGTTCTGGAAGTCCCCCACCAAAAGTTGGCCTTTGAACGGTCCAAAACGTTCATCTGTAATCTCGATCATGCCGCTGGCTGAGCGCACCCATTTATAGGGGAACCAAATTGCGGGAGGATCGAGTGATTCCCGGCCTGTGTATTCATCCTTGGGCGCAGGACGGGAGGTTGGGTGACCGTAGAAGCCGCCTTCCTGAACATGGCTTAACTTGCAGGCCCCTATCCAAGCCCCCTGATTGTCTGCGACAAAGATATCTCGGTTGGAACCATAGGTTCCAATTCCATTGGGTTCACGAAAACCACTCGCAAAAGGCACCGCCTTGTTGCTCTGCGGGTCAATGCGCAATGCCCAGCCCATATGTCGCGCGCCCCAGTGCCCGGCATGTCCGGCATTGGCCAATATAAAATTGCCCTTGGAGTCAAGCACCGGCCCGTAGGAAAAGGAATTGTAGCTGCCGGTATAATCCCAGTCACTGCAGATGCGCTCAAACAAATCAGCCTCTCCATCATTATCAGTATCAGTAAGGCGGGTTAACTCCGCTTTGTTGCCAAGGTAAATGTTGCCATCCTTGACCAGAAGACCCATGGGTTCATTCATGCCGCGGGCAAAGCGTCGGTATTTCATTTCGTTCACCGGCCCGTTGGTCTTCTCCACAATCCATACTTCGCCGGTGTAGGTGCAGATTGCCAGTTGATCCTTTGAGAGCCAGTCCATGCCGGTGGCAAAGAGATTGATATCGGGAAGTGCCAAGGCCTCAATCCGGTAATGGGGATCCAAAACAAAACTGCGCCGCGCCTTGGGATTGGCCGTCTGCACATGGGGTTGGGTGGGTTTGATGGCAGTCTGGGGCTCTTTCCAGTCGTGCGCCATCTTAATGGCTGTGGCCTTATCTGGAGCGGTGAGTGTGATAAGCTTAAATTGAAGCGGTTTATTATCGCTGCGGCTTGAGTAAACTATCTGGGCCATTTTGGATTCGGACTTCTCAAATTTGTTCCCGGCAGTACTGCCCTCTTCAGAAAATTGTTCTTCAGTATATTTGATCACATCCAATTTAAATTTGAGGTTTCCTTTCCCCTTGAGGATGCAAACCAATACATCTTCCCCTCGCTGAATAGCCGCTACATTCGGAATATTGAGTTCAATCGGCTCTCCCATTTCAATATGGGCCTTGTGAGATATTTCGCCTATAAAATCCGGGAGCAAATAGCTGCGTACGACTGCATTATTCGCGCTGTAAAGCGTTTGCCTGACTTTGGCTCGTCGATTGTCCTTAGAGAGATCATAAAGAAGGCAAACCCGGTTATTTAAAGTGCTAAAGCCCGTGTAGTGTGCGCGGGTTAAAGGGTCGCCATCCAGCATCCATAGATTTACCGGTGGGTTGGTCCAGAGTAAATCGCCATTGGGATGGCAGATAAAAGGCCGCTTTCCGCCGTGATAACAGGGTCCATAAAGATCCAGGCCCTTGCCGCGCCATACGCTATGGGTGCGCATGTTTTGCGTGTCGTAGGCCAAATGCAGATTGCTTGAGAGGTTAACCACCAGGCTGCGACTGCTCTTGGTCATGGGTGCCATGCGAAAGAGCTGATCGCCAGAGTCCTGAACTGGCGGCAGGTTGGGCTTTTTCTTGGCTGCGTTAAGGCTGGTGGCCAATGCAATAATTGACAGTAAAAATATTCTCATCTTTTGTCTTTGCCTTCTGTATCTGTGAGTTCCCATCGTTCTCCAAAAAAACCAGCGTGGGCTACTCCCTTCGGAATACGTTCAGTGATTGGGACGGACATGTCCAGCACCGCGTAATCGGGTAACTTGGCATTTTGCATGGAATTACTCATATGGCCGAACTCACTGAAGGTGAAGCCGCTATTAAGGACAATATACTTCTTTAAGTTGAGCGGGTTGGGGTAAATAAGAACTGGAACAAATTTATCTGAAGGCCAGGACTTATCCTTAAGGCGGATTCCTTTCTCATCCCAATGCACCGGAAGTTTGTCCGCGATTTTTGCCAAGTAGGAATTACTGCGAGGATCACCCCACAGGATCAGGTTGGATTTTTCTGCATCACGGAGCTGCAGCTGCTTATCATCCATAACGATTGCGTTCCCCCTAAACTGCCTATGCCACTCCGTGATGGCATGTTTCATTTCTTTTTGAACCCATTTGCCGGCGGAAGCATTCATGGGTTTACCGGTCGGGCGTACCATGATGAAACGATCCAGGAAGGCATCATCAATGGGGCCCTGCAGTCCGGGGATCTTGGCCAGGGAGTTGTGGGAGAGATCAGGCCCAGCCTCCCACCTCCTTCCGGCCCGGCGGAATTTAAGTGGTGCATCGGGTTTGGTCTCCAGTGCGATTCTTTGGTCGTCAAGTTCAACAAGACAGGTTGAACTCCCTTGATCGGCAGGTTCGGGCCTGCCAAGAATGAAGGCCGATACATTTTTTGTATTCACACGATATTTTTGATCGCCTAAATATTCGGCTTTCATGCGAGCCTCTTTCCAATGTTCCTGTAGTCCATGGATGCTTATCCATTTCATGTGGTAATTGCGCAGACTATAGGTCGTCAGGTGAACAGTCCTGTGAAAGGGTTCCTGTCCCTTAATCGCGGCTGCGTCAACCTGTCTGGCGACTTCGATCTTGGCCTTGGGTTCATACTTATGACCGGTATTGGGTCCAATGATGTGGGTCATCTCCATGCCTTCTTTCCTGAAAGCAGATGCCATTAAGTCAGCCGCCTGCTTCTGTTTATCAATCTCGCCGCTATAGGCAATGGTCGTAGTATTGGCAAAATTTGAGGCAATGGGCGGACAATCATAAAGCTTCCAGAGCTTTTGTTCCCACCAGGTAGGCTTGGGGTCCTTGGAAAAAATATTCTGGTAGATGGCCGTATCCACAAAGCCAGCTCCGGGAGAAACAGCCGCCCAGGCTCCGGCATAGTGCGCCCCCAGATGCCATGCCCCTGCTCCGCCCATGGAAAAGCCCCTCATGGAAATGCGCAAATCATCAATGGGATATTGAGATTTAACATGATCGAGTGATTCGGCTACATCCACCTCCCCGGCAAACTTGTAGGCATTACAGAAGCGACCGTAGGGATGCAGGACAATCGTGTTGGGAGGTCGAAATTGGCTGGGACGCTTGAGGCGCTCGGTTAGAAACCGTACTTCACTGAGGATGTTGTTTCGGCCATGCAACCAGATATCCAGTCGCAATTGCCCCCGCCGGTTTGGATTGAAATCCTCAGGAATATCAACCCCGTAAGGAATGACCGAGTCATCGATTGTAGACCGGTATCCGCGCACCACAAGGCCTGTGGCGCTGGCCCAGGGATGTTTGCCTTTTCTTAATTGATTAGCCCGCTCGTGGCCCAGTTTCAACAGTTTATGAGCGCTTTCAACATCCTCCTTTTTATAAAACATATCATCATCCAACGCATAGCGGACTGCATTATGGAAAATAATCACATCAGCCAAAAACGGGTTATTACCCAAGGTGTTAATTTTGGATTTAAGCGCTTTTGTTTCATTATCGAGAGCCACCTGGTCCTTATCGGGGATAGCGATACCTGGAGCAGGTGACTTGGCCCCAAGTAAAGGCAGGGCCAATAAAATCCAGACAATAACTCTGCACATGAGTAAAACTCTACTTTTTGAGTGAGCCATTAGCAATCGGGATTTGAGTGAGTAGAGTCAAGAGAATCGGGTTGCCTTGGGAGGCGGCTAGGAATAAGGATAACCCCCTCAAGGCTCCCGTAGCTCAGTTGGATAGAGCAGCGGTTTTCTAAACCGCTGGTCGCTGGTTCGAGTCCAGCCGGGAGTACCAGTTTTTAGTAATTTTGATCTGCTTCTGGCTCACTTTTTGGTTTCAGGGTGAGCTCCGCTGGGTCAACCGTTAGGGAATCCTCTAGATATAAGAACTTTGCCAGAGCTTTAGGGGGAAATCCAGCGGCAGTGTCAAAATGGTTTTTATCAGAAAAAGGATTATACTCACCATACTTGCCTGTACATCCTGCTGCACAGAACAGGACGGTACATACGAAAAATCGTGTATTTATTATCATCTTTGCCTCCTTGACGAACCAGAAGTGTTATAACCGAATATAGATAATTACTCAAGCCAACGATTTGCCCTTGCTGTGGATACATGATTAAGTAGGCCCGTGCTTAATCTGGAAACACTTGTTGAAATTGCCAATCAAAATCAGGGGGATTTATCGTCAGAAGTAGCTGAATTTTCCGTGGGCCCCGGTAAGGTTCAGGCAGGTAAAGACCCCCGTTTAATGGGCGTCATTAATCTATCCGCAGATTCATGGTACCGCGAAAGTATTTGTTTGGATACGGAGAGTGCCATTGAGCGAGGAAAAGCACTCCACGCCCAAGGTGCATCAATTATTGATATTGGAGCTGAGTCAACACTGCCTGAGGCACAGGTATTGAACGCGGCATCTCAGCTCGAAAGGGTTCTGCCAGTGGTTGAGGTTCTGGCGGGTTTGGGCATTGCTGTCAGTATTGAGACTTATGATGTTGAGGTTGCCCGGCAATGCCTTAAGGCCGGGGCCTCAGTTATCAATTTAACGGGTATGGGCAATTCTTCGGCGATATATTCGGAGGTGGCCAGTGCAGATGCTGCAGTCATTATTTGTTTTGTTCAGGGAAAGAACGTCAGGCAGGTAGAGGACTTGAAGCTGGAGGAGGATCCTCTGCCGGTTTTAGAGGATTACTTCAGTAGGGAGATAAAAAAAGCCAAGGCTGAAGGGGTGGAGAAGATATTTATTGATCCGGGATTGGGCTTTTATTACGCGAACCTAAATGACGGAGAGAAAAGGGTAAAACGCCAGATGAGTGTTTTTCTTAATACCTTCAGGCTCCGTAAATTGGGTTGGCCCGTCTGCCATGCCCTTCCTCATGCTGCTGAGATTTTTCAAGAGGAAGTACGTAGTGCTGAACCGTTCTTTGCAGTATTGGCTTCACTCGGGAAAGCCTCACTTTTCCGTACGCATGAAGTGTCCAGAGTGAAGGCTGTACTCGATACACTTGGGGTTTATTGAGCTTGGCAGACGAAAACACCGTCCTCACCGTTTTGTGAGATAAATTCCTTGGCGACCTCAATATGATGTTCAGAAAATATTCTCTTTATCGAATCCTTGGTGTAACGGTATGAGGTGAATAGATCGATTTGTTCACCGGGTTCGAAAACAAATTCTTTGCCGCCGGTTGCTAGAATTGAGGTGGCGGAAAAAATGAACCGAGCTGATATGAAGTCCAGTTGTTCTTCGCGTGCGGTTGATATTGTGATTTGCCCTTTTGCTTCTCCGAAGCGCTGCAGGAATTCAGCCAACCAGTCCTTGGTGGGCTGATTGTTGTATTGAGGCAAAATTTCATCAATCCCGCGGGGCGCCAGGTTTGCGCTAAATAAAAGATAATCCTCAGGTTGCAGTAACGAATGAATCGTGGGGAGAATTTCCTGCGGGTGAAAGTTCGGTATAAGGCCAAATGAGGTAAAGATATTCTGCCGGGAAAGATGTGGCCCGATGAAGTTACGGATATTTTCTGTGCTGAATATATTAAAAGCCAAGGGTGAGCCCACACGTAGCCCCTCTCTTTTTGCGCGTTGAGCGACGGCTTGGAGCAGAGGGATGCTGATATCAGTGGGGATAAAATTAACATCAAGAGGAAGCTTCCTGAGAATCGTAATATCCTTCTCCCCTCCTCCGCACCCAAGGGAGAGAAGGGTTGAGGCCTTTGGCTTTATGAGGCCGGCCAGAAACTGGCCGGCCTCCTGGTACAAGCAAGAGACATCAGTTGGTGGGGCGAATTGTTCATGAACCTTGAGCCATAAATCAGATTGCTTCTGGGTTTCGTAGTGAAATTTTGGATCCACCTTCCCTTGTTTCAGGCAAAGGATTCGTTCCCGTTCAAGGGTTTGCTCATTAAGATCAGGATGGATGATTAGTGGGCTCACCCTCCGGGTGCTTTTTGTTCCGTAGAGGGCGATTGCTGGGGATTAATTTTGAGTTTCTTTTCAGTGTGGTCTGGAAAAAAAACATAAAGAAATAAATAAACCACTACGCCGGTAACCGATACATACATCCAGACAGGCCAGGTCCACTTCGCAATTTTACCGTGTTTATCAAAGCGCTCCTTTAGGGCATGGTTCAGGGTCATGAAAATCATGGGCACAATTACAATGGCTAAAATGATATGGGTGATAAGGATAAAATAATACAGGTAGTTTAGGGCCGGAACCGGGTGCCTGAGTACGGTATGAAGTGAGGAGTTGTAATGATACCATAAATAACAGGCCAGAAAGATGGCAGAGGTGGTGAAGGCCGCAATCATGCATCTCTTGTGGGCATCCTTGTTTTCCTTCCTGATGAAAACAAAACCCAAAACAAGAAAAACTGTGGCAAGGGCGTTTAAGGCCGCATTAAGGGTGGGCATTTGGTCTATAGTCATTGTTCTTCCTGGAGCTGTTTTAACGAGAAACGTATTCGTTTGATCAAATTGGTTGAGTCATGCTCGAAGGTGGCGCGAACCCTCCCTTCCGCATCGACTAAAATCAGATTTCCGCTGTGTACGAAAAGATCATGCGGGCTGGTTTGCTTGCTCTTCTCCTTGGGATGAGAAACAAGCTTCAGATCGTCCACCGCCAGTTTCATCAATGTTTCTTTCGGGCCGGTGAGGAAATTCCAGTTTGTACTGCTTTGTCCGTGTAGCCTGGAGAACTGGAGGAGTTTTTCAGGTGTATCGTGGGAGGGGTCGGTTGTTAAGGTCATGAACCTTACTCCTGATCCAAGTTCAGTTTGTAGACTGCTGAGAGTTCGGGTAAGTCCCGGACAGATAGTTGGGCATCGGGTGAAAATGATATCCGCGATCCAGGGGGTTCCCAGGTAATTGGTTAACCCAATGGGGCGGTTATGCTGGTTGGTTAAGGTGAAGGGAGTGATCCTGCTGATGATGGGCAAATTATTACCCTCTGAAACCGGGGTTGCATTCGCTGTTGTCAGGGAAACGGGGTTGCGTCCAAATTTAAAATAAATAAACAGAAAAATCACAGGAAGCAGAACCCCCAGCAGGGTCCACTTGATAAGGCTGAGTATTTCGCTATTGGCGGCCATCTTTAAGTTCTGGGCCGTTGATGAGGGAATTTACTTGGCGGCCAGCTTTGCTTTGGATCGTTTGGCCAGAGCCGCTGCGCTTTGTTCAGTTATCCAAGCCCTGTATTTTTCCGGAGACACCACCTTGAGGTATCCGGACATGAATCCATGTCCCTCGCCGCAGAGTTGTGCACAGGTAATGAGATAAACCGCCTCCTTGGGGTTGCCCTTTTCGTCCTTGGGAAGGAGTTTTTCATTGATTCTGAAGTAAACAGGCAGTTGCAATCCGGGAATGGCATCGGTCAGGGCGCGCAATGGCAGAACCTTGAAAGAATGAATGACATCCATAGAGGTTACCTTGACAACAACCTGCTCTCCCCAAGGTACAACAATCGACCTTTCCTTGTTATTCGCCCCTAGGACAATGACATCATCAATGGTCGAATCCTCAGGGTCCAGACCGAAGGGATTAATGGCCTTATCGGCCTTTTCAATGAATTGAGGAGCAAATTCACCGTCAGCACCGGCATATCGCGCATTCCAGTCATATTGCTTGGCTAAAACATGAACCTCTATGCCCTTGTCCTTAATCCTTGCAACCTGCATCCCGTCCTGCCAACTGGTCCATAGAGGGACTGAGAAAGAAAACAGCAGAATTATTTCAACAACGATTACTCCATATTCGGCAACTGTACTCCAGGTTTTATCGGTTACTCCGGAATAGTCTGCCCTGGGATGGACGCTTTTCCTGAACTTGATTAGGCAGATAATAAAATAAGCCCCCCAGCCCACGAAGAGAATCGCCATTAATACATGGGTTATCCAGATCATACGGTCGACATTTTGCCCGTGATCGGTAACGGCCTGTGGCGACAGAAACCAGTCGTGCATTGTCGCGAACACGTGATTGTCAAACTTGGTAAAGTTGCCTTCTGCATCCTTGGCCTCTTCAACCGCCCAGAGGCAGGCCACAATTCCGATTATTGCCCCCAGCAGTATGCCGTATACATTTTTTTTCATGGTTGAATTAAATAACAGGTTTTGATGGGTGCGGCTTGGATGGGGTTAAATCAATGCGTTTAAGGCCCAGCAGCTCAGGTTCATCTAAAAGCTTCCGGGTTGCCGCAGCTTTTGCGCCCCGATAGGAAATGAAAACAAAGAAAGCCACGATGCCTGTCAGGAGTCCGCCGATAACAACTAATAGGGTAAATATACCCGCGTTCATTCCCTTGGCCAAGGCAGAGTCGCTTTCCCCATAACAGGCTGAACAGGCCATGGCGTGGTGCTCAAAGGTAAAGAAAAGCAGCAGGCAAAGATAGCCAATGTGTTCAGTCTTCTTGAGCATCTTTCGGCCATATACAACAAGCAGTACACCCAAGGCTATAAATACCGCCCCAAGTATCAAGGCGGCAATATCCCCTGAATCCTGATATTCCATGATGCCCCAGGCACCCACAAAGATACCCATGAGAATCGAGGCAATCACAAAGACTAAATGAAATGCTTTGAGTGACATGGATTTAGGAGTCTCCTGCCTTGAGGGCTTTTGGCTTGGAGGGTTTGCCGTGTTTCCAGGTTGTTTCTGTTCCCCCGGGCTTGCCGTCAATGCCGCCCTCATCCTGAATTTCTGATCCTACCGTCAGCCACATCATCCCAATCAGGAAGATAATGGCACAAGCCATCGTGAGGCTGATTGTCTTCAGGTTGATATCCCATTTTAAGTGCATAAAAATATAGATAACTGCACTGGCTTTAACGGTGGCAACGCCAAGGGCAAAAATAATTGCGTTACGAAAGCCCCATTTCTCCGCGATTCCCAATACGTCGGCCACATAGGTGATAACTGTGCCGACAAGTAAAATGCCGGCCACCAGATATATCATGGGCCTAAACTTCTTCTCGTACCACTCTGCGTCGTGTTCGTCGGACATAGGTTGTTATAATAGGTAAAGGATTGGAAAGAGGAAGATCCAAACTAGATCAACAAAATGCCAGAAGAGCCCTGTAATCTCGATCCGGTTGGTAAATCGTTCCGGGTCGGATTCGTACACTCTCTGGCTGATGGGCAACAGATGGTAAAGCATGACAAGGATGCCACCAAATACGTGGAGAGCATGCAGTCCTGTGAGCGTGTAGTAGACGGCAAAAAAAGTACTGTGTGCCGGCTCATAGCTTGATAATCGGCTAATTTGGGATGTCTCGATGGTTATGGCTTTATGGTGACCGTGACCTGCATGTCCGTCATGACCGGTGTCATTATCGGCTTCAGCATATCGGCGATTTGCGGCGGAGGCTTCCTCCTCAGGATGGGCGTCCCATACACCGTGTGTAGGGGCAATCTCAACAGCCACAATGCCTTTCTCTGAAAAGGTATCAGTGATACCCAGAACGGTGTTTCTGGCATCATAGCGCCAGGCAAAAGCGTGGCTCCAAAACGAGATACCGAAGGCGGCCTCCACCTTATGGTGCTGGCGTTCGCCCTGTTCATTTTCAGTATAATAGCCAACAACATGCCCATCAAGGGGCTTGTCCTTAATGTCAACTTTCCCCCAAGCCTTCTTACCTTCAGGTATATCCTTGTTTTCGCCGTCAGCATCATACCGTTCATTCCAGATTTTCCGGTGGTCTTCCTCACAGTCATTGTAGGAACCCTTATCAAACACATCGGCAAATACTTTTTCGGCCTGTTGATTGCTAGTGAAGGTGATATCGTAGTGGGTGAATTTGGCGGGCCATTCGTAACCCCATTTTACAATAAGAAATGTTGCGGCGAATCCTACTGTCCACCATTTCCAGAACCGAAAACCGGCCCAGTCCTTAAGTTTTAGGCATACCCAGGCCAGGACGACGGTGGCCGAAGAGGCAATAAGTATAAACGTATTGAAGGCTCCCACCCATTTGGTCATTAGGCCCATGCTCCAGTTGCCATCATCGGCCCCTACTCTTAAGAGGAGATAGGCTGAAAACAGGCCGCCGAAGAGCATGATTTCAGAGGCCAGAAACAGCCATATTCCAACCTTACCGTTATAGAGTCCAGTATCGGGTCTGGGCTTTGAGTTGTACGGGAGTTCCATCGTTTTCAGTTACGCTGTATTTGGCCGGTTAGGTTCAGTTTGAGGGAGGTAATCTTTGTTGGCGCCAGGCACGCTGTACTCGTAAGGGGCACCATAAACCTTGGGCTCCTCGAGGAAGTTTCCGTGTGGCGGCGGAGTGGGTGTCTGCCAGTCCAGGGTGGTTGCCTCATGCGGATTATCGCTGGATACTTTTTCGCCGTTTTGAATGCTGTAGAAGAAATTCACAATGAAGGGTATCTGGATGAGAGCCATCCCGAAGGCGCCCATTGAAATGTAATCGTTAAGCTTCATGATCAGTTCAGAGAGTGCGCCGGAGGTAACATCCGGATTCTGCAGTAATGAATAAGTCGCCCCACCATCACTCATCCGCCGGCTCATTCCTGCGAAGCCCTGAATAAACATGGGCATAAAGATGATATTCATGAATATAAGTGAGCCCCAGAAGTGAACCCTGCCCCAGTATTCGTTCATCTTGCGCCCGGTCATTTTGGGGTACCAGAAATAAATGCCGGCAAACAGTGCGAAAATTGAACCCGGGGCAACAACGTAGTGGAAATGGGCAATCACGTAGTATGAGTCATGAAGGTGTAAATCGGCAAAGCTTAGTCCTAAAGGCAGGCCAGTCAGGCCGCCAATACCAAACATCGGAAGGAACGCCAAGGCAAACAGTGATGCCGTGGTGAACCTTATGGAGCCCTTCCACAAGGTGATGAAAAGGCAGGTCAAAAGAATAACCGAGGGTATGGAAATAATCATGGTTGTCGTCTGGAAAAAGGTGGCAACCTTACCACTCATGCCGGTGAGGTACATGTGGTGGGCCCAGACAATGAAGGATAGAAATCCTAAAACGAGTACGGCTCCAATCATCAACTTGTAGCCCCACAATGGTCTGCGGGCACTATTGGAGAGGATTTCACCCACCATCCCAATGGCCGGCAGAATGAGGACATATACCTCCGGGTGCCCCAGAAACCAAAAGAGATGCTGCCACAGCAGCGGGTTCCCTCCCCCACTCACCGCCATGGTTGTTGAGCCGGCCCCAAAAACTCCAGAAGGCAGGAAGAAGCTGGTGTCGCAAACCCGGTCCATGAGCTGCATGATTCCAGCGGCTTCCAGTGGGGGGAATGCTAAGAGGAGAAGGAAGGCTGTCACAAACTGGGCCCAGACAAAGAACGGCATCCGGAACCAGGTCATGCCCGGAGCGCGCATTTGGATGATGGTCGCAATAAAGTTCACCGCACCGAGGAGGGATGAAGTAATTAATAACACCATCCCTATCAGCCAGTAGGATTGTCCGTCAGTTGGTATCAGGGTTGCCAAGGGTGAGTAAGCCGTCCATCCAGCTGCAGCAGCTCCCCCCGGAATAAAAAAGCTTACGGTCATGACGACACAGCCGGCAAAGAAACACCAATAGCTTGCCATATTGACACGAGGGAAACACATATCGGGGGCCCCGATTTGCAGGGGAACCACATAGTTTCCAAATGCGGCAAACCCCAATGGCACAACTGCCAGAAACACCATGATGGTTCCGTGCATGACTCCAAACTGGTTGTAACCATCAGCCGACATCACCCCATCCTTGAAAACGGGCTCCCCGGAATTATTGTTCGCATATACATGTTCAAGAAGAGCACCCGCAATCGGGATGGGCTCACCGGGCTTGGCCAGTTGCCAGCGCATGCACATGATGAGAAGAAATCCAATCAGCAGAAACAACAGGGAGGTAACTCCATATTGAATTCCGATCACCTTGTGGTCAGAGGAGAAGACATATTTGGTCAGGAAGTGCTGATTGCCATGACCGTGGTCCTCATGCGCATCATGATGGTCTTCGTGTGACACATCAGACTGGGTTGTGGTTTCCATATTTTCGTTAATCAACTAGGCAAACAATCGGTCTACAATCATCAACCCTAAAAGCAAGGGTAAATAAAGGAGCGAACTATAGAACAGACGCCGGGCAGAATCCAATGTCATTTTAGTAAAAAATAACCAGCTTGATGCAAGAAACAAACCCGAAAGAAGAACAGCACCCGCAGCGTAAATGGCGCCAGATATTCCCAGGAAGCAGGGTGAGAGCGAGGCAGGAACCAGTGCCAGACAATATAGCAACGCGGATTTTCCGGTATTCTTTCCTGCCTCATCGCCTTTGGAGATCATTTCGAATCCAGCCTTTTCATAGTCCTCGCGGTAAATCCACAGGAGGGAAAGGAAATGAGGCAGCTGCCAGAAAAATAGAATAGCAACCAGGGACCACGCTTCAGGGGTGATCACGGCATTTTGACCCCCTGCAGCTGTCCAGCCCATCAAAGGAGGAAGCGCACCGGGAATTGATCCCAGCAGGGTGTTCAATGAGGTAACCCGCTTTAAGGGCGTATAAACCGCAACATACGCAACCAGAGTAACAGCACCAATTACTGAAGTGATCAAGTTCACCTGTGCCGCTAGGTACACCAAGCCAAGGGCCGCCAGGCTTCCGCCGGCCAGAAGAACAGTTTCGGGGGCGATTTTCCCGGCAGGCAGTGGACGGTTGGCGGTACGCTCCATTCGGGCATCAAAGTCCTTTTCCAGATAGTGGTTCAGGGCGGCAGCCCCACCAGCAACAAGTCCGGTGCCCAGTAATGCATGTAGTAATGCCGGCCAATCAACACCGTTAGCTGAGGCCAGATAAAAACCCATGGCGGCGGAAATCAGCACCATTACATTAAGGCGCAACTTCACCAGTTCTGACCACATTAGCATCTGCCCGTACAACAGCGAAGGGGCATTGTCATGGACTGATTCTTCGTGGCTCATAAGCGTGCCCCTTTCAATTGAGAGGGGGTTTGGTCGTCGGCGAGCTCATTGACCGGCTCACTCAGAATGGCAGGCAGTGCCCGAGTGCGGCTAATGGTTGCCCCAAAAGCACCTACGAGAAGGAGTCCTGCTCCTGCCAAGACGTGCAGGGTGGCTATGTCAGCCGGTTTGTATTTAAGGACAGTTAAGATTCCCAATAATGCTTGAACCAAGGTGAGGCCAAGCCATAAGAGCGCGATTTTACTCAGCACGTGAGCCTTCCCAAGTTTTTTTCGGGTCAGAATAGTCGTCCCCAATACTAAGCCAAGAACCAGGACAGCCATCACGCGATGAGTCATGTGTAAAGTTATGTGGTTGGCTTGGATAGATTTCCCAGTACTAAGGAACACGGAGGGGTTCCCATTTGCATCAAGTATTTTACCCTCGGCATGTAGCCTGTCCTGCAGGAGGCTGCGTTCTTTGTTGTAAACACTCAGCGACACTGCGTCGGCCGAGGGCCACCATTGCCCGTGCGCCTTTGGGAAATCCCATACCGGGAGCCCGGCATGTTGATGGCGCATCGTGGCGCCAATTATTAGCTGGAGAAATATTAGTACTGTAGCGTAAAAGAAATGGGATCGTATCACCCTGGGTACAAGGTCGTTTATATTCCTGGCGGCACGGGATTCTTTCCACCAGCGAGAGTTGAAGAGTGCAAGAAGCCCGAGTGCGACCAGGAAAACTTGCGCAAGAACACCATGAAAGACGCCTATCTGGTCTTTAAGCTGGGTAACCCTGAGTCCTCCCAGGACACCCTGTATGATTACCATGGAATAAACCAGGCTTGCCCACCAGCGAAGTGCTTTTGGGTTGTAAATAATTTTCCCCACGGACCAGCCAAGAGCACATAAAGCCAAGCAGGCCATGGCAACAAGCATGAGTTGAGTTCGAAGCCCCAATGCGGACAAGCTAATAGCGATTGCGAACAGTGCAGCGTACCGGGATCCTCCGGTCGATTCCCGCACCCATACCCAGCCTGTGATTACCGCGGTGACCAGTCCGACCAATGAAGCCATGAGGCGGTGAGAGTGTTCTTCAAAAATACCAAACCTTCCTAACCACTGGTCAAATGGCAGCAAAAACATGTTGTAACCAAAACTGGTCGGCCAGTCAGGAACTGCCAGCCCCACTTCTCTACTGGTGACCAATCCTCCCATCCCGATGAGGGCAAAAGTGCATATTACTGCAAATATTGCCAATCGATACAGCCAGTCACTGTGTTGCCGGGATGCCATCAAGATGCAAAATATTTCTTAATTCGGATAGTTTTGGGTGAAATCCAAGAAGACGCCGCCCTTCTCCCTAGGGCTCAAACTAGCATCCTGCGATGATCGACGGCAAGTAATTTGTGAAAAAATTCACAAAGTTTTCAGCCGGTGAATCAGGTGATTTGTCGCGTTAATTGGACCATTGCCAATGCGGTGTGAGCTGCTTCAGCTCCGCGATTGGTCTCTTTAGACAAGCATCTGGATTTGGCTTGAGTTTTGTTTTCAAGAAGCAACACCTCATGAATCATGGGCACCTCGGTCTCGATCGCGATTCTGGCAAGAGATTGGGTAATCGAATTGCCTATGTGCTCGGCGTGGGCAGTTTTACCGCGGAAAATAACACCCAGGTTCAAAACCGCCTGTGGACGCTTACGCTTGCGGCGTGCGATTCTTGCCGCGAGCAAGGGAATTTCAAACGCTCCTGGGACACGGATTAGTTCAACATTTTCCATCCCGCCCTCTGCCAACACTGCCAAGGCAGAATCAATCATGCTATCAACATATTCTGCATTATATGCTGAGGCTACGATTGAAATGTGCGCAGCTTGAGTTCGTGTGGTGTTGCGAATGGTTTTTTGCAGCATGTCTATATCTTGTGCCCCATCTTCTCTCGTTTGGTGCTTAAATAGCGCTTGTTGTGTTTGTTGGCCAACACCTTGATTGGAAGTTGCTCGATGATCTCCAAGTTGTAACCGTCCAAGCCAACCACTTTTCTCGGGTTGTTTGTCAGGAGTCGAATTCGTTGTATCCCCAGATCGGCAAGAATCTGTGCGCCTAGGCCGTATTCACGGAGGTCCATGGGAAAGCCAAGCTGTTTATTGGCTTCAACTGTGTCGAACCCTTCCTCCTGCAGTTTGTATGCATGAATTTTTGGCGCCAACCCTATTCCGCGTCCTTCTTGACGCATATAGACAATTACTCCTGCGCCGGCGTCGGCGATCTGCTGCATTGCGTCCCCCAGTTGAGGGCCGCAGTCACAACGTAGGCTTCCGAAAACATCTCCGGTGAGGCATTCGCTATGCACTCGTACTATAACACTGTCTTCTTGGTCAACGTCGCCGTAAACAAGTGCGATGTGGTGCTGGTCATCAATAGTGCTCCGGTATAGATGGAGTTTGAAATCGCCATGTGCGGTGGGGAGATTGATCATCTCCACTTTTTCGATCAATTTTTCCCGGTTTCGTCGGTATTTGATCAGTTCTTCGATTGAGCAAATCTTGAGCTTGTGTTTTCTGGCAAACCGTTTGAGTTGTGGCAGTCTCGCCATGGTTCCGCTGTCGTTCATGATCTCACAAATCACCCCAATTGGCCTGCATCCAGCCAGTCGAGCCAGGTCAACGGCAGCCTCAGTATGACCTGCTCTTTGAAGTACCCCGCCAGTACGGGCCCGTAAGGGGAATACATGTCCGGGTTGCACAAGATCCTCAGGCAAGGCAGTGGTGTTGGCTAAGGTTTTGATGGTTTGCGAGCGGTCTTTCGTGCTTATGCCGGTGGTAATGCCCTTGGCGGCATCAACACTCACTTGGAAATCTGTTTGGAAGGATTCCTGATTGCGCGGCACCATGCGCTCGATGCCTAATTGCCTGAGTCGGTCCTCAGTCGTTGGAACGCAGATTAGCCCGCGCCCGTGCTTGGCTAAGAAGTTAATTTTATTGGGAGTGGCATGTTCAGCCGCCAAGATGAGGTCTCCTTCATTTTCGCGATCTTCATCGTCCACTACGATTACGATCTTCCCACGGCGAATATCAGAAATGACTGATTCTATGGAATCAAAGGACGACTTATTTTTGGTCGTTTTCTTCTTTTTTGCAGGCATGGTTAAGCAGACAGAATCTTGGGTACTTCAGCCAAGGCGTCATTAAGCTTGGTGGCATCCTTACCTCCACCCCGGGCTTGAGTGGGTTTGCCTCCGCCTTTTCCTCCAACGATAGGGGCTATGACTTGAATGATACGCCCGGCTTGAACCTTTTCGGTCAGTGCCTCTGGAACATTTGCAACCAAGGTCACTCGATCATTTCCAGTGGCACCAGTTACCACTACGCCATTAAATTGGCCCCTGATCGCATCGGCTACTGCGTGGGGGAAACTGTCATCAGTTGCACCAAGGTTGGCAGCAATAAAGGGAACCCCCCCCGCGCTGCCAGCATTCGCGACAAGTTCCTTGGCAGTGGCCTCAGCCTGATTTTGCCGAACCTTTTTCAATTGTTTTTCGAGTGTTTTAGTTTGCTCTAGAGTTTGCAGAATCTTTTTCTCGAGATCTTTGACCGGTGAATTGAGATGTTCAGCCAGAGTGGCAATGCACTCAGCATCGGCACGAGCCTGCTCGGCGGCAATGAGTCCGGCGGCAGCTTCAATGCGTCTTACTCCCGCGGCAATGGCTGATTCACCAGAGATGCGGAACAGGCCGATCTCAGCGGTGGTGCGGGTGTGTGTGCCGCCGCAGAGTTCCATGGAATAGCCGTTAAGAGATCCGGTTTCGCCACCGATCTGCACAACACGGACTTGGTCGCCGTACTTGTCCCCAAAGAACTGAAGGATGTCATCGCGCTGGGCGGCCTCGCTATGGGGTATCTCAATCCAGCTCACAGGAGCATTCTCCAGAATGCGACTGTTAACCAGTTGCTCGATATCTTGGATTTGCTCAGAGGAAAGCGGCTGACTATTGAAGTCGAAGGTCAGTTTATCCGGCCCTACATACGAACCTTTCTGGGAGACTTCAGGGCTGGTGACTTCATGAAGCGCCCAGTGTAACAGGTGTGTGGATGTGTGATGTCGCTGGGTAGCAGCGCGATTGGCGAGGTCTACTGTCAGATTGGCTTCAGCCCCCTGATCCGGGGCATGTTCGCCTTTTATGAAATGCAGGATTGCCTTGCCGGCTTTTTGTGTATCGGTGATTTGCCATCCCTGATCGCCAACAGTCAATGTGCCGTTGTCACCAACTTGTCCACCCATTTCACTGTAAAACGGTGTGCGATCCACCACGATTCCGGTGCGGTTCTTTTCCCGGACGACTTCAAGGACGATGGAGTCGACTGTTAAGCTTTCGAATCCGACAAACTCCGTTTGCGTACCGCTGGTCATACTGGAGACACTGATGACCTCTTTCTTCCGAGCGGTCCGAGCGCGTTCGCGCTGCTGCTCCATGAGGTTCTCGAACTCGACGGTGTCCACGCGCAAGTCTGCCTCGCGGGCCATAAGCTCCGTGAGATCAATCGGGAAGCCGTAGGTATCGTAAAGCTTGAAGGTAAATTCGCCTGAAAGCTCCCTTGAATTGCCCAGCCCCCTCGCTTCCTCGCGGAATAAGTCGATTCCGCGGTCCAGTGTCGAATTGAAGGATTCCTCCTCTGTTCGAATAGCTTGCTGGATTTGGTCCCGGCGTTGACTGAGCTCAGGGAACACATCATTCATATTATTTACCAGGACATCAACCAGCTTATAAAAGAAGGGTTCATGGAATCCTAAAGTGCGACCGTAGCGCACAGCGCGACGCAGTATCCGGCGCAAAACATAATTTCGGCCTGTGTTTCCTGGCAGGATTCCATCGGCAATTGAGAAGCTTAAGGTACGTATGTGGTCACCAATAACCCGGAAGGCAATATCTATTTTCTCCTGCTCGCATTGATTTATGCTGGGAAGAGATGAGGTATAGGTTTTTCCACTTAATTTTTCCAGCTCGGCAAAGATGGGAAGAAATACATCGGTATCATAATTTGAGACAGTACGACTGAAATCGGTAAAGTTTTTTGTCGATTGTATGATGGCGGCCACACGTTCGAAGCCCATGCCGGTATCGACATGCTTGGAAGCTAGTGAGGTGAACGTGCCGTCCTCGTTGGCGTTATATTGTATGAAAACAAGGTTCCAGATTTCTATACACTGTCCGTTGTCAGAGTTAACTAGGGAGCCTCCAGTATCCCCATTAGGAGTTAGGTCGATGTGTAATTCACTGCAGGGACCGCATGGCCCGGTGTCTCCCATCATCCAGAAATTATCCTTTCTACCTCCGTTGATGATATGCTTGGAAGAATCCAATCCTGCAGCGGTGAAAATCTCTACCCAATAACCGTATGCCTCTTGATCAAATTCGCCGGGCTCACCTTTTGCTGGTTTGTATACAGTTGCGTAGAGCCGTTCTTTCGGAAACCCCCAAACCTCAGTCAGCAACTCCCAAGCCCACTGAATTGACTCTTTCTTAAAATAATCCCCGAAGGACCAGTTGCCAAGCATCTCGAAAAAGGTGTGGTGATAGGTGTCCATACCCACGTCCTCGAGGTCGTTGTGCTTGCCTCCGGCACGGATACACTTTTGTGTGTCTGCAGCTCTTCTAGGGGAATATGGGCAGCTTTGTTCGCCGAGAAATATCGGCACAAACTGATTCATGCCGGCGTTGGTAAAAAGAAGGTTTGGCGCCTCGGGCATGAGACTGGCAGAAGGCACAATGGTGTGTTTTTTAGTCTCAAAAAAATCCAAAAAATCCTGCCGTATTTTCCGGCCTGTGAGTGGAGGGCAATCGCTCATTTATTTTGTAGGCACGCGATTAATGGTGTGAAAAATTTCCTGTTTCATAACCGTATTGTCTTCGGCCCTGATGTTGTAACGGATTCTCGACTGCATGACGGGCCTTAAGTTATTTATCTCCAGGAAGACGGTTTTTTTATCAAGCAACTTGATGCCGGTTATCGGGATGGGATCTCCACCAAAGGCACCTTGCTTTTTGTTGCCAACTTCTTTTTCAGGGTCTTGCACTGAATACATTTTGGACCCGTAGTTTTTGGTCCATTGGTAGTTCCATTGGTCGACAGCCCAGTTTTGATCATCCACAGAGGAGGTCGCATCGAGAGCGTTAGTGAATGTTACAGCGATTCCGTCCTTAAATATTTTCATGCGCAGAGGCATATGGACCGGCCGACCGGTGTAACGGACGCGATGAAAGGCTCCATAACGAGCCCCGTTAGATTGCCAAACGCGCAAGCCAACTGTGTATAATTGACCGTCAACCGGGCTAAAGCGTCCACGCATAATCCCTGAGTCAAAACGTAGCGGGAATTTGACAACACCCCCCTGCCATTGGCCGCCCGACTGTTCTTTCATGACTTTGAATAGGGCGCTCTTTCCATAAGAGAGGTGGAGTAAATCACCCTGAAAGGGGCCCCATAATTTACTGGTGACCCATGCTTGCCCTCCGCTGGAGTTATCTACTTGATGGGGAAGCCAGAAGAGTGGTTTGTCGTAATCAGTGGGCGTTTCTTTGCGGTGCGATGTATATACATGCCCATAAAAACCTCCGGGTTTGACATAGTTTATCCGCGAAGAAGGGACCCAGTTGCCTTCATTGTCCGATGTGGTGATCTCCCCATTTGGGCCTACACTCATTCCATTAGGGGCCCGATGACCGCTCGCAACGACTTCAAGTTTGCCTCCATCTTGACTCACTTTTATCAAGCACCCGTGGTGAGGGATTGTGGCGTCACGTAAATTCCCTCCTTTGACAAAGTAAAAATTACCTTCCGGATCGGTGGAAAGGTTGAGGCAAAATTCGTGGTAGTGATTGGTGATTGAAATATCATTGTTAAAGTTCTCGTAATAATCAGCTTCACCATCATTGTTCAGATCGTGTAGTTTGGAAATTTGATCACGCCCTAGAACATAAATTTTTTCATCCACTATTTTCAGTCCAAGAGGCTGAAAAAGGCCTGTGGCAAAACGGCGCCACTTTAAATTCTTAAGTTCATCATCAAGGCCGCTTACAATCCATACGTCTCCAGTAACCGAACAGACGGCCGCTGAAGTTCCATTTTTGAAAAAATCAAATCCACTGCACCTAATCCAAGAGTTCCAAGGGTTTACTTCTGGGATAGTAATGGTGTCCACGACATAAGCCCCAGTGGTTAACCCAAGACTTCCTCGGGTTGTGATTGGCTTATCCCATTTTGCCGGCCCACCCTTAATCAATGAACTAAGAGGTTTAGATTTGAGGGTTTTTTCGGAGAATTCTTTAAGTTTGCCGGCTTGGCTCTTGGGGCCAGACCAGATTGCCGTATGGAAATTGCTTGTGGGTTGCAGTGATTGTATTCCGGCAATAACACGTCCGTTTTTTATCTTCAACTCGACACCTGCCCCTAGCACAGCAATTTCGGTGACCATATCCCCCTTCTCTAGGGTGGCGATGTTTCCAGAAACATTCCCCCTGGCTCCACTGACTTCACATAGCAACAGGCTCATGGGGCTCTTGCTGGGGCTTCGGGTGATTTCCAATTGGCGTGTAAATATCCCGTCACTAAATCCAGGGTGCTCCAGCACTTCTGAGGCGCCTACAGTGTAGGATAGAACGACCTGATCACCATGGGCGTAATGCCCCCTCCATTTAGCCCAGTTTCTGGGTAAAGGTCCGCTGGAATAGATATCGTTGCCCTTAATTACTGGTGGTTCAGCTTCAGTCCACTCACCTTTTGGCCCCGCCCATCCCGGACTCATGGATGTCCGGAAGGCAATGTTTCCGATCACTTGCGGGACTCCCTGCAGTCCATCGCGGCCGGCGGGCAACTTGAGGAAGCCGCCGGTCCATCCGGCAGCCATGCGCAGGCGTTCGGTGTCAAAACAAACCGAGGCATTGGGGCCAAGCTTAATATTCAATCCTTTTAAGGCCGGCCTCCAAAGTTTGCCATCGAGATTGGTTTCCAACCCGTAAGCCTGAAAGGATCCGATATCCATTTCGTCCCATTTGGTTTTCTTGATGGGAGCCTTCTTCTTTTTTGGTTTCTTGGGATTGGCTTGACCGAGAGATTCCCCGATTAAGATCAATGTCCAAATAACGGCCAAAATAAGGGTCCCGAAACGCATCCCCCCTCCATGCCAAATTTGCACCATAATTGCGATAAAATAGTGCTTCCTTGCCTGTTGTTGGTCGGTTCGCTACAACTTCCTGCCCCTTGACTAAGCAGTTCTACATTACGACAGCCATTGATTATGTGAATGGTCAACCCCATTTAGGTCATGCCTATGAAAAGGTGATCACCGACGTTATTGCTCGGTCGCGATGCTGCCTGGGACAAGAGGTGTTTTATTTGACCGGACTTGATGAGCACGGACAGAAAGTGCAGCAGGCCGCAGAATCCAGCGGTCAGCATCCTCAATCGTACTGCGATACTCTTGCAGCCGATTGGCAGTCATTTGTAAAGAAGCTTGGAATTTCCAATAATGATTTTGTTCGCACCACCGATGATCGTCACAAGGAGGTGGTAGCTGAAGTTCTTCAACAGTTGTACGATAAGGGGGAATTTTATCAGGATGAATACGTTGGGTTCTACTCAGCCAAACAGGAAACTTTTCTTACCGACAAGGATCGTAATGAAGAAGGTGAATTTGACGCGATCTATGGTGAGGTGCAGGAGCTAAAGGAGAAGAACTATTATTTTAAACTCGGGCAACACCAGCAATGGCTCATTGATTATATTGAAGCGAACCCGGTTTTTGTAGCACCTGACTATCGCCGCAATGAGGTTCTCGGGTTCCTGAAAAATGAGAAATTGGAGGATCTCTGTATTAGCCGCCCAAAAGAGAGGCTGGAATGGGGTATTCCCCTGCCCTTTGATCCTGATTACGTTACCTACGTGTGGTTTGACGCTTTAACCAACTACATCAGCACCCCACGCAGCTCGAATAAAGAAGCCGAGCTGTGGCCTGCGGACATTCATGTAATCGGCAAGGACATCTTAAAATTCCACGCAGTTTACTGGCCCATTATGCTCAAAGCAGCCGAAATGGAACTGCCCAAACAGGTCCTGGTGCACGGCTGGTGGCAAAAGGATAACCAGAAGATGAGTAAGAGTATCGGTAACGTTGTGGATCCTATTGAGGTGATTGATGAGTGGGGATTGGACGCTTTCCGCTATTATATCGTGAGGGAACTGGCGATTGGGCCGGACGGCAACTGGACTGACGAAGGATTTGCCACTCGCTATGGCGCTGAACTGGCCAATGGACTGGGCAACCTGATAAACCGTTCGCTTTCCATGCTCAATCGATACCGTGATGGCGTTGTGCCTAACCCGCATGATGAGTTGGCTCGTGAGGCGACAGAAGCACGTGACAAGCTGGTGGAGCAGCTTAGGGCTAATGAATTGCAGGCTGGGTTAATGACCATTTGGGGGTACATCGCGCGCTTAAACCGGTATGTGGATGAGACTGCACCTTTCAAATTGGCAAAAGATTCTGAACAGGCTGAGCGTTTAGGAGAAGTTTTGTACAATTTAACCGAAAGCTGCCGGTTTCTGGCAGTCTGGCTGCAACCTTACCTGCCTACCACCAGCAAGAGGATTATGGAGCAGCTGAATTTGCCAGCAGAAACAGTCAATATTGCAGAGTCAGGTTGGGGCAAACTGGAAGCTGGCCATAAAATAGGTGAACCCGCGGCGCTTTTTCCGAGGCGTGATAAATAGTGCATCCTGAACAAAGAGTCTTTTGGGGTTAAGACTGTGGGCTAGCAATAAGAATGGACGATGGGCGTTTGGAATTTGGAGTAACTTCTGGCTAAGTCAACTTGAGTAAAGGCCGGATATGGGGTACCTTGTCCATACCCGACTGGGCCGCGCAAGGTTACACGCCCTGGAAGGTAATTATATTAAATGGGGCTTTGCCTTCGATGC
>JASLKQ010000039.1 GCA_030747505.1 Verrucomicrobiota bacterium | reverse complement strand
AATGCACTGCGTGGAGTGGAGGTTTTGATTGCGCCACACCAGACAGGCGGCTGTGCTACCCCGAGTCCACGTTGTATGGGGGCGATAGACGTGGATCTCTGGGAGAACCGGGAGAAGAATCCAGAAGCCATTGAGACAGAATTTCGTGGGCCCAAGGGCCGCGAGTGGTTGATGAAATGGTTACCGGCCCGCGCGCATGACAACGGCATTTATTTGATTTTTAGCAACGGAGTAGGGCGTGATGATGATGAGGTGCGTACGGGGAATGCGATGATTCTCGATCCCTACGGGGATGTATTGGCCGAAACCTGGAAAGCCGGTGAAGAGGTGGTTGTGGCCGATCTTGAGGCTGAAACGCGGGCGATGTGTACCGGAGTGCGCTGGATTCGGAGTCGTCGCCCGGATCTTTACAAGGATGTGGCTATGCCGACCGGACGGGAACAGGATATTCGTACGGTTCGCTTTTCAAACACTGATCCTGATAATTAATTGTACTATGGCAAAACCCGAACCAGATCCAATTGATCCTGAGCAACTGCCTATGCTGGCGAAGGATGTGGTGAAGGAGGCAAAATTTCCGATGCTCGCCAGCATCGATGGTGACCAACCACGTTTACGACCTGTTTCGCCCGTTAAGACCGATGGCTTTACCGTATATGTAGCCAACCTCAAAGCGTATCATAAGACGCAGGAAATTGCCGCGAATCCGAAGGTGGAACTGTGCTATATGGATAGCAAACATGATCAGGTTCGCATTACCGGTAGGGCTGAAGTGCTCGAAGATGAACCGGAGATTCAGGAAATTTGGGAATCCAACCCGCTGTTAAGCCAGTATCTGGGAACGTCTGACAATCCTGCGCTGATCATCTACAAGATCATTCCACACCAAGTTCGGTTCATGAGGGAATGGGCGCTGGAATACCATGAAGTGTTAATGGTTCAAAATAAGTCTTAGCTTAATCCGCTGACGTTGGGCACATTGCGGACTTCAATCTCGGCATGAATCAGTTGCTCATCTTTGAATCGTAATGCTTTGGCCAAAAACAACTCAGGAATGGACTGTATCCGGGTATTATGGCGTTCGACACTGTCATTATAGCCTTGCCGCATGAGTGCGATTTCATTTTCCAATTCGACGAGTTTTTCGAATAGTTTTTGGACAACTTTGTCGGCTTTTAAATCGGGATAGTTCTCGTACCGGACAAGCAGAGAGTCGGTAAGTTTTTTTTCCGTGCTAATCAGTTCTGATGCTTCCTTTGGGTTCCATTTGTTTGTGGATTCTATCTGGCTTCTTAATTTTGCTAAATCTCTCTGGATTTCACTTTCATGTGAAAGATAAGTTTTAGTGATCTTCTCCAAATTCGGAATCAAGTCGGCTCGCTTTTTTAGCGAAACATCAATATTAGCCCATGCTCGACGTACTCTATGACGTACAAATTGCAGATCATTAAACATTAGAATAATGAAAGATAATATTAGAAATAACGGAGAGATCATTGAAGCGTAGAGATAGTCTGTAGGAGCGTAGGCTGCCGCTGCTCCGAAACACCCCAAGCCCGCCAAAATAAATCCATTCAGGGAAAAATTGAGCCATATCAGTCCCTTGGCACCTTTTTTTTGCATCATTTCATCCTCGCTTAGATTACATACAAGAAATGGGAAACTTGAGTCATCACGAGATATCATGAGTCTATTGCCGTGGTTATTATCCACGATTGCCGGTCCCAGAATATACATATCATCTGCTGGGCGCAGGTTGGTTTCAGAATAAATCCTGTTACCACTTATTCTTAAATGCTCGTGCCGCGAATGGACCTCAGATTTATTTGGGTTTACTAGAGTTTTGCCGCCAGAATCCTCACAAAGGAAAGGGACAGACTGTTCTTCATCCACAATGGTAACCCACTTGGCATTCTTCCCGGATCCGCGTTTTTCTTGAACTACATAATGGTAATAAACAACATCCAAATTACTTTCAGGTCCCTTGAGGACAGCTGCCTTTTTTGTTGGTAATAAAGTGCCAATTAATTCAGAGGGCCCATATGCAAGTCCCGAAGCAAGAGAGGTTGGAATATTTTCGATGTAACGTTTTACTTTAATGGCTCGAAAACCAACCCAAGCTGCGACAAAAGCGGCAATCGATCCAAAGATCAACATGATCCACATCGAAAATTTGCTAATAGGGACTTCTTTAATTGTCTGCTGAATTTCATAGTCAGGTGCAAAGGAGTCGGCTAGTTGCATTTCATCAAGTTTTGCAATGCCCCACAAAGGGCATAGAATCCTTTCCGGGAAGCGGTCTCTAACCGAATTAAAACGGGCAACCCCTGCACTCGTGTCGCCGTATATGCCTTGAACTCGAAGTCTCTCATTGGGCTGAAACTTCATAAGGGTGCTATTATTAAACACCTCACTATTGCTCCACTCCTTATCCCAGGAAATCGATCTGGACTGAAAGATATCGGCAATCGTCTCCTTTGCTCTTTCTTGCTGCAAGAGGGCCCTTTCTCTGGAATTTTTCATATCTGCCTCAAGCATATTGAGTCCGATATAAACTAGAAAAATACCTTGAACCATCGAGCTAATACTCAGGAAAACCAGAAGGCGATGAATTCGTAATCCCAGACAAAGGAGCAGCGATCCCAATGATCCTAAGGTCATGGCTCCCCAACTTTTCCATAGGCTTTTTGTGGCCATGCTTCGGCGCTCGGTATGTTCTCCATATACAGAAATGATAGGCGTATAAAGTCCGTCCGTTTGAAATTCGACCAGATAACGACCTTTTTCCCCGGGTCGTGTGAGATAATTGGGAATATTGCTCTGTGAGTCCGGGCCTCTGCTATAACCAAAGATGAATGCGTGATCTCTTTCATGCAACCTCCACTCAGTGTAGCGGAGGTTGCCGTCCCGGTATTCTTCACTACGGGTGTGGAAACTCGCATTCTGAGTCTCCACAATAACCCGACCAGTGGAGTCTTCTAATAATATATATGGGGTGACCTTCGAGTATTCCTCAATGGTTGCCCAGTAGGTGTCTCCATCACTATCTTTTCTCTCTTCCTCCACCTTGTAGTGGAAGTAAACGCATTCGGTGTTGGAGTACGGAGCATTTAATAGTTCCTTATTATGAACAATGATGAGGCCAGCCAGGTTTACCTCTCCTCCTATTACTGAATTGATTTGGCTTCTGGGGATACGCTCAAGTTGGCGCATTTCTTGAAGTGTATTAAACCCACTTTTTTGAAGGTGCCAGCCCAATAGAATTGGTATAAGAAAAAGAACTAGAGCCAGAATTCTTTGGTAAGGTTTCAAACTGAAACAGATAATAATCTAGGCGGTTTTTTTGTTAAAGATTTTATTATCGCAAGTGAAAGGCATTCGGATATAATGGTTCCATGAATATGGCTTTGATAATTGTGGGCGTTGCGGTTTTCATTTTGGTTTTGATGGTTGCAGGAATGTATAATGGGTTGGTGAAACTAAGAAACCTATTTAAGAATGCGTTTGCTCAAATTGATGTGCAGCTCAAACGGCGCTATGATTTAATACCCAATTTAGTTGAGACAGCTAAAGGGTACATGAAACACGAGCGGGAGACTCTGGAGTCAGTCACAAAAGCTCGAAACACTGCCTTGAGCGCTGCTGAGGCCGTATCGGCGAATCCATCCAATGCCTCTGCAATGAGTGATTTGGTTGGTGCGGAGGCTCTTCTGGGAGGGGCGATGAGTAAGTTAATGGTCTCTGTTGAGGCTTACCCTGATTTGAAGGCCAACTCCAATATGATTAGTCTTCAGGAAGAATTGGCGGCTACAGAAGACAAAATTGCTATTGCCAGACAGGCTTTTAACCAAGCTGTGACTGACTATAACATCAAACGGGAAACCTTCCCAACCATGATAATTGCAGGGATTTTTGGGTTTATTCCTGCGGAGTTATTTGAGATTACGGCTCCGGATGAGAGGGAAGCTGTTAAAGTATCCTTTTCTTAAAATGGAGCCAGATTCCAGACTTGAACTGGAGACCTGCAGGTTACAAAACTGCTGCTCTACCAACTGAGCTAATCTGGCCCGCAGGGCTGAGTGTAATTTTGTTGAAACCGAATGTCGAGCTTGGAGGGCAAGTGGCTAAAACCATCCTCTGCTGGCGCCACTTCGTTTGCGCAGCAGTTCACTGCGCGAGGCTTCGAGTGCCATGATCAGTTCATCATAGGAGGTAAATCTTTTTTCCGGATCTTTATTCATGGCCCGTAAGATGGCTCCTTCGGTGTCCTTGCTGATTTCTTTGAATATTTTTCGTGGCGGAGGCAGGCGCGTTTTAACGTGCATCCACACGGTTTCTTCCACTGAAGCGGCATCGAATGGCACTTGACCGGTGAGAGCGTGATACATGGTTGCCGCCAGAGAGTACATGTCAGAGCGGTAATCCTGTTTCCCTAGCGCTACACGTTCAGGGGCGATGTAATAGGGTGTACCCAGTAACTCGGTTGGTCGACCTTCATCTTCACGCCTTGCGATGCCAAAGTCTGTCAACTTGGGTTCGCCATCAATATTGTAGAGGATGTTGTCGGGCTTAAGATCAAGATGCATCATCCCCTTTTTCTGCACCAAATCCAAGGCACTGGACATCTTGATGCCGACATCCAGAACGTAGAGTTCATCTACACGTCCATCTTTTTTGATTCGGCCATCCAGATCGCCTTGGTCGGCTACTTCCATTACCAAGTATTTATATCCCTTATACTGGCCATAGTTGTAGACCTGCACAATGTTTGTATGATTGAGTGAGGCTTGGTAACGGGCTTCCTTGAAAAAACCGGCCATAAAGTTGGCATCATTGGAAAACTCCGGCTGCATCAGTTTTACGGCGACATCACGGTCCAAGGTTTCGTCGTGGGCGCGATAGACCGTGGCCATTCCGCCTGATCCACATACCGCCCGTAATTCGAATTGGTCGAGTTTGACCGGAGTCATGACTGCATGCCCACAATTTTGGCAGTTTCCATACTGAAACATACCCAAATTGGCCGGGATGAACGTATTAGTTCCGCACCGTTCACACGGTACTCTCTGCATTGCACGACTGGGAGGGGGACCACTCATTATCTGGTGATGAGTAGGTTTTGACCGATGCAGCGTTTCGTTGCAATCCTCAATTATAGAACAAAGTGGGTGAAATGGTTTGAATCAAGCGCAAGTATTTGATAATAAAACGAGGATAAGGAACGTGAGTCAGATTCTGGCTCGGTCAATATTATGAAAAACCCGAAGCATTGGATGGGCTGGCTGGGATTGTTATTCCTGCTGCTGGTGGCACCTGAACTGTTTGCTGAGGAAGCTGGGGGAGCCCACGGGGACCATCATGACGCCCACCATGGAGTGGACGGGAGCAAGCTGAGCGTCTTGTGGGTGCTTCCTTTTGCCGGCATGCTGCTTTCCATTGCGCTCGGACCACTCGTAGCGGCGCATTTTTGGCATGCGAATTACGGCAAGGTGGCGGCAGGCTGGATTGCCCTCTTTTCAATCCCGTTTTTGATTACCTTCAAAGGAGACGCGTTTTACGAGATACTCCACATTGTCCTCTTGGATTATGTGCCTTTTATCATATTACTGGGGGCACTTTTTACTGCAGCTGGCGGGATTTGCCTCAAAGGTTCCCTGCGTGGCTCTCCTGGAGTAAATACTGCAATTCTTGCCATTGGTACCGTGTTGGCAAGCTGGATGGGGACCACAGGTGCGGCCATGTTGTTGATCCGACCGATTTTACGGGCGAATGCCTGGCGGAAACATCAGGTTCATGTGGTGGTATTTTTTATTTTTCTGGTAGCCAATATCGGTGGCTCGTTAACGCCATTGGGTGATCCACCCCTATTTCTTGGATTCCTCAAGGGTGTGGATTTTTTCTGGACCATGAAACTGTTGCCAGTAATGACACCGGTAGCCCTGTTTCTATTGGCAGTCTTTTTCATCTTTGACACCATCATGTTCAAGAAGGAAGGCGAGGCTCCTGATGACGGCGAGAAAGTGCCGCTCAAGCTAGAAGGTACGGCTAACTTTGCCATGATAGGGTGTATTATCGGCGCGATCCTGTTTTCCACCTGGCTTGGGAAAAACAAGTTTACCGATGCTTCGGTGGCACAAAATATGAAGCCGAAGATTGAGAAGGCTGAGTTTGCGATGAAGGAAGCTAAAGCGGCGTTGGTGAATTATGTAGAGACCAATAAGGGCGCTGTGATTGATGAGACCAACAAGGAATATCAGGAAAAGCGTGTTACCCACTTGGACAGTGTGTCGGCCGTAAATCAATTGCGAGCAAAGAAATCCCACGATGAAACCAAAGGAATTCACATATTTGGAGTGACAGTTCCTTTTTCCAATTTAGTCAGGGATGGACTACTGATACTGGTTGCGCTAATGAGCCTTAGACTCACACCGATGTACAAGATGGTTAAAGATGATCATGGCCATGAGGTTCCGGCTGAAGGCGAGGAGGAAACCAATCTTCGTGCGGCCAATGGCTTTACATGGGAGCCCATTCTGGAGGTGGCCAAGCTTTTTATAGCCATATTCATCTGTATGATCCCAGCCTTAAAGATTCTGCAAGCGGGTGTCCATGGCAACCTCTCAAGCGTGGTTTTGGCCGTGCAGAGCAGCACCAATGATCCGGTAAACATGATGTATTTCTGGCTTACCGGGACACTTTCAAGTTTCCTTGATAATGCGCCAACCTACGTGGTGTTCTTCAATACAGCCGGCGGGGACCCGACTTCACTAATGGGACCGATGGCCCAGACCCTTTTGGCAATCAGTTGTGGTGCGGTTTTCATGGGTGCCAATACCTATATTGGTAACGCACCGAACTTTATGGTGAAAGCCATTGCTGAAGAAAATGGCGTAAAAATGCCAAGCTTCTTTGGCTATATGGCTTGGAGTGTGGCGATCCTGGTTCCCACCTTTATTATCGTGACATTACTCTTCTTCCGGGACTAACGCCCGGCTGAAATCTCGACCTGATCGTGTGTTTATGGCAAAACGCCCAGGGCGTATGCGGTTCCTATATAATATTCTGTTCCCGATTTTTCTTCTGATAGCTGCGCCATTTTACTTCTGGAAACTGGTGCGACGCGGTAATTGGATTGAGGGATTCGCTCAACGCTTTGGTGCTTATGGTGAGTTAAGGCAGGAAATGAAGGGTGAGCGTGTTCTCTGGTTGCACGCGGTGTCTGTGGGCGAAGCCAATTTGGCGGTGCGGCTTGTTGAGTTGCTGCGTGAGGAATTTGGAGACTGGAGATATGTTGTATCAACCACAACTACTACAGGTATGGATGTCCTTAGGTCCAAATTGCCGGATAGTGTGCGAGCAGTTTATTACCCGATTGACTGGTTGCCTTTTGTAAAATCAGCATTTCGCACAATAGATCCTTCAGCAATTGTCCTGGTGGAAGCCGAGGTATGGCCAAACCTGTTCTGGGAAGCGAACCGGTCTGGAGTGCCTTTGAATTTGGTGAATGCGCGTCTATCTGACAGGTCATTTGAGGGTTATAGCCGCTTTGGTTTTCTCTTCCGGCCCCTTTTTGAGTCCTTAAAATCAGTGGGCGTACACAATGAGATCGATGCAGATCGGGTGGGAAAATTAGGATCACCTCGAGAAATAATTCACGTGGTTGGGAACATGAAGTTTGATGGAGCTGCCGAGGCGGGCAAGGGCGGACTGGACGCAGGTGCTTTATTGAATCAACTGAAGGTACCAGAGGATGCGCCGGTATTGGTTGCGGGAAGTACCTTTGAAGGGGAGGAGACTCTCCTGTGCGAATTGTTGCCACGTTGGCGCGAGGCATATCCGTCATTGTTTTTGGTGTTGGTTCCCCGACATTTTGAGAGGGCAAATACGTTGATGGATTCGCTGAAATCTACCGGTTTAAATATCGTGCGGCGAACAGAGATTGAATTGGTAGAAAGCAGGCCGGACGTTTTACTGGTGGATACAACAGGTGAACTGAATGCTTTTTACGAAGTGGCAACTCTGGTGTTTGTAGGGAAGAGTCTTACTGCACAGGGCGGACAAAATCCAATTGAACCAGCAGTGCTAGGTAAACCGGTAATTTTCGGTCCTTTCATGCAGAATTTCCGGGAAGTGGTGAAATCTCTCTTGGAGGCCGAGGGAGCGGTGCAAGTGGTTGATGAGGCCGGATTAGCTCATAAAATAGATGAATTAATGGGGGATTCCACACAGCGTGAAGCATTGGGTTCTGCGGCTAAAGGTGTGGTTGAGGCAAATAAAGGCGCCACGCAGCGCACAGCCCAGATGCTTGAGCAAACGCTACGGGCGTTGTAATAAGCTGAATGGTGCCTCAGGCTTCCTCAGGGTCGGGTTTCTTTTTCAGGAGTTTCTTTACCTGATCCCGTTTTCCTTCCTGCATCATGCGCCACATTTGAATGACCCGTTCGTGGGAAATATTTCGACCAATAACGCGCTTGTCGTAATTCAGGTCGTAGAATTCCACGAAGCCATTCTCATAGACGTCAAGGTTCCATCCTTCTTCATCCTTGAGAGTTATATTAAGGAATTCCGTTCCTGGCGTCTCGAGTTCCTCGAGCACGGATAAAACCTCACCAGTACTGGGATCCTTAAACTCTACCTCTTGTTTTTTGAGGTATGTTTTCATAATCCACCTCCCTTTGCTTCCGGAAAAGAAGCGTCCTCCTTAAAGCGGATAGAACGATTCTCAACTTAAACGGTCAAGAAAAAAGCCGGCAACTTGTGCGCCGGCTGTTTATATCTCTATCCAGAATTGAACGTTAAACAATTCCTGCACTAATCTCGATGCCTTGAAACCACATTTCGAGTTGCTGCGGGCTGGAACAGTTCTCCATGGCTACTTTCTTGGTGACACGTCCATCATTTACGAGATTAAACATGCAGCGGTTAAAGCTGAGCATGCCATCATCAGCTGAAACCTCAATACAGGCAGGCAGTTTATTGAGTTCTCCATCAAATATTTTTTGTTTTACCAGTGGCGTTCCGATCATGATTTCCTGAGCAGGGACCATGCCTCCGTCGATCGTGGGGCACATACGCTGTGCGATGGCGCCAACAATGACCTCGCTGTATTTTTTGCGCTGCATCTCGCGTTCTTCTTCCGGGAAGAAGTCAAGCAACCGTCCCGGAACCGAAGCGGCCGTCCGGGTGTGAACCGTGGAGAGCACCATGGCTCCTGTATCAGCGGCTCGCATCGCTGCTCCAATGGAGATGGCATCGCGCATCTCTCCCACCAGCACCATATCTGGATCCTCACGTAACGCACTTTTAAGTGCGCGCTCAAAACTCATGGTGTCCAATCCAACTTCGCGTTGTTCAATGACACACTGTTCATCATCGAACATCATTTCAACCGGATCTTCGATAGTGACAATATGTCGTCTAAAATTCCTGTTTAAGTGCATTACCATGGCCGCCATCGTGGTGGATTTACCGGATCCAGTGATTCCAGCCAGGAGAGTGAGTCCACGCTTGGCTTCAGCTAGCTTGAGGCAGATGGGGTTGATGCCCAGTTTTTCAATCGGCGGGAGATCATTTTTGATGTACCGCATTGCAATCGCCCATTGGCTGGTTTGGGAGAAGACATTTACCCGGAACCGTCCGAACTTCTTGTTGTAGTAGGAAAAATCGACCTCACGGTCCTCCTTGAATTTTTCTACAAAGTGCTCAGGGCACATACTAAAGATTATTTTCTCTATCCATTTTCGGGTAGGTTTGGGGAAGTCTCGGTCTCGCAAACCGCGGCTCATGCGGAAGTGAATAAATTCATCCTCCTTGATATGAAGATCGGCTACATCCTCATTAACTGCGTCCTGAAGGATTAGATCCCATAAGCGAAGATCATCATCTTCAATGGACTTATCTTCCTCAAGGCCTTTCCAGCACTCAGAATTTTCATCAGAGATACTGAGATATCCAGCGGGAAAGCGAAGGCTTATATCCTCATCTTCAGCCAGCTGGATACCTCCAGCAACTTCGTCCTTTGGACGCTCCTTCAGTGGGATTTGTTTTAGTGCCAAATCTTCCTCACTAAGAATGATGCCTTCATCACTAGATTCAGCTGCTGGAGCTGGTTGATCTTCCGAGAGGGCTTCGGCCTCCGGTTCATCGATTGCAATTTGTGGAGCTGCCGGGGCTTGCTCAATCGGTGGAGCCTCTGTCGTGGGTGCTTGTTCAGGAACAGCCGGAGGGGCTTCAGTTGAGGGTTGTTCCAGAGCCGGAGCCGCTGGGATAATTTCAGGAGCCTCCTCAGGAAGAGCCTGTGGTGCGGGCGGGGCAGCTTCAGCAGGTGGAACAGGAGGAGGGGCTTCAGCAGGTGGAATAGGCGGAGGGGCTTCAGCTGGTGGAGCACTTAAATCAATGGGAGTAGGGGCCGCTGGTGGAGCGGCTTCAGCTGGTGGAGCGGCTTCAGCTGGTGGAGCGGGCGGCGGCGGCGGGGCGGTTTCCATTTAGCTACTTTACCCTCGAAAAACAGAAAAAGCAATCATCGTGGGCTTTATCAGATGGTAGTTATTTACCACTCCAGTACCGTAGCACCCCAGGTGAGCCCGGCACCGAAGGCGATAATTAGGATTTTATCGCCTCGTTCGATTTTCCCTGATTCCAAGGCTTCATCGAGTGCTACAGCAACGCTGGCAGCAGACGTATTGCCATATTTTTGAAGGTTCACGAACACTTGATCTTCCTTTGCCCCGAGTCTTTCGCCGATGGCACTAATGATCCGCTGATTAGCCTGATGAGGGATGATACACTTGATGTCCTCGATGCTTACGCCACTTCGTTCGAGTACGTCTTTGGCTGCAGATGTCATCGCGGTAACGGCATTTTTGTAGACTTCCTTGCCCTCCATTTTAAGGAAATGAATCCGTTCGTTTACTGAATCCACTGTGGCCGGTTGGCGACAACCGCCTCCGGGCATGGCAAGGATGTCGGCTTTGTTGCCATCGCTTCCCAATCGGGTAGCAAGCACCCCGCGTGCGCCTTCTCGTCGTTGCAGGACGGCGGCGCCGGCACCGTCACCAAAAAGCACGCATGTGTTGCGGTCCTGCCAGTCGATGATTGAGGAAAGTTTCTCTGCTCCGATGATGAGTACATTTTGGTAGACCCCGCTGGCGATGAAGGCTCGCCCTACCTCCAGTGCATAGATGAATCCGGAGCAGGCTGCTTCAAGATCAAAGGCGGCTGCTTTGCCGGCACCGAGTTCCTTCTGTACCAGACAGGCGGTGGCCGGAAATGGCATGTCCGGGGTAATCGTGGCGACAACAATCAAATCTAGGTCGGTTGGATCCAGTTCGGATTGAGCGAGTGCCTTGCGGGCAGCTTTTACGGCCATGGTTGAAGTGAATTCATGTTCCGCGGCCATACGGCGTTCCTTAATGCCTGTACGGGTAGTGATCCACTCGTCATTGGTATCAACCAATTTCTCAAGATCGGAATTAGCGAGCACACGCTCAGGGACATAAGAGCCAATGCCGGTGATGGCACAGCCTTGAAGCTGGTTTGGTTTACTCATTAGTCACAAGGCACACAAATATGCACGCACTTCCAAAGACCTTGAGGCTACCGTGATAATGAGATTCAGGCAAGGGAGAGGTGCTATCCTGCCTGCGGTGGGCAGTTCCGACGATCTGCCGTGAAAGGCGTTAAACCATTTAGAACTGATTTTTGACCTGGATAATCTGTCGGCCCTTGTAAAAGCCACAGCTGGGACAGACCCGGTGTGCTTGTTTGGGCTCGCCGCACTGCTCGCAGTCCTGCACATTGGGAAGTGTTAGTACGCTGTTGGACGCGATACGCTTGCGTCTACGGCTGCGAGAGGTTTTACGTTTTGGGACCGCCATGGCTAGTGTGAGCTAAAGGTTATTTCTGTTGTTTCCAATCTTCCAGTGCACCCCATGCATCGGATGGCTCTTCATCCTCAGCGGGGAGAGTTTCCTGCTGGAAGACCAATCCCTGACACGATTCATCGCATAAGGGATGGCTCGGAAGGCGGAGCAAAATATCTTCACGGAAAGACGGAGTCAAGTCCACATATTCACCTTTTACTTCAACCGCATCTGCTCCACTGAGGGATAGGGCGTCACTCCAATTGGACAAGTCCATGGTATAGGTAAAAGGTTGAACACACCGGGCACAGTCACATGAGAGTTCAATTTTGAGTCGACCCTGTATCAGGATAGAGTTATCTGCGCGTGAGACATCCAGTTCATAATGGAGATCTTTTGCAGACCGGATCAAATCATGGGTTCCTCCCAGATCAAGTCTCAGATCCTCTGCAGGCAACTCGCCTGAAAGGTGCAAATCCTCATCCTTGAGCTTCTCCAAATGTATCGTGACTGGCATGGTGTCCTCCTTTTTTTGATCCCTCCAAGTAAAGGCTGCGTTATTACTTCAGTTTGCGTTTTAGAGCACGTTCCACATTAACCGGGACAAACGCCCTAACATCTCCGCCCAATCCGGCGATTTCCTTTACCAAACGGGAACTGAGAAAAGTATATGATTCGCGGGGCATCATAAAGATGGTTTCGATTTGCTCTTTGAGTTTTCGGTTCATTAGGGCGAGCTGAAATTCGAACTCAAAATCCGACACTGCTCGCAGACCGCGGATTATCGCTTGTGCCTTCTTTTGCTCTGCAAAGTCCACCAAGAGGCCATTAAAGGCAGCGACTTCTACGTTTGGTAAACCTTTTACTGCTGCTGTGATTTGTCGTTTTCGCTCAGCTTGTGTAAACATGGGCCGTTTGTCATCGTTCTTCGCCACGGCAACGATGACTTGGTCAAACAGCTTGGAGGCTCTTTCCACCACGTCCAGATGACCGTTGGTGAGGGGGTCGAAGCTGCCGGGGTAGATGACCGTACGCATGGGTCAAACCTCCCGCCTCCTTGGTCAACACGCAAGAATTTTCACATCGTTTGGTGAGGTGCCCTCGACAAATTGGTAATGAGTAGGCTACATTGTCACGAGAAGAACATGTCCGATACGGTCCCTCCAGCCCCTGCGGAAGCCGGTTTACCGGCGGCGGATGCTATGACACAACCCAAGCCCTGTGGAAAGGCCTTCGCCAGTTTATTGCTGGGTATCTTTGGTTGTGTTTTAGGAGGGGTGGCATACGCTGGTTTAATTTGGACTCCAGGTGATTCATCCAGTGTGCAACTGACGGGTAATCTTGGTCAGATGCAGGATGTTATTACCGCTGACACCAAGGAACGGGGCCTGAAAATGTTCTTTGCCAATTTTGGGCAATGGTTTGGTTTCATTGGTGCGGGCCTGGGGCTTTTCGGTTTGATTCAAGGTATTACCCACCTTTATCAGGCAGGGATCCGGTTGGTGATTCCTTCCCGTTGGCTGGCGAGCTTCGGGTCTTTTTTTTCCTTTATTGCTTGTTTAAGCATTGTGGCCGGCCTGAAACACGGCTATGCGGCTAATGTTGGCCTGCATGTTGAAAATGCAAATGAGGCTTTTGATCGTGTTGGTCAGGTAGCCAATATAATGCAGCAAGCACAGGATATTGCCGAAGGGAAAGCTCCTCCCAAGGAAGGTCTTGGGATGGAGGCTCTGGGGATTGGAGAGAATGTGTTCAGTGGTTTGTTGAATCCTGTGACTCAACTTTGGACTGAGGATTATCTGAATCGTCATGCACCGGATGTTGAATTTTATGCCACCGATGGTCGTGGCTATAGCCTGAAGAATTCCAAGAATACGCGTGTCATTCTGGTGCTCATTAAATCGGCCAGCCCCGACTGCCGAAATTCTGTGGCGGCCTTGAATCAACTATACAACGAATTTTCACTGGGCGATTTGCGTATTCTGGCGGTGAGTCAGGAGCCCAGTGCCAACCTTGATGCATTTGTCAAACAAACCGGGGCCAAGTTTCCGGTCGGTAAGGCAGCTATTCTCCCTGCAGAACCTTACGGAGATGTTCAGTCATTCCCCACGTATTTCGTTTTGGATCGGGATGGGGTAATAGAGAAAATCCTTGTCGGTCCCCAGTCGGTGGGCGTTCTTCGCGCAGCAGCAAAAGGACCGTAAGAAGATTACTGGCCAAGCTTGGCCAAGGCATCCTTTATCACCCAGTTGGCCTGCTCCAGTGCTTTTTTGGACTGTTCTGAATTCACATTAGTTAAAGTCGTTACAATCCGAATCGCCCGCTCACGGAGCTTTTCATTTTTCGGATTCAGATCCACCATCAGATTGCCGGCGACCTTACCGAGCTTGACCATGGCCAATGTGGTGATGCAGTTTAATATCAGCTTGGTTGCTGTACCTGCCTTCAAACGGGTTGACCCGGTCAATACTTCCGAGCCAATAGCTGGGGCTAGGATCAGCGACGGGGTTCCTCCTCGCCGTTTCACCGATGGATTAAAGCAAATAAGGGCTGATTTTGCTCCACAGTTATTAGCGGATTCCAGTGCGCCCCACACAAATGGAGTTCGTCCGCTTGCCGCGATACCCACGACCACGTCCTTTTTAGTAACGCCGCGAAACTGAATTGCTCGCCCACCGGCATCCGCATCGTCTTCGGCTCCTTCAATGGCGTTTGTTAAAGCACGTGGACCGCCCGCGATTATGCCCTGTACCTGCCCGGGCTCTGCACGAAAAGTAGGTGGGCATTCACTTGCATCCAGAACCCCCAGTCGTCCACTGGTGCCCGCTCCAACATAAATAAGCCTGCCGCCCTCCTTAAACGCCTTGGCAACCCAGCTCACCACGCGCACGATTTTTTGAGCCTCTCTCCTTACTGCTTTTACCCCACGTGATTCTTCGGAAAGCATCAACTCCACCGCCTCGATTAACGGCATTTGATCCAGGTTTTTCGAACGCGGGTTGCGTTTTTCCGTCGGTGCAAGCGGCAAAATCTCTTTTGCTTTCACTCCTTTTTCTCGCCCGGTTCCTTTTTCCCTAGCCAGATCTTTACAGAGAGTCACCGCTCCCCATACGCCCTCGCGTCTCAATGTGCCGACTTTTGCCTCTGGCCAACGTTTGCGAATTGCCGCCGCTGTTTCACGCACAAACGACGGCTGTTGCAATAACACACCGCCGGCCAAAATAAACTCCACGGTTTCCTTGTTTCCTGCCAGCTTACGCGCACAGTTTACGGCATCCTTGGCCAATGAGGACACAGCTCCCACGATGATGTCCCGCGCGATAGCATCGCGTTTCTTCCTGGCAGCAAATACCTCCACTGCCAGTGCCGCCACTGTGTGCTTATCTGCCAGTGCCGCCCAATCAATCAGTTCATCAGGCTCATTGCACCCGGTTGCGGCCAGGAGGCGTTCACCCAGTTGGGACCATGTCCCATCCCGATCAAGGTAAAAGACCACCGCCTTTAATCCGCGCAGGCCAATTTCATATCCGCTCCCCTTGTCACCAAGGATGTGGCCCCAGCCACCCATTTTCGCTGTGCGACCATCTGCGGCGCGGCCATAACAACAGGAGCCCGTGCCGGAAAGAACCAGAACTGAAGCAGCGTACGGCGATTTTTCACGCTGATTGAAGGCAGCCATCAGGGCTACATCCAGATCGTGTGTCACGCGAACGGGAACCTTCTTCCATATCTTCCCACACGCTTCTTTTACCCGTGTCTGATCCGCTTTCGTGCGTGCACCTGCCAAGCCAAGCCCCACGGCATCCGGCCTTGGAAAAGCCCGCGTGATTGACCGCAATAATGAGGCCAGTCCACGCTCGTCCAGTAACCGCAAATTCCCAGAGCCAAACTCGCGCCGCAAGACCGTTTGCCCGGTTGCATCGACCATCAACGCCACTGTGCGGGTGCCGCCACCCTCGATGCCAAGAGTGTAGGGTCGTTTGAATTTCTGGTTGCTCGCCACGCCGGAGAGTTTCACGAGGCAGGGGCCATGGCGCAAGTCTATGGTCTTGGATTTGTTGGTACACTGGGTTATTCCAGACACGTGACCGAGACAGAACAATCCATTTTGGATACGCTGATAGAGCTGGAGGAGGCAGTGGCTCAGGTGAATGAGGAGCCCAAGCCTGATCTCATGGCTATCTTTAATCGGCTTGATGAATTGACCATCCAAATGCCCAAGGATGCACATCCGGACCTGCTTCATTATCTGCACAAGAAAAGTTATCTAAAGGCACGCCTTTTTTTGCAGGGGAAGGATCCTGAGCAGGGAGAATGTCCTCATTAGGTCATGACTGAGGATACCATCGCCGCGATTGCCACGCCGCTTGGGGAGGGAGGCTTGGCAGTCATTCGACTTTCGGGTGCAAATGCAATGCCGGTGGCAGACAAGTGCTTCAGGCCGATTGGCAACCTCTCCAGGAAACCCACTGATGCTCCCACACACACATTGCACTATGGACAGATCGTTCATGACGCGTGTGATATTGACGAGGTGCTCTTGGCGGTGCTGCGTGCTCCGCGCACATTCACGCGTGAGGACACCGTGGAGATCACCTGCCACGGGGGTCTCCTTGCCACCCAGGCCGTCCTGAAAGCTGTTTTGGCCAGTGGTGCGCGTAGTGCTGAGCCGGGTGAATTTACGCGGCGCGCCTTTCTAAATGGACGCATTGATCTTGCACAGGCTGAAGCAGTCAGTGACCTCATCCATGCGCGTACCGATCTTGCTCTTGCTGCGGCTAATGAACAGCTTGCCGGCAGGTTGAGCCAACGCATTAATCAGCTTCGTGATGATCTCATGCACACGCTCGCTCATGTCGAGGCACATATTGATTTCCCCGATGAGGATATTGCGCCCGACACGATGGCGCAGCTGCTTGCCCGTCTCGACGATGCCCTTGCTTTCATTGATGAACTACTCACCACGGCTAGGGAAGGGCAAATCCTTCGACACGGAGTTCGTGCGGCGATCATTGGCCGGCCCAATGCCGGGAAATCCAGCCTGCTCAACCAACTGCTCGGCCACGACCGCGCCATTGTCGCCTCCACTGCGGGCACCACGCGCGACACCATCGAGGAAACCGCGAACATCCGGGGCATCCCCGTGGTCTTTATCGACACCGCTGGCCTACGTGAATCTGTAAATGACATTGAGGCTGAAGGAATCCGTCGTAGCCTTGAGAGTATTGCCAAGGCCGAACTCATCCTGCATGTGCTTGATGACAGCCAACCTCTTACCGATGAGGATCAGGAGCATTTGACCGCGTCTGAGGACAAAAAACGTATTTTAATCGCCAATAAATCTGACCTGCCCTCTTCCTCAGGTTTGAGCGAAGCCATCAAGACCTGCTGCCTTGACGGTATGGGCATCGAGGATTTAAAGGACGCCATTCGTGCTGCTGTATGGTCAGGTGATATTCGTGCGGATATGTTGCCTGTGATGATTAATGCCCGCCATCAGGACGCCCTGCGGCGCACGCGGGAAGCAGTGGAGAAATCGCTATGCGCCTTGCGTGGTGGTGAAACACTGGAATTGATTGCGATGGACCTGCGCATCGCCGCCAACGCGGTTGGCGAGGTGGTAGGCAAAACCTCGACCGAAGACCTGCTAGATGCCATCTTCAGCCAATTCTGTATCGGCAAATGATTGAGTTGGAGGAAGCAAGCCAGCGAATTCTGGATGTCATCCACCCCACCGGGGAGGAAATCGTTGCGCTGTCTGAGATCGACGGCCGCGTCTTGGCTGAAGACCTTACCGCACCCATTAATCTGCCCACCTTCGATAATTCCGCGATGGACGGATACGCAGTGCGCGCTGCGGAGGCTCTCACCGGAGCGAGGCTGCAGTGCATTGGCGAGGCGCCCGCCGGTACGGTTTTTAAAGGCGAAGTTGGCAAAGGCCAATGCGTACGTATCTTTACTGGTTCACCCATGCCAGCTGGTGCCAATGCCGTGGTGATGCAGGAGGACACGCATGTCGAGGGAGAGACCATTGAGATTACCGAGGGAGTAAAGCCTCTGGAGCACGTGCGCCTGAGAGGTGAGGACGTGAGAGAGGGAGACCTTATCGGGCACGCGGGCGAGTTGCTAAACCCCAGTCACCTAGCGCTACTGGGTTCCTGCGGAATCGGGACCGTGCGTGTGCATCAGCGGCCAATCATCGGTCTATTGGCCACGGGCAATGAACTTCGCGAGGCGGGAGCGACACTTGAGCCGGGTGAGATTTTTGAGAGCAACCGGCAAACGATTGCCCGGCTTGTGGAAACATCAGGTGCGCAATCACGCATTTATCCCCTGGTGCCGGACACACTTGATGATACGGTAACGGCCTTAAAGACGGCCTTCACCGAGTGTGACGCGGTGGTAACCTCCGGCGGCGTATCAGTGGGCGAACATGATTACGTGAAAGCTGCCTTCGAGGAACTTGGCGGTACACTGGATTTCTGGAAGGTTAGAATGAAACCGGGCAAACCCTTTGTGTGCGGTCGGTTGGAGAAGCGGCTTCTCTTTGGGCTGCCGGGTAATCCGGTGTCGGCTTTTATAACTTTTCTCCTATTGGTGAGGCCTGCAATTCTGAAAATGTCCGGCGCAGCCAATACAAAATTGCCCACGCATCCGGTTCTACTCACCGCCCCATTGGTTAATCACGGTAACCGGCGTAATTTTATGCGCGTGTTCGTTGATGCCAAAGGTCGTGCGCACTCGGCAGGAATGCAGGCATCACATGCCTTGGGCTCATTAGCCAGGGCCAACGGTCTGGTCGATGTGCCGCCGGAAAGCACGCTGGAGGAGAAATCCACTGTGTCGGTCCTGCGCTGGGTTCTATAGGTTAGATTTTAACCCTGTTGAACTTCTGTTGCATGACCCGATTATTTGATTAACATATCCGGTAGCGACTGAATTTTCCATGAACTGGCGTAAGAAAAAGCATTTGATTATCCGTCTTCTTGCCTGCTTGAACTCTCTTGCGGCTGGTTTTTTGGTTCAGGCGGCTGAGGATGCGCCGGTGCATAAAAAGAAAATTAACCAGCATGACGTGCTGCCGATTGTGTTGTTGCGTTGTACCGCCTGCCATGGGGCTCAGGAGCAAATGGGTGGGCTCGATTTACGTACGCCAAAGGGGATGCAAAAAGGCGGAAAGAGCGGGGCGGCACTAATCGCAGGCAAGCCTGAAGCCAGTTTATTGATTCAACGTATTGAAAACCAGGCCTGTCCTCCCAGCGGTCTGCTGTTAAAATATTTTGTTCAGCGGCCTAGTTCTACTGAACTTGGGACTTTGCGTAAATGGATTGCTGCGGGTGCTCCGGAGGAACCGGGGTTGGCTGATGTGGCAACAACTCAACCCGATCTTCTGGTTGCCGGTGAAGATCGCAAGCACTGGGCGTTTCAACCCCCTAAAGCGGTTCTCGAAGGCCACACCATTGATGGATTTATTGCGGAGAAATTGGAGGTCAACGGGCTTTCTTTTTCTCCTGAAGCGAATCGGTCTACACTCATTCGCCGCGCTTACTTGGATTTGATCGGATTGCCGCCCAGTCTAACTGAGCTGAATATGTGGTCAGCAAGCGATGATTCGCAGTGGTACTCCAAAATGATCGATCATTTATTGGCTTCCCCGCATTATGGAGAGCGCTGGGGCCGGTACTGGCTGGATTTGGCCGGCTATGCGGATTCAGAAGGAGGCGTTTCTGCTGATCCGGTGCGGCAGGTGGCATGGAAATACCGTGACTATGTCATTGAGTCGTTTAACAAGGATAAACCTTATGATCGGTTTCTTCTGGAGCAGATAGCGGGCGATGAGTTGATTGATCATGCTAATGTTCCGGAAGTTACTGGTGCGATGGTAGAAAATCTGGTGGCTACGGGGTTCCTTCGTATGGGGATTGACCAGACCGGTTCCCGTACTATGAATTTTGTGCCCGAGCGGTTGGGGGTCATTAGTGATGCCCTTAAGGTGTTGGGATCCGGGGTAATGGGACTAACTTTGGAGTGTGCCCGCTGTCATTCGCATAAATATGATCCGATTCCCCAGCGCGATTTCTACCGGTTAAAGGCGGTCTTTCAAGGGGCTTTCGATGAGCACGATTGGCTTAGCTTTAAAACCCGCACCCTCAATGTGGCGACCCCGCAGCAGCTCAAGAGAATCAAGTCGGTAAATCCACCTCTTGAAAAGAAGCTAAAAGCACTGGATCAACAGTTGAAAGAAGCCTCAAACACAGTGCGATTGGAATTACTGCGCCAACACTATCCCCGGCAATCTGAGGATGATCGTGCCGCAACGCTGACTGCATTACGCAAGGCTGATAACACGCGCACCTTGAAACAACGTTTGTTGGTCGAAAGACTTCAGCGCGTCGAGGTGTTGCCGCAGGATGGACAATCCAAGTCGGTTCAGGCCGCACGTTTGGTCGTCTCAAATCTTGAACGGGAAATAGCAGTCCTTCAACGCCAACTGGCACCGCCAGATGCCATTCGCGCGTTATGGGATCGCGGCCGACCTTCGCCCACCTATATTCTCCGGCGAGGCGAACACAATAAGCCTGGGAAACTCGTGGGGCCGGGAGTTCCCTCGGTGCTTACCGATGGTCGTACCCCTTTTGTGGTGGAGAAGCCATTCCCTGAAGGAACTCCCAAGACCGGTCGCCGTTTGGCCTTGGCCCGCTGGCTTACCCAGTCAGAGCACCCTTTGACAGCCCGGGTGCTGGTTAACCGCATTTGGCATCATCACTTTGGTGCAGGTCTGGTTCGGTCGCTTGAAAATTTTGGGGTGAAAGGAGAACAACCCTCCCATCCTAAGCTGCTCGATTGGCTGGCCATTCGTTTTATGCAGGATGGATGGAGCATTAAGACGCTACACCGGCATATCATGAACAGCCGTACCTACCGGCAATCCAGTCACGTGAGGGATCTGCATCTTAAAACAGACCCTCAGAACCGCCTGTTGTCTCACATGCCAATTAAACGCATGGACGCAGAGGCTTTGCGTGATTCTATTTTATTTATTTCCGGAAGTCTTGAGAACCAACGTGGTGGCCCACCCGATGCGGTGAGAGTGAATCGGCAGGGCCTTGTTAGTGTGGGTTCAACAGAAAACGGTCGCTGGCGGCGCAGTATTTATTTGCGCTACCGTCGCACGGAGATTCCCTCCTTTATGGATACTTTCGATTATCCGGTGATGGGACCCAATTGTGTTGAGCGTAATGTATCCACGGTCCCAACCCAGCCCTTGATGATGATGAATAATGCTCATGTCAGGGAGTTGTCTGCCACCTTTGCAGCTCGCGTAGGAAAGTTGACTCGTAGCGGAGATGCTGGGGATCATGTGGAACTCGTTTATCGTTTTGCCTTGAGTCGTTCACCGAGTGCAGTCGAGAAACAGCTGGGGATCAGTGCCCTGAAAAAACTCCGGCAAGATTGGGATGATGATTCGGTCAGGGCATTGGAAACCTATTGCCATACCATACTAAACTCCGCAGCATTCCTTTACATCGATTAGACCCAATGAATCCCCGGAAACAATTTTCCTTCAGCCGACGCGATTTTTTTTCGCGCACACGGGATGGATTGCTTGGAGGGGCATTGACGCAACTATTGTGTAACGATTTCTTTGGAGGAACTGAAGCTCTGGCCCAAGCTCCTCAGGAGCCTTATAACCTGAAACCCAAGCGCAGCCATCATCCGGCCCGGGCAAAATCGGTTATTCAGCTCTTCATGAATGGCGGCCCAAGCCAGATGGATTTATTTGATCCAAAACCCGTTTTAAACCGGATGGATGGCAAGCCTTATCCGGGCAGTGTGGAAGGAATTGGCAACACAAGCACGACTCATGTCGGCGTAATGATGGGTGGTCAATACCGCTTTGCCAAGCATGGCCAGTCGGGTTTATGGATGGCTGATGTCTTGCCGCACACCGCGCATATGTCCGATGAAATTTGCCTCATCAATTCCATGTGGACCGATCATCCCAATCATGACAACGCGCTCTATAAGATTCACAGCGGCCGATTATTTATGGGGTATCCCACGTTGGGGGCATGGACTGCTTATGGTTTGGGTTCTGAAAATCAAAACCTGCCGGCCTACGTGGTTTTGAACGATCCGCTTGGCCCGCCCAAAAACGGTGCGCGTAACTGGACGGCGGGTTTTTTGCCCCCCGTCTACCAGGGTACTTCCTTCCGTCCCACCGGCTCGCCTATTCTTAATCTTAAAGCGGAATATAATCAGCCTGCTGCCGCCACGAAGTCGGCTCAGGATTTATTGAAGCAACTCGATAAAATTCATCGCACCCATCGGCCTCATTATCCCGAGCTTGCTGCGCGCATTGAGTCATATGGTCTGGCTGCGCGCATGCAGCTTTCCGCGGGTGAATCGTTGGATGTTTCACGTGAAACGGCTGCTACGCGCGCCCTGTATGGCATAGGGGAGGAACCAACCAATTCCTATGGTCGCCGTTGCTTGATGGCCAGAAGACTGGTGGAGAGGGGTGTGCGGTTTGTGCAAATCTTTCTTGAGGAACAACCTTGGGACAGTCATGTGGATCTGGCCGATAATCACCGGGCTGTTTGTCGGCGTACCGACAAACCGGTGGCTGGATTGTTGCGTGACTTGAAGCAACGCGGCCTGCTCGATTCCACACTGGTGATCTGGGGTGGTGAATTCGGTCGCACACCGACATCCCAGAAGTCCGGTGATGTGTATACCGGTCGCGATCACAATATGCAGGCCTTTACCACGTGGATGGCGGGTGGCGGAATCCGCGGTGGGATGGCCTACGGTCAAACCGATGAATTCGGTCACCAGGCAGTAGGTGATCCGGTAAGTGTCCACGATTTTCATGCCACGGTTTTGCATTTACTGGGATTACACCATCAAAAGCTGTTTTTCACCCGCAGCAGTCTTGAGGAGCGACTGACTGAATTTGACCACCCACGGGTATTAAAAGAAATTATTGCATGATGAACCGCCGTGAACTCTTGAAGGGCAGCGCGGCTACAATCTTGACTGCTGGTGTGGTCGGAATCTCCGCCAAGGAGGCCCCTCAATTTAATATCATTGATACCAATCTCAGCCTGTTCCAATGGCCCTTTCGCCGTCTTCCTCTCGATGGCACTGCTTTACTCATCAGGAAGATGCGTGCTCTTGGTATCACCCAAGGATGGGCCGGAAGTCTGGAGGCCATTCTTCATCGTGATCTAAGCAGCGTGAACGGTCACTTGGCGGCTGAATGTGCGAAATATCCCGAACTGACACCCATTGGCTCCATTAACCCGACTTTGCCGAACTGGCGGGGAGATCTGTCTCGTTGTTTTAGGGAACACAAAATGCCGGGCATCCGATTACACCCCGGCTATCACGGATATACACTGGCAGACCGGACTTTCGCCCAGGTGCTCGAGCAGGTCACCAAGACCGGGCTTTTTATTCAGATTGCAGTCGCCATGGAAGATCCTCGCACCCAACATTCGCGCATGCGTGTGCAGGATATGGATCTTGCTCTACTGCCCAGGTTAATGCGCGACCATCCCGGTGCGCGGGTTCAGTTGCTCAACCTTCGCCCCAAGAGGGTCCAGATAGACTCTTTGTCAAAAATCCCCGGCGTGTATCTCGATACCGCCCGCGTGGAAGGCACCGATGGCGTGCCCACGCTTCTTGGGAAAATGCCCCGTGGACGCGTCCTCTTTGGCACCCACGCTCCACTACTCATCCCTGAGGCTGCGCTCATTCGCACCCACGAATCCAACCGTCTTGATGAAAAAGACCTACGCCTTCTCCTTGCCGGTAATGCCCAGACATTGTTAAGGGCATGACTCCAGCCGATCTCCAACTTGGCCTCCCCACGTCGCGTGAACTGAAATCCTACCGTATATGGGATTCCTACTTTACCCCGTCCCACTCGCACCCCGGTCCCAATGGTGGCGACCGACTGATAGCCGACATCGAACGCTCGCTGCCCGCCACAGGCAAGGGACACTTCGAAAAACTCTGTTACTTTCCACATGTTGGTATTGGCACCACCAATGATCCAGCGTTTGAAAAAGCCACGCGCGCCAAGGCGGACCTCGTCCTGCGGCCGCTAAAGCGCTGGCCAAAAATGCTGCTGAGCATGATTCAACTCAACGCCAACGACGTCGGTGCCTCGCTCGATGCTCTCAACCGCTGGCTACGCGATGGGCCCATGCTGGGGGTCTACTTTCCCGGTAGCGGACCCGGGGCACTCGCCTGCACACATCGTAATTGCGAACCCCTTGTGAAACGTATTGCTGAGCTAAAGGGCGTTATCATGCAGCACACTTGGTTCAAGACCGGCGGCAAGCAGGGTCCCGGTGAATCGACCCCTTCCGAATTGGCCGAACTTGCAGCACGTTTCCCGGAACAACAGTTTGTCTGCGCCCACGCCGGGGGCGAATGGCAGCGTGGAATTCGTGCGGTTCGTACCTCTTCCAATATTCTGGTGGAAACCTCCGGCTTTGATGCCACCGCCGGCTTCATCGAGATGGCTGTGCGTGAACTCGGCCCGCGCCGGATTATCTTTGGAAGTCATCTCCCTTCGCGCTCACTCGGCACCGAACTCTCCAAAATCACCGCCGCCAACATATCTGCCGGCGACAAAAAACTGATCTTGGGCGAAAACTACCGGACCTTGCTTCAGCCAATCCTGAAAACAAAGAAGCCCTAATGTTTTCTAGAGCAGTTCCTTCAGCTTTTCCTGATACTTGTGGTACAGGCCTCCAAGGATAATCAGGATTACCCCCATCCCCATAAAGGTTAGGATACGGATGGACCCATCCAGTTTGCTGTAGGCAATAAATACCAGGTTAGATATGGAAGTTAACAGGATGACCAGACCGAAGAGCCGGTGGACCCTCTCTAGGGTCCATAATCCAAGGCCGATCAGCACAAAAGCGAGAGCTCCCCAACCAATGATGTCCCAGTCTCCGGGTATCACGCTTGAGGTCCAAACCCATAGACTTAGATTGATTAAAATAATGACGGCCAAATTCACCTCGGGTTGTATTTGATTATCTCTGGTTATCTTCCGCCATGCGGTATGAACCCCCAGTAATATGGTTAGAGCTAGACCATCGGCTAGTCGGGGGCTATCCCAGTTCAAAGCCGCGTGGATCCAGAATCCAATAATGCCAGCAAGGAGAAATGCGCCGGCAACAATGAGTCGTTCATTTCGTTCTCGTCTTTGATGGGCGAGACCATGGGCAATTGAGACAACGGTAAATACGAGGAAAAGGAAATTCTCAGGCACGAACTTGATTCCCCAAACAAGGCACAAGGTCCAGCCATAGAAAAAATAGAGCTGAGTTCCTCCTTTGCCCAGTTTTCGTAACGGGTGTTTTTCGTCCTTTATCAGTTCGCTGGAAGCCATCAGGAAATGGCTCATGCCGAGCATTACCACTACTGGGAAAAGTGTTGACCACATTTCTGGCTGAGGGACAAACAACTTGAGCGGTGCCATGAGGGCCGAGGTAATAATAAATGCCTGAACTGCAATGATGGAAGGTATGAGTTTGATTTGGAGATATGCCACGCTGAGGGCAACCCCAATAAGAGGCAGGACCCATAATTTGTATTCTTCGGGGATGAACTTCAATGCCACGACCAGCCCGCATAAATTGGCGGCGATTTGCATGACTCCACTGTTTAATTTGATATCAGTCTCGCGAGTATGCAGTCTGTCAGTCAGGATATCGGGCTTGTGTTGGAGTAGAGCACCCATTCCAAGGGCGATTACAGCCGGAATGAGTGAGACTCCCCAAATATGGTTATTAACGGGCATGATTAATTGCAGGCTCACTAAGCAGACTGAGAAAAATAGCATCACTTGACTGAGGGCATATGAATGAGGACTGCGCAAGGAATAGGCGTAGACAATGAAGGCGATGCCCACACCGGTCAGGGTAAGCGGGAAATTCAAAAATTCGAAATCGAGCAGTCGAAGTATCCATGCCACCGTAATTACGCCCATGAAGCCGGTGTAGATAATCTCAGCCACGTTATTATTAAATTCGGTCCAAAGCCCCGGTTGCGGATCGTCCGTATTCTCATATCTCTGGTGTAATTGTTGGGCTATTGCGGCGAAAACGAGCATGAGAGGAGCCTGCCAATAATCCATTGCGTTACTCTTATTAAAGGCGACCCAGAGCCAAAGGAGAAACCCGGAAATCATATAGACTTTGGAAAAAATGAATACGGCGCCAATTCTGATTACTCGACTGACGGCGAGTGCGGCCAAACCAAAGCATGTCAACGCCAGTCCAGTAATGGCGGGATGGTCTTCAATGGCAGTGACACAACATGTGCCCAAGCCGGTTAGAAAACCGATGACCGTGAAAAAGCTGGGTAATGCCTGCAAAGGATTTTTTTTATCATAATCGTCCTTAAATTTTTCAGCTATCACTCCCGCTCCCAGCATCAGGAGGCTGAAAAATATTCCCAGTCGTAATGTAGGTGCGTAATAATGCCAGTGGGTGTCTTTTACCGTATCGATAAATATCTGCAGTACAAAAACTACGCCGATACTAGCGATAATTGCTGAAGCTCCATGCAGAAGTCGGTTTTTGGTTCGCAATCCAAAGAAGAGAATCATGACGCTTTCAGCAGCCAGTAGTAATGCGCGGTATTCCCCCACATCTTTGTAGGTCATGATCGCGAGGGTTGCGAGCAGGGCGGATTTACCCAACATTATTTCGCCAAACAACTTTTCTGAGGGAAGAAGTTTTGTTGCAGCGAAGTAAAGGCCCAGTGTGATCCCGCTAAATATAAGGGGCAGCATCCAGTAATCACTGCGTAACTCAGGCACCTGCAGCATCACAATGGTCATCAGTCCAAAGAAGGCTCCGTTGTTTAGATTCACGAATGTGGCACGTTTGGCAGCGTCCAGTTGATCGTTACGTGAAAGGAATCCTGCCGCCGTAAAAATGAGCCAGTAGATGCCAAGGAAGGTGGCATCCTGCCAGAAATCCATTGAATCACCCACTGCGTGGCGAAACCGCCAATAGGCAAATCCTCCATAGGAAGTGAGTAGTGCTAAAAACGAAAGATTGGCCCAACGATTTTTAATGAGAAAGAAAAGTGTCGTCAGGGCCAAAGCGGCGTTAGAGGCAAATGTGAATATTACATCGCTTTGGTCTGGTTCATGAATCAGGGGTACATAGGAGGCATAGTACGCGCCCGCCACCGCGAATAGCGCCATGACTTCGGATTTTTTCCGTGAGGCAAACCATATAATAAATACTGCCCAAGCGGCCAATAATTGACCGGCTATGATTGGAGATTTAATCAGACCTAAAACGGGGGCATCTACGAAGAACAGTGCGTAGGTGGAAAAATAGACTGCCGCCATACCGCCCCCGGTGAGTACTTCCGAGTAATTTTTCAGGAACTCAAACCGGCGATGAAGGAAGAGTCCAGCACTCATCATGGCAAAACTGATCAGATAGAGCAGGGAGGCATTAAGGTAAGGCCGGATTTCAATCGCGAGGCCCTTGTAGCCCATGTGTGCGAGATAGGCTAGGCCAGTGAGCACCATCACCACACCAATTCGAACAAACCAAACCTTGCCGAGTTGAAGTTCAAAAGACGTTTTTTCCTCCGGTTGTTTAGGGGTTGGTTCTGGCGATAGAGGTGCTGGCAAAGGGGTACTAGATTGAGGTTCCCCTTGCTTTTGGGCTGAAACGATTTCGGGAACAGGGGGCTGTGGGACTGTTTTCTCCTCGATTTCAGTTGTCGGAGAGGATGGTTCCTCTTCGGGAATCGGATCGGAGCTGCTTTCTGTTTTTTGAGGGTACTCCCAAGCCTTTTTCGAAACCACAAGAGGTCCTTTGGATGTCTTCGGTTCCTTGGGGCTTTGCATGACTGATGGAACTCCAACTGAAGGTTTTTGAGGTTCCAATATTGGTGGTAAATCCGTTTCTTCGGGTTTGGATTTCTCGGTTTTTTCGTGTGTTGCGCCCGACTCCAAATTGGCAAGTCGTTGTTCCAGATCCAACCACCTTTTCTGCTGTTTTTCATGATCAGATTCGACCTTCTCCAGGCGATTAAATATAATGATTATTGGAGTGAATAGGAGCCCGAGCAGTATTAATGGACAAAGAAAGTCTTCCACGCCCACAGAGTAGCGCATTTTTTGCTATTTCGAAAATTGAAAAAAAGCACAGTGAGTATTGATTAAAATAATACATTAACAAATCAACATATCCGGATATATTGATTTTAAAGTTGACTAGCTGTTTCGGTTGGGTAACTTGGATCAAGTATGGTCGAGAAGCCCATTTTTTCGGAACTGCGAGAGCAGCTTGCCAAGCGCATTCTGTTTCTGGATGGGGCTCTGGGGACGATGGTGCAGGCCCATGCGCTGGAGGAGTTGGATTTTCGGGGGGAACGTTTTGTCGATCATTCCAAAGACCTTAAGGGGAACAACGATCTGCTTGTATTGACCAAGCCCGAAATTATTCGTGGCATTCATTCGGAGTTTCTCGCTGCAGGTTCAGATATCATTGAGACCAACACTTTCAGTGCTACCCGGATCGGGATGGCTGACTATGGTCTGGAGGAAATTGCGCGGGAACTGAATGTGGCTGCGGCCAGAATTGCTCGCGGGGCAGTGGATGATGCAATGGAGAAGGATTCTTCGCACAAACGGTACGTGGCCGGGGCGATTGGGCCGACCAATCGCACCGCATCCATTTCGCCGGATGTGAATGATCCGGGTTTTCGTGCGGTGAGCTTTGATGAATTGGTGGAGGTTTATCGAGAGCAAGTTGAAGGGCTCATTGAAGGTGGCGTGGATATCCTGCTGCCAGAGACGACTTTCGACACGCTCAACCTCAAGGCGGCGCTCTTTGCCATCGAACAGGTGTTTGAGGACATAGGCGAGCGATTGCCGGTAATGGTTTCAGTAACCATTACCGACGCATCCGGCCGCACCCTGTCCGGGCAAACAACCGAGGCGTTCTGGAATTCCATCGCCCATGCCAAGCCTTTTACTGTGGGCATCAATTGCGCGCTGGGGGCGAATGAGATGGCACCGTACATCCGTGAGTTGTCACGCATCGCGGACACGTTTGTACACTGTTATCCGAATGCTGGATTGCCCAATCCGCTGGCCGACACGGGTTACGACGAGCGGCCCGAAGATACTGCGACGGCATTACGTGACTTGGCTGATCAGGGGCTATTGAATGTGGCGGGTGGTTGTTGCGGCACAACGCCCGAGCATCTGAAGGCAATCGTCGAGATGCTGAGTGAGGTGAAGCCGCGTGAGCCGCAGTCGCGCAAAACGTCCTTATGCCTCAGTGGGCTGGAGTCGCATGAAGTCGGAGATCGTACGGGGCAACTCACTATGGTTGGAGAGCGTACCAACGTAATGGGTTCACCAAAGTTCAGGAAACTCATCAAGGAGGGGGACTTTGAAGCAGCACTGACCTTGGCGCGGCAACAGGTGGAAAACGGGGCGAATATCATCGACGTATGTTTCGATGAAGGTTTGCTTGATGCAGTGGATTGCATGCGGCGTTTCCTGAATTTACTCGCGGCTGATCCGGATATTTCGCGGGTACCGGTCATGGTGGACAGTTCCAAGTGGAGTGTGATTGAGGTCGGCCTGAAATGTCTGCAGGGAAAAGGTGTTGTGAATTC
>JASLKQ010000038.1 GCA_030747505.1 Verrucomicrobiota bacterium | reverse complement strand
CGAAAGTGAACCTGCAGGACCAAAAGAAATGATCAGCGAACCTGCCCGCGCGCGGCCCGGCCGGGAAAGGTGTTCTTCTGGAATTTACCCTCTTTCACCACAGCCACGCCATTGATTAACGTGTACTTGATGCCGCTGGAGTATTGTGCGGCGTTTGTGAAGGTTGATTGGTCGATGATCTTTCCCGCATCAAACACAATCAGGTCCGCATCCGCGCCAACTTGCAGGCGACCTTTTTTGCGGAAGGCGGGGGCGCACTTTTCCAGCCGCCTGGCCGGCCAGTAGGAACACTTCTTGAGAGCCAGCATCAGGGACAGATCCTGATTTTCCCGCACGTACTTGCCCAGGATGCGCGAGAAGCAACCGGTATTGCGCGGGTGCCCCTTGAAGCCGTCACTGGCGATCATGGTAATGGGGTGGCTCACCACCTTGCGCACGAGGCTTTCTGGATTGGCATGTACAATTACCTTGCCGCCTTCCTTGCGGTATTTTTCAAAAGTATCCTTTGTCAACCGTTCCCCGGTGGCGACCCACTGTAGGTTATTGTAGGTGATCTTGGCGCGCTCCTGCCAGCCGGAGTCGAAGATGGCTGACTTGATGTCGGTCATGCCTGCGGTGTAGGGATACACTTCACAGGTGACATCCAGCCCGCGTTTTTGTGCGCCGGCAATCATCTCGATTAATTGAGGTGTGGTGAGGTTGCCGGTGCTCTGGATATGCACCACGTGACCCGGGGCGCCACTGATCGCCGATAGGGCGATGACTTCCTGGAGGGCCGTGTAGATATTCAGTCCTGAGGAATGCCCCTTGCTGCGCATATGCACGTGGCAGGAGGCGTTGTATTTGCCTGCCACCCGAAACACTTCCAGGGCCTCCAGTTGGGTTGCTTCCGGGGTGTACTGCAGGCCAAAACCCACTGCCACTGCGCCGCGTCGCAGGCCGTGTTCAATCTTCTTCTTGATCTCTTCTATTTGCTTTGGGGTTGCGCGTTGTTTTGCACCCCGGGAATCGGCCGGAGGAAGAAATGCCGGCTGATCACCCATCACACTAATGCGCACCGGTATGTGCCCGACACTGACGCCAAAGTTGATCGGTGTCTTTCCCTTCCGTATTTTGTACCACAAATCTACATCGGCTGTGCCTACCTCCAGTTCCAATGCCGTTGTTACTCCATCCATCGCTTTATAGGGATAATCCTCAGGGGTTTGGCCGTGCTGATGCATGTCAATAATTCCCGGTGCCACCACCAGTCCCTTGCCGTTGATGGTTATCCTGCCCTTGAGTGGGTCTTTTGAAATGGCGCTGATGGTACCCTTGGAAATGCCGACATGCCGAATGGCGTCCAGACCTGTTTGTGGATCCATCACGCGTCCATTGGCAATAACGGTGTCGAAGGTTTCAGCGGCATTTAAGGTTAGGCCGATGTAAAGTAATGGAATCAGGTGTTTCATGAGGCTAAAGGAAGGAGTTTGGCTCCGATCATGGTGACAATGATACCAACCAGCCCCATGATTGAAAGACAGGCGGTGAAGGTTTGGAGGGTTTCCTTTTCAGTCATCCCGCTCATTTTACTGATCACCCAGAATCCACTGTCATTCATCCAGGGCAATGGTTTGGAGCCGCACCCAATGGCCAGGGCAAGATATACAGGGTGATACCCCAGCTTCATTGTGGCAAATCCGCCTACAATACCGACAGCAGTGATCATCGCCACGGTGGCTGAGCCTTGTGCAGCACGAATGGCGGTGGTGACAATGAAGGCCAATGGCAGCAGCCAAATAGGATCGATATCGTTGCCGACCTTCGATTGCAGGTGTGGTCCGATGCCTGTTTGCAGAAGGATGCTGCCAAATGCGCCGCCAGCACAGCAAATGAGAATAATGAGGCCCGCTTCACCAAGGGCAGCCTGCATTTGTTCGCCCAATTTCTTTTTATCCTCGAGTCGGGTGGCCAGTGTGTAGATGGCAATTGCAGCAGAGATAGCCAGGGCTATATTCTTGTCGCCAACAAGTGAAAAGAAATGTTTCAGACTGCTTTGGCCCTCAACCTGAGTGAGAAGGGTGGCCCCCGCAATCAAGGCTACAGGCAGGACGATTGGCAGTAGTGAGACAAATAAAGATGGGAGATCCTCGGTTTTCTTCTCCGATAAGGTCTCCAGATTCGCGATGGATTCAGGGGTTTCCCGGAAAGGAATGTCGATCCTTTGGTTTAGCCACACACCGTAGAGGTAACCGGCCCCGGAGGTAAAGAGTCCGACGATCAGGCCGGCAATAATCATTGTGCCCAGGTCGATATTCAAGGCACCTGCAACATACAGAGGTCCGGGAGTAGGAGGCACCAGTGAATGAGTCATGGCGCCTCCGGCTATTAGGGCAACAATTAGCAGTAAATAATTCTTCCGGAGCTTGAGCCACATTGCCTTGGCTAAAGGAATGGCCAGGAGGAAGAGGCTGTCAAAAAAAACCGGGATTCCAAGGGTAAATCCACTGGCTAGAAAAGCAATGGGAGCGCCTTTTTCGCCGACCAACCCCAGGGCTGTCCGTACGATCCGGTCGGCTGCCCCGCTGGCAAGCAGGCAGCGGCCGATCAGGCAGGCCAGGGCAATGACAATTCCGATTTTACCGCAGGTAACCCCGAACTCAGTCGTGATACGTTTAATGGGGGTTTTCTTGGTGTAGCTCTCTGCCTTGGCCCGTTGGTTGTGATGGATATTTTTGCGTTCAGTCGCATCAAGTTTTTTACCTTTGCTTTCCCTGTCTTTAATTTGTTCATTTGCATATTTGGTCGTGAGAGCTTCGGTGACCTGTTGGTTGGGCGTAATGGCTGAAACGAGGAGTGCAGCAGTAAAGAGCGCCAGGAATGGGTGTAATCGAAGCAGGAGAATGCCACCCAGTACAGTGCCTAATCCGATCAAAAGCAGCAGGAATGGATCCACGGTAAAAGGCTAGTGGGAGCGGGTCAAAAATCAAACGCCAATTGTTTTGAAATTGAATCAAGGTCTTACTTCAGCTAATTCATTTCCCCGTGAAACAATCTGTAGGGTTTTTTGTGGTGATGGGGATCTCCTTGAGTGCGGCCGATTGGAATCAGTGGCGTGGGGGCGATCGTAATGGTGTGGTAAGGGATAATGTTGCCCTGTTAACTCAGTTGCCTGCTGATGGGCCACAGCAGCTCTGGCGAAGCGAGATGATTCCCAGTAATGATGATGGAGGGCACGGTAGCCTGGTGGTTTCAAATAACCGTATCTATATGGGGGTTGTATGGCACTTCGATATTCCTTCAGAGAAGCGGGAAATTAATGAGTTGATTGTCCGTAAGCTGGGTTACCGGAATCTGGATGACGCATTGGCAGAAAAAATGGAAAAGGCGCGACTGGAACTCAACCCGCGGTTTCGAGGATCCCAGCTCGATGACTGGATAGAAAAATGGCTTAAGGAAAATCTGAACAAGCAGCAACAGGACAGTATTGGCAGCTGGATTAGGGGTCGTTTCAAAAAGGGCAGGTCAGCTATTGCTTACGGGGACCTGAAGAAGGTGTCAAAAAAATCCGGGACAATATTTGAGAATGAGACGGCCTTGATCAAATGGATCGAGGCAGAAGGGTTTGAGGAATTTACCGCCAGCCAAATTATCAAGGTGATCCCGGCTTCTGTTCGGGCGGCCAAGGATGTGGTGGTTTGTATTAATGGAAATAATGGTGAAACTATCTGGCGCACTGAAGCTCCAGGTAAACCAACGGGGCGAAAGTCATCGAGTACGCCCTGTGTGGTCAGCGGGAAGGTTTATGCTGCAGGGAGTACTCATGCCTATTGTGTGGATGCAGTTAGCGGAAAGTCAATTTGGGCATCGGAATTGCCCAGCAAAGGAACCGCTTCCTCGTTTTTGGTTACTGATGGCAAAGCCATTATTATGGCCGGGCGTTTGCTCGCTCTGGACGCTGATACCGGAAGGGAACTGTGGCGCGCAGAAAAATTGTCTGCGACAAATTCATCACCGATCGTCTGGAATGATAATGGAAAGAACCGTCTCATTGTGAGTGGTCGTAGTAGTATAGTGTGTCTGGATCCTTCAAGCGGTCGAATTCTTTGGGAGACACAGGGGGGAGGGGAATCAACCCCCGTGGTCTCCGGTGACTGGTTGGTCGCGTATTCAAGGGATTCAAAGATCGGTCTGGCGGCTTATAAGCTGTCCAATAATGGGGCAAAGCGGATTTGGAATCATGCCTTGAATGCGCGCCGGACACAGTCCTCTCCGGTGATCTACAAGTCGCACGTATATTTTTCCGGCGGAGAAAATCAGATGTGTGTGGAATTGGTTTCCGGCAAGGTTAAGTGGCGCGAGAAGCGTCAGAGCACGATTTCCTCACCTTTGGTTGCTGATGGTAAGTTTATCGTGATGGAAAAGAAAGGTAGCGAATTGGTGATGCTGGAAGCTTCGCCAAAAGCACATCAGGAGGTGACAAGGGCGCGTGTGAAATCAATGTGGTGTCCTTCACCGGTGATAAGTGGAGGAAAACTCTACCTTCGAAAGGCTGATCACATAGCCTGTTATAGGCTCTCCCCGGAGGTCGTTGTCCCCTAGGGTTACCAGTTAATCTCGCTTAAGCGTTGGGCAACTTCTTCAGCGTTTGAACGGCTGTTAAAGGCACTGATCCGGAAGTAACCTTCACCGGCGGCTCCAAATCCGGCGCCGGGGGTGATAACCACCGAGGCCTCGTTGAGAACCTTATCAAAAATGTCCCAACTGGGGGTTGAGTTGGGCGTTTTAATCCAGATATAGGGCGCGTTGGTTCCACCGTATACCTCCAGGCCGGAAGCAGTTGCGGCTTCCCGCAGGATCTTTGCGTTGCCCATGTAATGGGAAACCAGTCCGGCGACCTGTGCTTTACCTTCATTGCAGTAAACGGCAGTAGCAGCCTTTTGGATGGGGTAACTGGTGCCGTTAAACTTGGTGGCCATGCGGCGTGCCCATAGACCGTGTAAACCGTGCTCATTGCCTTCAGCATCGTTGGCTGATAATTCCTTGGGGATCACGGTGAAGGCACAGCGGGTTCCCGTGAATCCTGCGTTCTTGGAAAAACTACGAAATTCAATGGCACATTCTCGGGCACCATCAATTTCATAGATCGAACGGGGCACCTCAGCGTCTTGAATGAAAGCTTCGTAGGCCGCATCGTATAAAATGATGGAATCATTTTCTTTGGCATAACTGACCCAGTTGGCAAGCTGTTCCTTTGTGGCTGTGGCTCCAGTAGGGTTGTTTGGATAGCAAAGGTAGATGACATCGGCTTTTGTTCCGGGGAACGCCGGGACGAAGTTATTCTCTGCGGTACAGGGCAGGTAAATGATGCCTTCGTATTGGCCTGAATCGTTTGCCTCTCCTGTGTGTCCGGCCATGACGTTGGTGTCGAGATAGACCGGATAGACCGGGTCAGTGATCGCGATTCGGTTTTGATGGCCCAGAATATCGAGAATATTGGCCGTGTCGCACTTGGCGCCATCGGAGACAAAAATTTCATTGGCATCTACGTTTATGCCGCGGCTAGAAAAATCGTTTTCGGCTATGGCTTCGCGCAAAAAATCGTAGCCCAGTTCAGGGCCGTATCCTTTGAAGGTTTCGCGGTTGGCCATCTCGTCAATGGCCTCGTGAAAAGCCTCGATACAGGCCGGGGGTAAAGGCTCGGTTACATCACCAATCCCACAGCGAATCAGGCGCGCTGCGGCATCGGGGTTGGTTTGTGAAAATTCATTTACGCGTCGACCAATTTCTGGAAAGAGATAGCCGGCCTGCAATTTTAGGTAATTCCCGTTAATATATGCCATGAGAGAGTGGGGGAATCTACCGAAGGGCTCACACGGTGGCAAGTGGGTTTAAGGGGCTACTGGCCCATTAAATAGGCAAACAGGTCCTGTACTTGTTGTGGCGTGAGTGCGTCGAGCAAACCTTCGGGCATGAGTGACACGGGCATGGCTTGGAGGTTCTTGATTTCGTTGCGCGGCAGGGTGATGGAGTTTTGGGCGAGATCACGCAGCACGATGAACTGCGGCGCGTTCTGCGCAATGAAACCGGTGAGGAGTTGGTTGTCCTTGGTTGTTACATTGAAGCCGGCATATTCCTCGCGAATACCCAGGCTCGGATCGACCACTGCGGGGATAAGGAATCCGGGATTGTTCAACTGATACGCATCAAGGTTTGGCCCAATATTCCCGCCTTTGCCCTTGTAGCGGTGGCACGCCGCACAAGCCAAAGCGAAGACCTGCTGACCTTTTTTGGCATCACCCTTTTTTCCGGCAATCAGGGCGGACACAGCCTCAATGCGTTTCTGCTTTGCTTCAGAGCTTTGACGCAGTTGCCCCCAGTGTTTATGGACCAGCTTATCAATATTCTTCTGCTTGTGGTTCTGCATCGCCAAAACGCTGGCGGGTCGCACGTCCTCGCGTTTGATGGAACCTTTTTCAACAGCGTTCAGGAACGAAACCGACCATTCTGCCCGGCTACTCAGGATATTCTGGGCAGTTTCCTTCTCGCGCTGGTTCATGGTTGGATAGTGTTTGAGGAGGGCCTTTGCCACCGTGTCGTCCTCGTATCGTTGCAGCGCGTTCATGACCTCAATTCTGCGACTGCCGCTTGTTTCGTTTTCGAACTGGCCGACCAATAGATTCAGTGCGTCCGTACCCCGACGTTCGGAAAGTAATTGGGTTAGTTCGCGGCGTTCGTTGGCTGAGGTTTTTGGGTTCTTGACCCGTGCCACGGCTTCTTTCATTGCCGCGGGCAGCCCCAGCCGCGTCGCAAAGCTGATAAGCTTTGGAGTGTGAGGCCGGCTTTTCCATAATTTTCCCACCTCGTCTTGTAATGTCTTGGGCGTGTTTTTTACCGCGTTGCCCTTGAGACCGGCTTCCATGCCATTAACCAGTAAATCCTTGTCGGCATCGCCCGGGGCAAGCGCCAGCAGTTTGGCGGCGGTGGATAAATTATCCGCTGTACGTTGGGCCGTGTAGCGCTGGCCGATTCGGCTGATGAGGTGTTTCTGCATCATGGCCGTTTTCCAAAGGGCCTTGTCATTAAGTAGATCAATGATTCCAGTTCGGTTGCTGATGGCTTTGTTTTCAATCGCCCACCAGAGGAGGAGCGGGATGTGTTTGTCTGTCACGTCTTCACTGCGTCTGATGAGCTGGGTAAGGATAGGGAAGCTGTCACTGGCCTTCCAGCGTTTGCAGGAAGCGGCGAGGCAGCTACGCACCTCAGGGTTGGCTTCATTTTTAGCCAGCAAGATGAGCTCCCGGCGTAGTGTGGCTGTCATGAGGTGGTCGTCACCGAGGAGCCGGATGGTCCAGTGACGGATGAAGGGGTGTGAATGGCGCAGTGTATGTTCAGCGAGTCGGGTATCAAAGCCGCCGCAATGGTTGATGGCCCAGAAACATTCCAGCGCGAACTGGCCATCACCTTTCATCATGAGACTGGTGAGGCGCGGGACGATGGACTTGTCGCGTCGGTCAGCCAATAATCGCTGTGCGGTTTGGCGATGCCACTTGTTGGGGTGTTTCAACACGTTGATGAGTTCGCCGCTGGAGAGTTTGCCGAGATTGAATGCTTTGATGGGTTTGGCGTCTTCTGCATGCATTCGGTAAATACGGCCACTGTTCTTGTGCCAGGTGTCACGTGGATCCAGATGGCTCAGGCGGCTATCGTACCAGTCGGCAAAATAAACCGCCCCATCCGGGCCAGCTTTGGTATCGACGATCCGGAACCAACGATCATTTGTTGTAACCATTGGAGGTGTGTCGATTGTCCTGAAAGTCGAGGTGTCCGGGTACAGTTTGCTGGCTTGCACCCGGTTGACCAACGCCATGCCGGCGATGACATGGCTCTCATAATCAGGGAGCGCACCACCTTCATAGACAATCATTGACTGGGCAAAGCGGGGTTTGTAGCCCTCGTGCTCCATGTGCTGATAGAATCCGAAGGAGTAGGGGTTAATGAGGGGGCCGTGCTTGCCCCAGTTCTTTATGAAACAGCCGCCTTGTGGGTAATGTACACCGCGCGTATCGCCATAATTGGTCCCGGAGAAAGTCCGGCCCTGGCTGTCAAAATCCAGACAATAGGTGTTGCCTCCGCCTTCAGCAAAAACCTCAAAACGTTTGGTTGGAGGATGATAACGCCAGATGGCTTGGCCCAGGAACTTGATACCCTGAATCTCTGCTGTGCACGTGCTGCCGTGTGCTCCATAAATCCAACCATCAGGGCCCCAACGCAGGCTGTTGGCGCCTGAGTGTGTGTCTTCCAAACCGAAACCGGATAGATGGACTTCAGGGTCTCCATCGGGAACATCATCGCCATTCTTATCAGGATAGAAAAGCAGGTAGGGTGGCATGAGTACCCAAGCGCCACCACGGCCAGTGATCACGCTGCGGGCCATGTTCAGGCCATCAAGGAACGTTTTGTGTTTATCAAAAACTCCGTCCCCATCGGTGTCCTCATGAATAGTGATTTTGTCTTTCCCTTTGAAGTGATTGGGGGGCGGAGGCGAAACCTTGTCGAAAACAGCGCGCAGGTACTTGTCGTACTCGACAATTTTCAGCCCGGCGGGAAAGGGGTATTGGAGGTATTGGGTGACCCAGAGACGTCCTCGTTCATCAAAATACATGTTTAGAGGCTGCGCTACCGCCGGTTCATGCGCCACCACTTGCATGGTAAGTCCCTCGGCTATTTGAAGTTTATTGATGCCTTCCTCCGGGGTTGAAGGCTTCGAGCCGTCATTTAAGGCTCCACGGCCCTTGAAGTTTTCCACGAAGGGCTTAAGTGGGTCATTGAATTTCTCCTGCGATTTATCCGCTGCCTCTAGCGAGAGGAAAAGCGTAAGTGAAAGAATAAAAATCACGGGGTGCATCGACCAATTGTGACTCGCACACACGAGCGGTCAAAGAAATAAGCCAGCGATGCAGGCATTAGTGTAGCCCACCAAAATGCCGCCGACCATTGCACGAAGTCCGAGTTTGGCGAGATCCTGGCGTCGCTCCGGTGCCAAAGACCCGATGCCACCGATTTGAATGGCAATGCTTGCAAAATTGGCAAAGCCACAAATAGCAAATGTAGCCAGCGTGAAGCTCCGTGGGTCGAGAGACTCTCTGGCACCTGTGATTTCCAAATAACCAATAAACTCGGTAAAGACCATACGTTTACCCAATGCCTGACCTATGGTTTCGCAATCACCCCAAGGGATACCCATGAGCCAGGCAAAGGGTGCATTAAGCCAGCCGAGGATCATATCAAAAGTGATGGGGTTTGATACATTGGCCCAGTTTTGAGGCAAGACAAGGAGGTAGTTAAACAGGGCGATGATGGCTGTGAAGCCAATCAGCATGGCCAGTACATTAATGGTGAGTTTCATGCCATCTCCAGCTCCCTGACACATGGCGTCCAGAGCGTTGGTTGTTTGGGCTTTGACATTGTGAGTTTCACCGTCAGATGTCTCACTCTTTTCAGTTTCGGGCAGCAGGATTTTGGACATGTAGAGGGCAGTGGGCGCAGCCATGAAAGAGGCTGTCAGGAGGTGTCCCGCCTCGATGCCCATGCCTGCATATACAGCAAATACTCCACCAGCAATGGTGGCCATTCCTCCCACCATCATGGTCATGAGTTCGCTGCGGGTCATTCCCTTGAGGTAAGGTTGAATAACCAGCGGGGCCTCAGTCTGGCCCATAAAGACATTGGCTGAAGTGCAAAGGCTTTCGCTGCCGCTGGTACGCATAACCCGCTGCATAATCCATGCCATGGCGTGGACAATCCGTTGCAGGATGCCCAAGTGGTAGAGCAAGCTTGATAGTACCGCGACCAGAATAATGGTTCCGCATATAGTGATTCCCAGTACCATGGCATTAGCGGGATCAAACCCCACATTAAGGAGGATGTCCCTCTTAGCCAAAGGCCCAAACACAAGCTGGGTTCCCTGTTGGGCAAAGTAGATCAAATTGTCTGCGGAAATTTTGGCATTGTTGTATATCCAATCCCGGAAAACGGAGGGGCGCACCATGATAATGGCGATGAGTGTCTGCAGACCGAGCCCAGCCAGGACGGTACGCCATGGAAACTTATCGCGCCTTATTGAGATCCCCCATGCTAAGGTAATGAAGGTTACAAGACCGATTAGGCTTATTAATCGTAATTCCATGGGATTAGGTCTGCTTCATTATTGGACTTTTCTCAGGGATGGTGAGACCTGATAACAGATTATAGGGAGTCACTTAAAGTATGATTTATTCTGCATTCGCTTCTTTAGATGGATTCCCAGCAATTTTTTCGAGAATAAGGACAAGCCCTGCGCCAGCAAGCATCATCATCAGTGCAAGCAGCATCATGTTGTCTGGAGCCGGAAGGTGCCACTGGTAGCCGGTTACTTTTTCCTTTCCGCCAAACATGGATTTAATTTCTTCTTTCCAAGGCCATATAACAGCCAGCGAACCAATAATGAAGCCCGTTAGCAATGCCATTGTTATGGATTTAAACTTTTCAAGAACAATAGATAGGACGCGCGAAAATCCCAGAATTCCAACCACGCACCCCCCAATAAAAGGGAGAAGGATGGGTAGCGAGGTGCTTAAATCACGAACGTTACTGGCAGCGCTCAATATGAGGGCATAGTTACCCATAAGGATGAGGATGAAGGAGCCGGATATTCCCGGAAGAATCATGCTGCAGATGGCCACAACGCCGCACAAAAATATGTATGCAGGATGTGGGTTTTCACTGATTGGCTTGATTAAGAGGATTGCTGCAGCAATGGAGATGCCTGCGGTTACGGCCAAAATGGAGATGATGTTCCATTTAGGAATACGTGTGGCGACTAAAAAAATTGAAGCGAGGATAAGCCCAAAAAAAAACGCCATAGTTAGAGTTAAATGGTTCAATAGCAGCATCTCAAGTGCCTTTGCCAGCGTAAAGATGCTGGTCAATGCGCCAATCCCGACCGCGCAAATAAAAGGCCCGTTGGTTTCATTAAAGCACTTTTTCAGTTGCCCCTTAAAAATGAGTTTAAGAGGCTTCCATCCGAAGGACTTGATGGTATTGATCAGTTCAGGGTAAATCCCACTAATCAGGGCTACAGTTCCTCCGGATACGCCTGGGATTACATTGGCAGCTCCTATGGCAATTCCTCTTAACATTAGCCCGATAAACCGGGTCATGCTCATTGGCTCCCCTCCCATGGGTGAAGTAAAATCCATGAATCAGATTGGGTCAAGCCGCTTGGGTCCCCCGGTACAGTCGCGGCACCCGATGACTGATAGCTGCCAGTGTTTCCCACGGTATTGTTCCGGCCCATTGTGCGACTTGATGGGCGGTGATGCAGTGGTTGTGTTTGTGCCCGATAAGGATTGCTTCATCGCCGATCTTAATTGAAGGCAGTCGTGAGACATCGGCTAACATTTGATCCATCGTTATCCGGCCAAGAATGTTGCACAGTTTGTCTCCAATAATAACCTTCGCCTGTCCGTGGGCACTTGCCAGATAGCCATCCCCGTAACCGGCGCATAGCGTGGCGACTCTCATTTTCTTTGGGGAAACATACTTTTGCCCGTAACTCAGGGGTGTGCCCTTGGCGATATTCTTTACAAAGCTCACTCTGCATTTCCAGCTGAGGGCAGGTTGAAGGTGTTTCCGGATCAGTTCAGGTGGGGTACGCTTTCCTGGAGGCATGACTCCGTAAACCAGTAATCCCGGGCGCGCCAGGTTGTAGATGCTTTTCGGCTCGTGAAGCAGGGCAGCGCTGTTGTTGGCGTGAGTAAATTCAAATTCGTGGTTAATTGATTTGAGTGTCTTGGCGAATGTCATCCGTTGCCGCTTGGAAAAAGCCACCTTGTCTTCAGCAGAAGCGTAATGAGTATAGATTCCATTAAGGGAAAGGTTGGGTAGTTGTTTAATGGCCTCCACTAGAGCGCCTGCTTGACCGGGGGTGCAGCCCAGTCTGCCCATGCCTGTGTCGATTTTGAGATGGACGCGAATGTTCCTTTTCATTTTTTTGGCGATTTTTGAAAATCTTTTGGCTTCAGCCGGGGAAGAGATCGTGGGCATAACATTGTCCTTAATGGCGTACTCCATTTCATCAGGAAGACATGCCCCAAGCATTAGGATTGGCCAGCCTCGTCCAACTGCTCGAATATCTCGAGCCTCATTGAGGTTGGCCACGCCGAAAATATTGGTGCCCGATTGCATTAAAAATGCAGCAATTTGTTTTAGACCATGTCCATAGGCGTCAGCTTTTACGACTGTAAGAATCTGGTTTCCGGAGCCAATACGGTGGCGCAACCACGCAAGGTTGTTGCGTAAGGCGATCAGATCAATCTCAGCCCAGCACCGTTGTGGATAGCTCACTCAACTATGATGATTCAGCGTGGTCTTCAAGGGCAATGTAAGGTCATTCACAGTTTTCGGAGTGGAGGGGCTTTGGTGAATTCAGTTTGCCTGAGGTATATGGGTTCAATCTCAGAGCCCTTAATATAATTTGATTGTTCGGTGGCAAGTGAGGCTAGTGCGTTGGCATTTGGATAAAGGGGTTCGCAGTGAGGTAATTCGTTTGCATCGTGACCGAAAGCCTTTAGTTGGGCTGCTTTAGTGGTATTGATTATACTCAATGGAGTCGTTTCGGTTTGTTTGTCGTCCAATAGTTCCCATGTGCAGTGGTAATATTCGCGGCGTTGGGCATCGATAAGAAAATGCGTTTTACCCCTCAGTTTGTTAGCTCGAGCTGTGGATGCAAGCACTTCGGCGCTGCTCACGGCGCAGAGTTCTATTTCTCGGCCCAGTTGCCAGCCTTGAGCAATGGCAATGGATGAGCGAATGCCGGTATAGCTGCCCGGGCCAATTCCGACCGCAATGAGGCTAATTTCAGACCGTTCGATTTTCGCCTTGGTCAAGGCCTCATGGATCAAGACCATTGGGCTTGTCTTGTGGTTCTCGGTGAAAACGTGGGCGAGAGGCTTGCAGTCATCAGTTACAGCCACGGAGCGTTGCTGGGAACTGAATTCAAGAGCTAAAATCTTCATAGCATATTTGCCGTTCATTTTCGCTGATATGAGTTATGGTTGCCTGACGCAAATACGCTGGCTTGGGGCCATCCCATCGGCAATACCACTCAATGACCGCAATCCCTTCCGGGTTAAGGTATGGTTCCAGTCCGCAGTCAGAAATCTGTTTGTCATTTTCCAGTCGATAGAAATCAAGATGATCCAATTTAAGGTTGCCTTCGTATTCTGAGGCCAAGGTGAATGTTGGAGAGGTTATGGTTTCCTTAATATTCAAACCCTTGGCCAGGCCTTTTACTAGTTGCGTTTTGCCGGCACCTAAGTCGCCATCGAGGCCAATTACCCAGCCCGCTTCAAGCTCCTTGGACCATTGTTCTCCCAGAGAAAATGTATCCTCAGGACTTTTGGAGATGATCGTAACCATGAAGGGCAAGCGGTTTAGTTCCGTTTTCATCACGTAAATGAATACCGGGTCGGTCTATGATTTTACCAATACATTTCAGAGATGTGTCAGGGAAATGTTTATTCCATTCATCCATAACATTGACGGCATCCTTCGATGAAACTGTAAAGAGTAGCTCGTAGTCTTCGCCGTCAGTCAGGGCGGCTAGCAGTGCAGTTTTACTGCTGGGGTTCGCCTGGGCGTTTTCCCGTGCCGCACGGCGTATAGGTAGTGCGGAAGCTAGTATTTCTGCACCTGTATGTGTGTTTAGTAAATGCCGCAGGTCAGAGGCGAGACCGTCGCTGAGATCAATCATTGCGTGAATATTAAAGGAGTCTGCAAGCCACTGGCTTTCAGCAATGCGTGGAATAAAATTCAGATGATGTTCGACTATGGATCCACCCAACTCGCCGCTAACAAAGATGGCATCACCTATATTGCTGCCAGTGCGCATAATAGGGTTTTTCACCTTGCCTAACAATGAGACTGACAAGGTGAAACAGGGCAAGGTTGTTGTTTCGCCGCCGACAATATTAACTCCATATTGCACGGCACAATTTTTCACGCCTGTGTATACAGCTTCGATGTAGTTTTCTTTGATGCTTGTGTTAATGCCAAGGGTGATTAAGGCGTGAGAGGGGGTGCCGCCCATGGCGGCGACATCAGATAACGGCCTTGCCAGCGCTTTGTGTCCGATCTGTTCCGGAGGGGCCTCTGAGTCAAAGTGAACCCCTTCTACGATGGCGTCGGTCTTGAATAGTAGCTTTTGGCCATATAATTCCAGAACGGCACAGTCATCACCCGGTCCGGCAATGACGGTTTCATCAGCCAATAGATCTGCGGTAAGCTTATTGATTAGCCCGGATTCATTCATCGATTTACGAGTTGAGGAAACAGTTTGATCATTGAAAAATTAATGGCGTTGAAGGTGGCGTGCATAAGTATGGGGGCAATAATTGTGCCGGTTTTTTCATATACCCACACCAAGGCCAAGCCAAGGACTGCAAGGGGCAGTGTAAGGGCTAGGTTGCCATGAATGGCGGCAAAAATGATGGCACTAAAGCCAATCGCCAGTTTTGGGTGGCCAGCCTGTTTGATGTGCGTATAGATGACGCCGCGGAAAAGAAGTTCCTCGGCTATAGGTGCAAAAATCATCACGCTTAGGGCTTGAAGGGCGAGTTCGGTCTGCGAACTGGACATGGCGACCATTTTGACTGCTTCCTGCGTGGAAGGTTCGCCGCCCAAGGCAAGAACGATGCTCTGGGATACATGATGGAGACCCAGTGCGGGCAAGAGAAATGCTGCGCCAAGTGCGATAGGGAGGCCAAACGTTAAGAGAGGGTTTCCAATGGATCCAAAGGCCTTGGCCAAGCTGAGATTATATTTTTTTAGCAGAGACATAATCAAAATGATCACTCCAATTTGTGTGAACACAATATTGATTGCGATAAGGCCAATGCGGTCCCGTTGGGTGCCTTGGAAATTCAGGGTTCTCTTTTCTGTAGAGTTCTCAGGTGAAAGAACAAGGATATGTCGATTCTGGGTGGGGTATTTTCCGGCAAACTGGAATGTGCCGTTGTCTGAATCTCTGGTGTAGCGATTCTTGGGGAGAAATTCGATAGTAAGAGTAGTGTTCCCATCGCTGATCTCATGTTGTCCGTGAACTTCGGGGGGGATTAGGGCTCCGTAGATGATTTGGCCGAGAAATAATATAACTATCCATGCAAAGAGTAGCTGCATTACATCAATGGAGGACCAAGGCACGCGCGGCGTCACAGCGCCTACCCTAAGAAATGTGGCCGTAAGAGACGAAGAAAAAAGCAAATTTATGCTTCGTCATTGCCCACAAGATGAGGTGTCTCTAAACTGCGCGCCTATGAGTGACTCTTATCAACGCCACGATAGTCGTGCTGTAAACCAGCTGCGCAATATTTCCTTTCAAAATAACATTGCACCTCATGCCACCGGTTCCACGTTAATTGAATGGGGTGATACAAGGGTTATTTGCGGGGTAAGCATTGAAGATAGCGTGCCGCGGTGGATGCAGTCTCAAGGGGTGGAGGGAGGTTGGATTACAGCTGAATACTCCATGCTTCCATATTCGACCTTGGATCGAAAAAGGCGGGATATTAACAAGGGAAAACTGGATGGGCGATCCACGGAAATTCAGCGTTTAATCGGCAGGTCTTTACGGTCGGCCTTGGACTTAAAGAAGATAGGGAGCCGGACAATATGGATCGATTGTGATGTGTTGCAGGCTGACGGAGGGACTCGCACCGCTTCTATTACCGGTTCCTATGTCGCGCTAGGGCTGGCGGTCAATAAGCTTATCGCTGAAGGTAAATTGCTAGAAAGCCCATTTTTGGATCCGGTTGCTGCAGTAAGTGTGGGAGTTGTGAAGGGGACCGCCTTGTTGGATTTATGTTATGTGGAAGACGTGGCCGCTGAGGTTGATATGAATTTGGTTATGACTACTGCAGGGAAATATATTGAAATTCAGGGAACCGGCGAGGAGGCGACATTTAGCGCAGAACAGCTTGATGATATGTTAAAACTGGGGAGTGAAGGGGTGGAGAAATTAGGGGTATTACAACACGAAGCTATTGCGAAAGGTTAATGAAGGTGAAGACTGCTTTCAGACAAGTCTCACTGAGCACCACTTTTGAGGCAGAGGAAGCGGTTTCATTTATGTTGGAACAGGTTTTTGGGCAAAACCCGTCGGTGTTTGTTCATGCGGAGCGTGAGGGTCCGGAGCTTTCTGTATACCTTACCGAAAAGAGGCTGGTGAGTGACATGGACCGTAATGCGGTTGTTCAGGGTCTCAAATCAATACGGGAATGTGGGCTCGATACTGGCGACGGGCGTTTGAAGGTAAAGAGGTTGCGGCGTGAAGATTGGGTGGATTCCTGGAAGCGTAATTTCAAACCCATTCATATTGAGGGTAAACTGCTGGTTAAACCGGGGTGGTGTAAAGATAAGCCTTCTACGGGGCAAAAAACGGTTATTTTGGATCCCGGGCTGAGTTTTGGGACAGGTCAGCATGCGACAACAAAATTCTGCCTGCGGCAGTTGGTGCTATTGCGTGATGAGAAAAGGAGACAGAGTTTATTGGATATTGGAACCGGATCTGGAATTCTTGCTATTGCTGCCGCGAAGCTTGGATATCAGCCAATTAAGGCGATTGATTATGATTCTGAAGCAGTAAGGGTGGCAGGCTGTAATGCCTTGCGCAACCGGGTTGATAAGCGTCTCCAGATATTTTTATCGAATGTCAAAGGGCTCTCCTTGAAGCCGAGAGTTAAATACGATGTAGTGTGTGCTAATCTTTTTTATGATCTACTCATCACCAATGCTTCAAGGATCACCTGCAGGGTGAAGCCGGATGGGGTATTAGTGATAGCCGGAATTTTAGACCACCAATTCGAAGAAGTTCAAAATGCCTTCGAAAATGAAGGAATGTGTATAGTTCGGTCGAGGAGACAGGGGGAGTGGCGTTCAGGCTGCTTTAAACATATAGACCCGTAAGTCTATTTCATCAGTAGCATTTGGCGCGCACGTTTGATGGCGCGAGTGAGTTGTCGTTGATGATGGGCGGGAAAACCCGTATATTTACGGGGGAGAATCCTCCCTTCATCGGTGACATAACGGCTCAATAACTCGACGTTCTTTGCGTTTAAATCGGCAATGTTTACGTCCACTTCAGGTTTTGGCCTTGGGGTTCTGGTGGTGGATGTTTGGGTTTTCTTTTTTTTGGGAGGCATCAGAATTATTTAATTTCGCGATGGAGAGTATGGCGTCTAAGATGGGGGTTATACTTCTTTTTTTCCACTCTTTCGGTTTGTAGCTTCTTGTTGCGGGTACTCATGTACCTAGACACTGGCTTGTCTTCGGCCTTGGCTTCGGTGCATTCGAGGGTAATAATTTCTCGTGGCATAATATATTATCCTATTTAGTGGGTTTCGTTTCGGTTTCTGCAGATTCGGAGACAGTTGTTTTACTTGATCCTGCTCCATCAATAGTTCCCAGACTTCCCAGCTTGTTTCGTTGACGTACGGCGCCATCTTTCTCCAGTTGAGCTTGGGCTTCCACTGTATACCGGGCCCAAGGGACAGCACTTAACCGTGTCTTTGTTATATTCTTGCCTGTAAGTTCGCACACGCCATAAGTCTTCTTTTCGATTCGCTTTAGAGCTTCGTCGATTTCGTAAACGGCGTCCTGATCAGAGGATAAGAGGCTTAATGCGCTGTCTCGGTCAAAATTATCAGTGCCTGAATCTGCCATGTGCATCGAGTAGCTGCTCATTTCCTCAGCGGACTCTTTCTTGAGGTCATCCATTTGGTGGGTGAGACGATCGCGTAAATCCTGAAGTATGTCGTAGTACTTCTTCCATTCGGGTTTTATCCGAATCTTGCCTGTTGGTTTGTTGGCTCTGGAGGACGTTTTTTTAGCCGCTTTCTTTGGTGAGCTTAATCCAAGAATCGCGGCGGCTGAAGTAGCGGCTACTTTTTTGCCTTTTTTGGAGGCTGCCTTCTTTTTAGCGGGAGATTTTTTGGAGGCTGCCTTCTTTTTAGCGGGAGATTTTTTGGCGGTTACCTTTTTGGAGGCTGCCTTCTTGGATGTTGTTTTTTTGGTTGCTGCCACAATCAATGAAAACTTTTCGTGAGTATATTATCCTGTTTTCTCGTAAAAGGGTTGGGGAATCTATCAAAAGACTCTCGGAATACCACAAAAAAGTGATTTTTTTCTGTTCCAGATAATTCAGGGTTTTTTACCCTTTTTCAATGGATGCATAGGCATTGTGATTGTGGATGCTTTCGAAATTCTCTGCTTCCACCTTGTACCAGATCACAGCAGGCTGTTCATTTAATCTGGTAGCTGCATTTCTGACAAGGTCTTCTACAAAAACAGGATTTTCATAGGCCTTCTCGGTTACATATTTCTCATCCGGGCGTTTAAGTAATGAGAATAATTCGCTGCTAGCGCTGGCCTCAATTAATCCAATAACATCCTCAATCCACACGGTTTCCTTGCTGCGTAATTGAACTGTAACTTGTCCCCGTTGATTGTGTGCGCCGTGTGTGCTGATTGCTTTAGAGCAGGGGCAGAGAGTGGTAACATTGGCTCTTACTGCCAGAACAAAGTCTATTTCGGTTCCATTAGCGGTTGCATCGAAGGTAGCGCCATAATCCAAAAGACCGGTTTTGTTGCTAACCGGGGCTTTCTTCTCCAGGAAGAAAGGGAAGTTCACCTCAAGATGAGCCGTTTGTGAGTGCAGCTTTTCCTGCATTGCTGAGAGAATATCAGGAATATTTTCCACATGGATAGTGTTTCCATGAGCATTAAGTACTTCGATAAAGCGACTCATGTGGGTGCCCTTGAATTGGTGTGGCAAATCTACGTACATCCCGACTGTCGCGATGGTGTTCTGATACTCGTGCGCTTTATCTCGGATTCTGATCGGGAAACGAAGATTGCGTACCCCAACCTTATCGATTGGTAGTTCGCGATGATCGTGTTCCTGCTGGATATCAGTTAGTTCAGAGGGTTTACTCATTTTCATCAAGGCGGACAGGATGTTAGCATATATTTAATTGGGGGCAAATGACTTTCCCGAAGCAGAAAAACTCTATAACGTGAGGTATGATATTTAGGTTCCTAGGGGTCTGCAGTTTGTTGGCATTATGCTCGGGTGCCGCCGAGACTTTCACCGTCGCTACCTATAACGTTGAAAATTATTTTCTGTCCGCCTTTGCTAAACGTAAAGCTAAGACGGAAGCTTCCCGTGCAAAGGTGGTTGAGATTATTGCTTCAATTAAGCCTGATATTTTAGCTCTTCAGGAGATGGGAAGGAAAGAGGCATTGCAAGAGCTAAGACAAAGGCTCTCCAATAAGGGGTTGAATTATTCTCAAACGATTTTTTTGGAAGCCGCAGACCCAGCGATTCATCTTGGCGTTCTGAGTCGCTTTCCCATCGTGGGTAATCATTCCACAACAAATGTGACTTATCTTTTGGATGGAAAACGTCTTCAAGTTAGGCGTGGGTTTGTTGAAATAGAAATACAAGTGAGTGCGGATTATAAATTTACCCTTTTCAATGGGCATCTGAAATCCATGAGGCAGGTGGCGCACGCGGATCAGGCGGAGATGAGGCTGGAAGAGGCAAGGATATTGAGACGCTTGATAGAGAAGCGCCTTGAGGTAAATCCTAATGAAAATATCTTGTTGATGGGAGACCTGAATGACGCCTCTTCTCGGGATCCGATTAAAGTGTTAACAGGGAAAGGTTCTGCTAAACTTATTGATTTGCGTCCTTCTGAAAAGAATGATGATCGGCTGGGTAAAAAGGACGGTCATCTATCGAGGCGTGTCACCTGGACTCATTTTTACAAAACAGATGATCAGTTCAGTCGTCTGGATTATATTATGGCTAGTCGCGGAATGGTGCGTGAACTCGATTCTTCCTATGTTTATGCGACGACTGAATGGGGTGAGGCTTCTGATCATAGACCAGTGGTCGCTCGGTTCGTTGCGAAGGAGCGCTAGTCCAAACTGGGGCTTCTGGGGAAGGCTTTCAGTGAGTAATTGAACGAGATTGATGTGTCATCCCGCCGCCGGCCAGTATCCTTCCTGAAGGAAAGATCAATGAAGAAAGTCCAGTTATTCATATCACGGTGAAGAATATAATCATGCTGCGACATTTGCCCCGCCTTTGAGTCATAGTATTGGCGGGTACTGAATGACCAGTTTTCGTTCAGACGAAATCCTAGCCCACTGTAATAGACATCAGTTCTGTCTGCGGTGGAAGTACTGGGTTGGGCCAAATAATAGTACTGACCGGCGTTAATGCTCCATTCGTGTGATTTTGGATGGACTGAAAAACCATGATTATAGGTTCTCCAAAGTGAATTATCGATATCATATCGTAAATTTGAATTAAGGGTAAGCCAGTCTCTGGGGCGCAGGTAGGCGTCGGAAAATGCGTCGGCAAAGGTGTTTTGGCCGGTGTTGGTATCCATTCGCCAGTCACTGTAGACGTCCCAATCAATCACATCCACAATGGATTCATTTCTCTTGGTCTGTAACCGGTTTCGAAGGCTCATGCGTAAAACGTTTTGACTGTCGATATTGTCGATGGCGTTGTACTCCGGTAAATCAATAGGAAGCAGGCGCGGACTCGTGATTTCATAATCAAATTTATCGAGTTCAGCCGGAGTGCGGTTTGGTTTCGGGATAAAGGCATAGTTTATAGAGGGTTGTATGATGTGGCGGGCTCCGTTGCTAATGCCGAGCAATTTATTGTCTATTTCCGGCATCATTTTGGATAATTTAGTGGAAATTTCCACGCCTGTGTGAGCGATATACCGTTCACTCCTGTTTTTGGTCGATCCGGGGCCGTTGCTTTCCCCGTAGTGTGTAAAACGAGCACCTATCCTTGGGGTCACATTTAGCCACCCGCCATATGTTTTGGGCATATAAATCTGGTGCAGTGTGTCGGCTCGGAATAGACCGTAGTCGTTGTTGGCACTGGAGAAATTATACCGACGTTCAAAGTAACCGGCACTCGTTTCAGTATCATAGTAAAAGGGGGAATTTCCCAACTGGTGGCGAGTGCCTGAAAGTTTGATGTCAGGGGTTCTTTGGATTCCCTCATAGAAAGCGTTTACTCTCGGTTGGGCGAGTACACTTAGGTTATAGTTAGACCAGTTTTTTGATAGTTCAAAATAGCTGTTTGGTTGAACATTTTGTTGGTATTGGTCCTCGAAAAAGTCACGGCGCATATATTCATCGGACTCATAGTTCAAGACGCCGGTGGCGGTCAGGCTTCCACGCTTATATCTGTGGATCCACTGTGCCAAGTCGCGTTCCCTGTCAATGGCGGCTCCTCTAGAGTCTGTCAGTGGGTCATCGTCAAAGGCCCGGTAGAGTTTTAGGTTGCCTTGCCCCCAATCAGGTGAATTGTATTGAATATCGGGTCCGAAACCGACTCCTCGTTTTTCCCGGTAGTCGAGATTGAATTCGCCGCCGAATGCCTCGTTCCCCGGCCACCGGATTGAACTCAAGAGGAATCCACCCCATTCACTTTTATAACCGGGGCTCAGATGAAGGTTCCACGGGTGTTGTTTCAAGTTTCTCCTGTAATAAGGAAGATGGAAGATAGGCACCTTGCCCGCGTAAAATGTGGCTCCGCGAAAAATGGCATATTGACCGGGGGCTACTTCTACTTCCTTGGCTTTGATGTAAAAATCTGGGTCTTTGCTGTCTTCAGTTGTGAAGATGGTGTTTTGTGCGCGGTAGACACCGTTTGTCTTATTTCCAATCATGCCTTCGCCTTTGATGAAGGCTCCCAGGTTGCCGGATACAAACTGCGCGGCTTTAATGTTTTTTGTTCGGAAATTATATTCGATGCGTTCGGATTTCCAGATTAACCCATCGCGTCGCAGTACAACATTCCCCGAAGCAACAACACTGCCATTCTTTTGGTTAATTGTTGCGTTGTTGGCAGTTAGTTCGGCTGCCTCTGGCTTGCCGTCCTTGTATTTTACTCGTACGCCATTGGTTGCACGAATTTCGCCGGATTTGAGGTCATACTTTATTGTGCTTTTATTAGCCTCCAACCCTTCCACCTTCCATGGTGAAACGGTATCCTGTGCCTTAAGTCCTCCCAAAAAGAGCGCACCTCCGGCCAATGCCAATATAAGCAGTGGCTTTCTCATCAGCAACCGAAACTAGACTAAACCAATCTGATTTTGCCAAATAAGAGTTATCCGCAAGTCGCTTCGTTGACACGCTTGGTTAGTCGAATAATAATCGGCTTTCTTGCGTGGAAAGCACATCAGCGGTAATTTTTGTACGCAATGCCTCTTTCATAGAGAGGAGAGTGAGAGGGACGTTATGAATAAGTTAATTGTTATCATTTCTTTGCTGCTTAGCAACGGCGTGATGAGTGCTCCCAAGGAAATTAAGGATCAGTCAGAAGTCGATTGGCGCGATGGGCGGTATGCAAAAGTGAAATTCGGCCCGTTTGTGAGCGGGAATATTGCCACGCCAAAAGGAGGCACACACAAGGGCATCGCCATTCGCCTGGGTGACAAGGGTGGAGGCACAATGGTGTTTGACACCGATTTGTGTGCCTGGCGTGCCGGTTGGATCGGGGGTTTCCTCAAAACCGATCCCACTCGCTACGGTCTCATACGTGCTTTGAAGCCAGATGGAGGGGTTGTTTATTCAAGGGCTCCTCTGCCGGGTGGTGCTAAACATTTTTCGTTTCGGGATCCAAGAAACCCAAAACACGGTCCGTTGCCTCGAGATTGGATGAAGTATATAGGGGCTCATGTGAACGGGAAAAGAGTCGTACTGGAGTACTCGCTGGGTAAAACGAGGATTCTCGATTCGCCATGGGTGGTGGAGGGCACAGGGGTAATGACCCGAGAGATTCAGACCGATGCCTTTAAGGGCCAGTTGATTCTAGGGATATGCGAGGAGAAGGCCGGGAAATGGCGAGAGGACGATGTTACAGATGATGTGGAACAGTCGTCATCACTCGGGTTGATGATTATAAATCAGAATAAGGGACAGGTGTTTGCTGTGGCTGTGGTAAGGGAGGGTGCCTCAGCAGGACTTGACTATACAAAGGAGGGTCAGGCTACGGTGAATTTGTGGGGTGAAGGCAAACCTGTTAAGGCGAAAATATTCATTTGGAAGGGTGTGCCTGATCAACTGGATTCATTTCAAAAAACAGTAATTAAGCACAGGCAAATGTCTGACTTGAATCTTCTCATTAAGCCCGGTTCGCGTAGATGGGGTGAACCGTTGGTGACCAAGGGAATTATTGATGAGCGGAAAGTTCCCTTTCCTATCGATACGATTACGGTGCCCTATAAGAATCGGCACAATGCGCTCTTTTTCACCGCGGGGCACGATTTCACTGCTAACGGTGATTGTTATGTGGCGACTGCGCATGGGGATATATGGAAAGTGATGGGGATTGATGAGGAGCTTAAGCAACTGAAATGGCACCGGTTTGCCACGGGGTTATATCAACCATTGGGGTTAAGGGTGGTAAAGGATCAGGTGTTCGTTCTTGGTCGAGATCAGATCACTCGACTGCATGACCGGAATGGGGACGGGGAAGCTGATTTTTACGAGGCGTTCAATAATGAAATCATGATTGGAGGGGGTGGGCACTCGTATGCGACGTGTCTTGAGACAGACCCAGAGGGCAACTTTTACTTTATCCGTTGTGCTGAAGGGACCCCCCATGGGGGTGTAGTGCTCAAGGTAGCAGCCGATGGCAGCAAGCTGGATGTGGTGGCTACTGGTTTTCGCAATCCCAATGGTTTCGGAGTAGGCCCCAACGGCGTCATTACTGCTGCTGACCAGCAGGGCACATGGGTGCCTGAGACGCGGTTGGATATTATCAGGCCCGGAGGGTTTTATGGCTTCATGCCCAGCCATAAACGGAAAGTGGCGCCGAAAACCTATGATCCGCCTCTGATGTGGATACCTCGTGTACTGGATAATTCTGCTGGGGGGCAGGTATGGGTGCCTGAGGGCAAGTGGGGTCCGCTTGGGGGGGAGCTCCTTCATTTATCCTATGGTCGCTGCACGATGATGCATATTGTGCGTGATGGGACCAACGGTGGCGCAGTACCCTTGCCGGGGCGATTCCTTTCCGGAGCCTGTCGCGGCCGTTTTAATTCCAAGGATGGCCACCTCTACGTCACCGGCTTACTCGGTTGGCAGACTTCTGCCATTCGGGATGGTTGCCTGCAGCGAGTCAGGTACACCGGGGTGCCGATTCATCAGCCAATCGGGATGAAAGTCCATGCTGACGGGATTCGCCTAACCTTCAGCACGCCGCTGGACAAAAAAATTGCTGAGGACATCGATAGCTGGTCGGCCGAGCAATGGAACTACAAATGGAGCAGCCAATACGGATCCAAGGACTGGTCGGTGAAAGATCCTGCGAAGCAAGGTCGTGATCCGGTAAAAATAAAGAGCGTAAAGCTTCTCTCCAATGGCAAAAGCGTTTTCCTGCAAATCGATAAGGTTCAGCCGGTTCATTCCATGGCTATTAAGTACAATCTAGACACGGCGAAAGGCAAAATCTTCAAGGGGATCTTTCATCTCACCGTAAATAAAGTAGGCTTGGTCTTCGAATAAGATTATCAAGAGACGATTGCTAATTGTGGTGTGAAGGGTAAATTCGGGTATGAGGATGCCGGGATTAATCTGTTCCCTTTTACTTTTTACAGTATGTGGTGGGCATACTGCCCCTCGGCTTGGGACGTTAACCCTGAAAAACGGGGATCGTTTTGGCGGGCAGTTCCTTGGGTATGTTAAAGGCAAAGGATTGGGCTGGCAGCACGAGTCGGTGGAGGGCCAATTGCGGGTGAACACAGCCGAGGTGGTGCGTCTCCAGCTTAACACTGTTAATGTCACGAACACTGCTTCTGGTTCAGCCCGGGTTCGTTTTAATAATGGTGATGAATTGTCGGTTAATCTGGTCAGTTTAAATCCTCAGGAACTTTCCGCCGAAACCTGGTTTGCCGGGAAATTAACAGTGTCTCGCAAATACCTTAGCTGGCTGGTGCCGGGAGGCGAAGGGGCGCTGATTTATAACGGCCCAGAGGGATTGCGAGGATGGGGAGCAGCCTTGATGGGCGTTATTCTAGGGGAGGATGGAGTTGATGTTGGAGGGATAACAGTCAACGAAGTGATGGCGGGTAGTCCTGCCTTTAAATCTGGCATGCAGATTGGAGACATCGTTACTCATATTAATGGCAAGGCATTTCAGGATCGGGCAACCATGATTAGGCATGTGAAAAGCCATGGGGTTGGTGAAAAGCTCAAGGTGAAAGTGAAACGAGGCGATGTCATAAAGCAACTGGAGGTGGGATTGGCGGCCCTTCACTGGCGTTTCGAGGATGGTGCTCTGGTAACGGATAATGTGGGTAGCATGATCGGTCGGGAATTGAAGTGGCCCAAGTTGGCGGACATATCCTTTGATTTTGTTTGGAGCAATATGCCTGCCATGGATGTCATCATATGTGCCGATAAGGTCCGCGAGTATAATGCAATGAATGGGTACAAACTAAGGGTGTACCAGAATTATGCGCATCTTTACCGGAACACTTCGCCTGACGGGGAGTCTTATAACACCACCAGTCTGGGGACCATTTCGCTGCGATGGCCAAGTTCGCGCAAAGTCAACATTCGATTACTTATAGACCAGAACAAGGCCACGCTCTCCATGTTGCTGGATGGAAAGCTGGTGAAGACTTGGAAGGATAGGGAGGGTTTTGCTGGTCGCGGCGGGGCACTGGGATTTAATCCTCAACTAACGGGAAAGATAAAGATTTCAGCTATTCAGTTAAAAAAATGGAGCGGACAAATGCCCAATGGAAGCAACGGCCTTCCATTCGTTGCTGGCAGGTCAGATCAGGTTCAGTTTACCAACGGCGATAACTTGAGTGGCAGTATTCTTTTGATTAAAGAAGCCAAAGTGATGGTAAAGACGCCCTTTGCTGAGGTTCCGGTCCCGATGGAGAATGTATCGACGATAGTTTTTGCTGATCCAAAGAAGAAGGAGGAAAAGAAAGTGACTGAGGCTCAGTTTACACTGGGAGGAACCGGCCGTTTGACGGGGGCTCTTCTCGGGTGGAACGAGGAAAAAGTCACAATCAAGTCACCCCTGTTCGGGGAAATAGAGGTGAGCCCAGCGGCGATTACCTCTGTTCAGTTTCATTAAAGTTTTTTGCTGCTTCAGTGCTGAGTTTTTCCAACCATTGGGCAGCATTTTGCTCTGCTTCCGAGCGAGAGGTTATTTCAGTGAGTGCATGGCATTGTTCGAAATGGGCTTCAAGGCCGCTGTGTCGATCCAAATAACCAGCCAAACCCAGACTCCGGCAGCCATTGATTTGTGCCATCTTGGCAAGTTCGCCCACGCCTTTGCCCATGATTGATTGACAGTCCATTGCCCCTTCACCTGTGATGAGCACATCCACCTCTTCGAGTTTTGCAGAAAGATCTACTGCCTTTGCAAAAATCTCAAACCCGGACCGGATCTTTGCTCCCGCAAAACAATGCAGACCAAATCCCAATCCGCCGGCTGCGCCAGCGCCCGCCAGAGTTGCTGCATTCTCGCCGGTTTGTGATTTCCAAACGTCTGCTAAGCGCGCAAGTGCTGCCTCGGCTCTTGGCAGGTCTTCCTCTTCTAATCCTTTCTGCGGGCCATATACACGAGTGCAGCCTTCCGGGCCGAGGAGTGGATTCTGTACATCAACAGCCACCGTTACTGAATCCAGATTGTCAGCCCAAAGGTGTCCCTTTCTGGGTTCAGTGATTGTCTTCAGTGAAGTCAGATCGGGCCACTGTTCAATTTCCTGGCCGGTTTCGTTGTTGAATTGCCAACCGAGTTTACGGGCAACCCCGAATCCGCCATCATTGGTGGCACTTCCTCCAATCCCGATGATGCAATGCTGGCATTGGGTTAACGTATCTGATTTCAGAGCCGCACCAAGCCCGGCAGAATCAAGAGTCAAAGGGTCTCGTTGTGGTTGGGGGATCAACGCCAGTCCTATTATGTTGGCCGATTCAATGAGGACCGTTCCCTGCGGGGTTAACCATATGGGAACGGTCTTTTCCCGACCAGAAGCATCCCTTATCGGAATAAGGGTTTCAGTGCCGTCCAGGGCCTTGGCCATCAGGGATCCAAACCCTTCACCTCCGTCACTGATAGGCAACTGGATAAGCTCATCATCGGGTCGTGCGGACCGCCATCCGTTGGCAATAGCACTGGCCGCCTCGGTCGCGCTCAACGTGCCTTTGAATTTATCGGGTGCGATGAGTATTTTTCGCATCAGTTGAGGGAGTGTGCGGTCAACCTGGTTGAATTTCGAGCATCGTGTTTACATATCATGTAAAATCGAGTATGTTTTCCCCACTTATGGAAAAACCAAAAATCATCTGTTATTTGAAACCTACTTGTGGCTGGAGCGAAGGTGTGCGTGCGGTTTTGCGCAAGCATGAGCTGGAGTGGGAAGAAAAGGATGTAGTCAATAATTCGGAACATCGTGCTGAAATGATTGAGCGCAGCGGGCAGATGATGCAGCCATGTGTGGAGGTTAATGGCAATATGCTGGCTGATGTTAGTGGGGATGAAGTCGAATCCTGGATGTTGGCTAATAATATTGTGCAGGCTACTGAGGCAGAGGCCGATGCGCCAACCGACCAGCCTTGTGCTCATGAGATGCCTGAGGAACGGACCATTCAGTTTAAAGAGTAGTTGGTAACTTCCGTCTAGCGAGGGCCGGTTAGCCGGCCCTTTTTTTGTCCCGTGAAAACCATTACCCAACCCGCCGCAATGCAGCGTCAGGCGGCGGTTTGGCGCAATGCAGCTCAGCGGGTGGTTTTGGTTCCTACCATGGGTGCGCTTCATGAAGGTCATCGAAGTTTAATACGTGTGGCGCGCAGGAAAGCCCGGGTCGACGGGATCGTTGTGGTGAGTATTTATGTCAACCCCTTGCAGTTCAATGACTCCAGAGACCTGAAGATTTATCCACGATCTCTGTCGGCGGACAAACAGCTTTGCCGCGAGGAGTCGGTGGATGCTGTATTTGCGCCCATCTCACTTTATGAAAAAGATGCCAGTGTGGTACTCGTTGAGAATGATCTGACCACCTGTTTGGAAGGAAAGTGCCGGCCGGGTCACTTTGCCGGGGTCATGACCGTGGTTGCGAAGCTTTTTAACTTGGTTTGCCCGGATTTTTCCGTGTTTGGTGAAAAGGATTTTCAACAGGCGACAGTTATTAAACGCATGGTGCGTGACTTGGACTTTCCGGTTTCAATTTTGCTTGGCCCAACAAAACGTGAGGAAGACGGGTTGGCCATCAGTTCCCGTAACCTGCTTTTAACTGGGCCTCAGAGAAGGCAGGGGGCGGTGTTGTCCAAGGCTATTGAGTTTTCGCGCCAGTCACTGGGGTCACGTGCAGTTGATTTGAAGCGTAAATTAAAGCGTTTGATTGAGAAGGAGCCTGATGTGCGGGTTGACTATATTGAATTTGTGGACACACTAAACCTCAAACCAGTGAAGGTTGCCCGGAAAGGAAACCGGGTTCTATTGGCCGCACGGGTGGGGTCGGTGCGTTTGATTGACAACGGTCTTTTGTGAAACAGTTTGATTATATTGTGGTGGGAAGCGGTATTGCCGGGCTCACTTTTGCCCTTAAGGTGGCGAGGCACGGGCGGGTGGCGATTGTCACAAAGAAAAATCTTTCTGAGGCCAATACCCAGTATGCCCAGGGGGGGATTGCCGCAGTTACCAAGCCGACTGACTCAATTGAATTGCACGTAGCCGATACCCTGCGCGCCGGAGCAGGGTTATGTCGTGAAGAGGTGGTGCAAACGGTTGTGGAAGAGGGTCCGGATCGGGTGCAGGAGCTCATTGATCTGGGGATGGATTTTACGCGTGAGGAAACGATTTCCACTGACGGCGAGCGCTTTTATTCGCTGGGTAAGGAGGGCGGTCATTCCAAAAGGCGGGTGTTGCATACCAAGGATGCCACAGGCAGGGAGATCATGCGCGCACTCTTGGCGGCATTGGAACGCGCACCCAATGTGTCTGTTTTTGAAGACCATTTCGCGATTGATCTGATTACCACGGCCAAGTTGGGATGCGGGAAAGAGAATCGTTGTGTGGGGGCCTATGTGCTCAATCGCAACACCGGCAAGGTGGAAACTTTCAGTGCACCGCATGTGGTTCTGGCAACGGGAGGTTCGGGCAAGGTGTACCTGTATACCACCAACCCGGATATTGCGACCGGGGATGGAGTGGCAATGGCCTATCGGGCGGGCGTGGCGATTGCCAACATGGAATTCACCCAGTTCCATCCCACCTGCCTGTATCATCCGCAGGCCAAATCATATCTGGTGAGTGAAGCATTGCGTGGGGAAGGGGCAGTCCTGAAGGACCTGACGGGGAATGAATTTATGGCGGCAGCCCATCCTTTGGCCGCCCTTGCTCCGCGCGATATCGTGGCACGAACTATTGATAGTGAGATGAAGCGTTCGGGAGCAGGACACATGCATCTGGATATTACGCATAAGTCAGCCCCCTTCATTATGGACCGGTTCCCGAATATTTACCGCAAATGCCTTGAGTTTGGTATCGACATCACCAAGCAGGCGATTCCAGTGGTGCCAGCAGCACACTATCAATGTGGGGGAGTGAAGACCGATGTGGATGGATGCACGGAATTGCCCGGTCTCTATGCAGTGGGCGAAGTGGCCAGCACCGGGTTGCATGGAGCCAATCGACTGGCGAGTAATTCGCTTTTGGAAGGTCTGGTATGTGCGCATCGCGCGGCACAGTGCGTGATCAATGAACCACAACCTGATATTGAGGTGAGCATGCCCCTTTGGCAATCGGGCCAGGCTGAGGACCCCGATGAACTGGTGGTGGTCAGTCACAACTGGGATGAGGTGCGTCGTTGTATGTGGGATTATGTGAGTATTGTGCGCACCCGCAAACGTCTG
>JASLKQ010000037.1 GCA_030747505.1 Verrucomicrobiota bacterium | reverse complement strand
AATATCCCAAGCTACGTAGACATGGACGCGTTTTGGCATCGGGCTGGTCTGCGAGCCGTAATCGCCCGTGGATTGGCAGACTTAACAACGCCCCCCAAGGCCGGGCTTTGCTTTTCAGCTGGGTTTCTACAGGACTTCAGCGTGCCGATTATCGCTGCAAGCAAGGGTAAGGAATACGCCGAGGTGTATGAAGAGGCTGTTCACAACGAAAAACCGTTGCATGAGATCGAACAGGAAAGGTTTGGCTGGGATCATGCTGAATTAGGTGCACTGGTCTGCAATGAATGGGGGCTGCCGGAGGATATTGGGGCAGCCATTAGTGCCCAGAACGAGTCGGAAAGTGAGCTGCGGCCCGATCCTGTGTTTTATGTGAGCGATCTTCCTGAGGAGGATGACGAGGCTTGGCGAGTACGCTTCAAGCAACAGGTCCTCGCCCAGCATGATTTGAGTGAGGAAGCCCTTGACTTAATGCTTGAAGAGGCCGACGAAAAAGCCCGGGAACTGGTTCGCTTGATTTCCTAGTTCTGTCCGCTTGAGCGAGATCGTTTTCCAGCCGAAAGAGCTGGGGAAACAAAATTTCTCTTTTAAGGAAGAAAAGGCTTGTGAAAAAAATCACTTGTCCTATTTTGAGCGCCCGCCTAGCAGCTAATTACTCTGTTTTTTAGGCGTTGTAGGTCGTTTTTTGATGCAACTGCACAAGATTTTTATTGCCCTGTTTTTGCTGCTCGCCGTTCCCTTTGTTTTGGCCGATGAGAGTGGGTCTGCTGGTCCGGAAAAATCTGTTTCAGAGAATCAGCCTCATGAGGGGGATCATGGTGCCGAAGGCTTATCTCCTGATGCACCTGTGTTAATAGATTTTGGGTCTGTCGCCATTACCAATTCAATGGTCGTCACTTTCATTGTGGCGCTAGGAATCATTCTTGTTGCCCAAATGGCAACAAGTGAAGTCAAGTTGATCCCTTCTGGACTGCAAAACTTTGTTGAATGGCTTGTTGAAGGTTTATACGGTTTTTTCGAAAGTATTTTAGGGCCGGATATGGTGAAGCAAACCTTCTGGTTTTTTGCCACAATCTTCATTTTTATCTTATTTGCCAATTGGTTTGGGCTTATCCCCGGGATGGGGACAATGGGATGGGGGATGGATAGCCATGGTCATTTCTCCAAGCCATTGCTTCGAGGAGCCAATGCAGATGTAAACATGACTCTAGCAATGGCCGCGATCTTTATGGTGCTTTGGTTGTACTGGAGCCTAAAGGCGCTTGGTGCCGGCGGTTTTGCCGGTCACATATTTAATGTAAAGGGTCACGGAGCCGGATTTTTCGGAGTGTTTCTGGTGATTGTCTTCATTTTTGTGGGGATGATTGAAATCGTTTCGATTGGTGTCCGACCGGTGGCGCTGACGTTTCGACTCTATGGAAATGTGTTTGCCGGGGAAAATATATTGGAAACTGTAATGAAGTTGGGAGGGCCTTGGTTTGGATGGTTGGCCGTGCTTCCATTTTATTTTTTAGAACTGTTGGTGGGCTTGGTGCAGGCACTTGTATTCGCCTTACTGGCGTCTGTCTTTACTGCACTTATGTGTGAACATCACGAAGATGAACATGTACACTAGATAATTTCGATGATCAGACCATGCATGTCAGTGGGGATCATCGGGGAACAACTAAACAAAAGGAAAAAAATGGATAACATACTACCGATGCTGGGAGCGATTGACAACCTGTCCAGTATACATATTGGACTGGCGGCGCTCGGCTCTGCTATTGGCGTAGGACTGATCGGAATGAAAGCCGCAGAGGCAACCGGTCGCAACCCCGGGGCTGCGGGCGACATTCGTACCCAAGCGATTATTTTTGCCGCGTTGGCCGAAGGTATCGTGTTTATTGCGATCTTTCTCGGGAAAATGGGACTGTAAAACACTTAACCCGCCGGGCGGGAAACCCGCCCGGCACTTTGAATATTTTGGTTATGAATAGCCTATTAATTTTTGCAGCTTCTGAAGGAGGGATGGCCGAACAGTTTGGAGTGAACTGGCAACTATTCATCTCCCAATGCATTGCATTTTTGGTGGTGGCATTGGCTCTCAAGAAATTTGCTTATGCACCGGTGCTAAAGGTTCTGGAGGATCGAAAGCAGCGTATTGCTGAGGGCATTGAAAATGCCGACAAGATTAAGACCGAGCTTGAAGCTACGCAGGCGCAAAAGGATGAGATTTTGAAAGAAGCCGGGGTGAAGCGTCACGAGATAATCGATGCAGCCAAGGCTGCCGCCGCCAAACTGGAAAAAGAAGAGGCCGAAAAGGCCCTAAAGAAGGCTGAAGATATTATAGCCAAAGCTCAGGAGGCAACTGAAGCCTCGCGGCAGGAAATGATGAATGAACTCAAGGCGGAGATTGGCAGATTGGTAGTGGAGACCACCATGAAGGTGAGTGGCAAGGTGTTGAGTGATGAAGATCAGCAGCGACTTATTGATGAAACCAACAAAGAGTTGGCCGCCTAAACTTTAAATGAAAGGCAGCAAACAATCTCGTCGCGATGCCAAACAGCTCTTTAAGGGTTGTCAGGTTAATGGGCAGCTTGATGAAGATCGGGCGCGCAAGACAGTGGCATTGCTGATCGAAAAGAAACCCCGCGGGTATTTCGGCACATTGCAGGAATTACAGCGACTGGTGAAACTGGATGTGAATAGTCGTTCGGCAAGCGTGGTAAGTGCTGTGGAATTAACCGAAGGGCAAAAACAAAATTTGCGGGATAGTTTGGGCAGAATGAAAGGGGGCGATGTGGCCATTGAGTTTGCACAAAACCCGGACTTGATCGGTGGTATGCGCGTGAAGATTGGAGATGATGTGTATGATGGCAGCATGAAGACGCGCTTGGCCCGGCTGGGGGAAAAATTTTAATACTTTATATAAGAACGAAAAATCATGAGTAACCTATTGCAAGAAATTGAAGCCCAGATAGCCGGGGCCAAAACCGATGTTGCACGCGAGAACGTGGGGATCGTTCGCGAGATCGGTGACGGGGTAGCCAAGATAGAGGGCCTGACCGGGGCGATGATGAACGAGCGTCTCGACTTTGGTAACGGAGTGAGCGGACTGGCACTTAATCTGGAGGAAACCGAGGTGGGTGCGGTGATTCTTGGCGATCACACGGGAATCAACGAAGGCACTGAGGTGCGCACTACCGGAGAACTCCTTTCGGTACCGGTGGGCAAGGGGCTCTTGGGTCGAGTGGTTGATGCACTGGGTCAACCAATTGACGATAAAGGAGATGTGTCCCATGAAGAGACTTATCCGGTAGAAAAAATTGCTGCGGGGATCATTGATCGGCAGTCGGTGAGTCAGCCGATGCAAACAGGGATTATGCCGGTCGATGCGATGATCCCGATTGGTCGTGGCCAGCGTGAGCTGATCATCGGTGATCGTCAGACCGGGAAAACGGCCGTGGCGATTGATACCATCATCAACAACGCTCGTATCAATAAGGAGAACGAGGGGAACGAGGGGTTTCGTCCGCTCTACAGTATTTATGTGGCGGTGGGTCAAAAACGCGCGAACGTGGCCAAAGTGATTCAGGACCTTACGGATGCTGGGGCCATGGAGCACACCATTGTGGTGGCAGCGACGGCCAGTGACTCGGCTACCAACCAGTATCTGGCGCCTTTTGCCGGGGCGGCAATGGGTGAGTGGTTCATGGATAACGACATGGATGCTCTGATTGTTTATGATGACCTTTCCAAGCACGCGGTGGCATATCGGCAGGTGTCTCTGGTTTTGAAGCGGCCTTCCGGGCGTGAAGCCTATCCGGGGGATGTTTTTTATCTACATAGCCGGCTCCTTGAGCGTTCGGCTCGTCTCCGTAAGGCGGCGGGTGGAGGTTCGCTTACAGCTCTGCCGATTATCGAGACTCAAGCGGGCGATGTATCGGCTTACATTCCCACCAACGTGATTTCCATTACCGATGGGCAAATTTTCCTGGAGACAGACTTGTTCTATCAAGGAGTGCGTCCGGCAATTTCAGTGGGCTTATCAGTTAGTCGTGTGGGTTCGGCCGCGCAGGTGAAGGCCATGAAACAGGTAGCGGGCACAGTGAAGCTGGATTTAGCTCAGTTTCGTGAGCTGGCCGCTTTTGCCCAATTTGGCAGTGATCTGGATGATGCCACAAAAGCTAAACTTGAGCGAGGCAAACGCATTGTAGAGGTGTTCAAACAACCGCAGTTCCAGCCGGTTTCAGTTCCCATGCAGGTGGCGGTTTTGTGGGCGGTGCAAAACGGGTACTTTGATGATGTGGATGTGGAGGCCGTGAAGCAAACACAGGGTGATATTGCAACCTTCCTTTCTGACAGTAAGGGCGATCTGGTGAAACAGATTGAGAACGAGGGTGCGGTGACTGATGCAGTGGAGGCTGGGCTGAAATCTGCTCTGGACGAATTTAAGGCGCAGAATTAATTAGATGCCGAGCACACGTGACATCCGGCGGCGAATCAAGTCCGTCAAGAACACCTCGCAGATCACCAAGGCGATGGAGAAGGTGGCGCAGGCCAAGATGGCCAAGGCCCAGCAGGCAGCGATTGCCGGACGGTCTTATGCTGACCTGATGAACCGGGTTCTGGCTGAGGTGGTTACTCACGCAGGTGACTTTGATCACCCTTTTATGGAGAGCCGCGACTGCAAGAAACGGGCGTTGATATTGGTGACGACCGATAAAGGTCTGTGTGGTGCGTTGAATACCAATCTTTTGCGGAAAGTTTCCGATGAGTTTGTTGATGATGAGACTCAGATCATTTCTGCGGGCAGAAAAGGTGCCCAGCATTCTATCCGGGCAGCCTGGGATTTGACTGCTGAATTTTCCTATGGGGATCCACCTGTAATAGCCGAAGCCAGGGCTATAACCAAGGCGGCAGTGGATCTCTTTGAAAAAGGGGAGGTCGATCATGTGGATATCGGTTTCACCAATTTCATTAATACCATTACCCAAAAGCCTGAAGTACAGACTTTACTGCCTATTACCGAAATTAAGGGAGTCAGTGCGGGGGTGGAAGGGGAGGAGACGACCTCAGAGTTGCCAGGGGGAACAACCGAATTCCTCTTCGAGCCTTCGGCTGGTGGAGTCTTGGGGGATTTGCTGCCTCATTATTTAAATTTTCAAGTGCACCAAATTTTGCTGGAGAGTCGCGCTAGCGAGCATAGTGCGCGAATGGTGGCGATGAAAAATGCAACCGACAATGCGAATCAGCTCATCAAGGATTTGACATTGGAATACAACAAACTGCGCCAGGCGGCCATCACCAACGAGCTGTTGGAGATTACCACCGCCCAAATGGCACTGGGGAATTAATTTAAAAACGACAGAATTACGACCATGAACAAAGGCAAGATTGTACAAATTATTGGACCGGTGGTGGACGCGGAGTTCACGGAGAAACTGCCCGCTATCTACAACGCGCTCACCGTGGAATTCCAGGTCGGCGGAAAGAGCACACAGCTCACGCTGGAAGTTCAGCAACATCTGGGCGACAACTGGGTGCGGGCTGTGGCCATGAGCAGCACGGAAGGTCTCAAGCGCGGCATGGAATTAACCGATGCGGGTAAGCCGATCAGTATGCCCGTGGGTGATGCGGTAATGGGCCGGGTGTTCAACGTGACAGGTGATGCGGTGGATGAACAGGGGCCCGTGCAGCCGGATAAGGATTCTGAAGGAAACGATATCTACAACCCGATCCACCGGTTGGCTCCGGAATTGAAGGATCAATCCACCACGCCTGAGGTGCTCACTACAGGTATTAAAGTAATCGATCTTATTTGCCCGTTCTTAAAGGGGGGCAAGGTCGGGGCTTTTGGTGGTGCGGGTGTGGGTAAAACCGTTGTTATCATGGAGCTCATAAACAATATCGCTAAAGGCCATGGTGGTGTGTCGATGTTTGCCGGCGTAGGCGAGCGGACTCGTGAGGGCAATGATCTTTATAATGAAATGATTGAGGCCGATGTTATCAAGACTGAGAAGGATGAAAACGGTCACACCAAGTATAACGATCAAGGGTTGCCCGTACTGGCACCCGGTTCCAAGGTGGGGCTTGTTTACGGTCAAATGAATGAGCCTCCAGGTGCGCGTTTGCGTGTTGCTCTTTCGGCACTGGCGGTGACCGAGTATTTCCGCGATGAAAAAGGCCAGGACGTGTTGCTCTTTGTGGATAATGTATTCCGTTTTTCCCAAGCCGGTTCCGAGGTGAGTGCCCTGCTGGGAAGAACCCCTTCAGCGGTGGGTTACCAGCCGACACTCGCTGCAGAGATGGGTGATTTGCAGGAACGTATTACCTCAACCAAAAAAGGATCGATCACTTCCTTTCAGGCGGTGTACGTGCCAGCCGATGACTTGACTGACCCTGCACCGGCCACGACTTTCGCGCACTTGGATGCGACAATTGTGCTGGAACGTTCCATTGCTGAACTGGGAATTTATCCGGCCGTGGATCCTTTGGCCTCCACCTCTCTCGCGCTGACCGAGGAGATCGTGGGAAAAGAACATTATCGCGTGGCGCGGGGTGTTCAGGCGGTTCTACAGCGTTATAAGGAACTGCAGGACATCATCGCGATCCTTGGAATGGATGAGCTTTCGCCTGAGGATAAACAGACTGTGTTTAGAGCTCGTAAGATACAGCGTTTCCTTTCACAACCTTTCTCCGTGGCAGAAGTCTTTACTGGTACGCCGGGTAAACAAGTGGATGTGGCCGATACAGTGAGAGGCTTTGCTGAGATCCTGGATGGACAGCATGATGATGTGCCCGAGACCAGCTTCTACATGAAGGGTGGAATCGACGAAATCCAAAGCTAGTCCAATGGCAGATACCCTCAAGTTAGAGATTGTTACCCCTGAAGCGGTTATCTATTCAGAAGACGTGGATATGGTGACCTTGCCGGCATCTGAGGGTGAGGCGGGTATATACCCCAATCACGTCCCATTGATGACCAAGGTGCATGCCGGGGAACTCATAGCAAAGAAGGGCGGCAGTGAGGAGATTCTTGCCGTGGGCGAGGGCTTTGCGGAAATAACCGGCGACCATGTTGCTATCCTCACGGACAATGCTATTGGCAGCGATGATATCGACGAGACTGTTGCTGAGGAGGCCAAAGCCAAAGCTCAAAAACGGCTGGAAGAAGGAGGAGATATTTCCAGTGAGGAGGCTAATGCGCTGGCTCAAGCCATCCTGTATTCTGAAGCGCAGCTCAAAGCCAAGCGGCACCGGCGGTAGCTATTGCTCTTTAGATTCAGATGCAAGAAGCGGGAAGAGAATAATTTCGCAGGCGTTGTAGGTATTAAGAGGAAACTCAAACACCACAGGTTCCTGCTCCAACGGGTCGGTAGCATAGGCGTAGAAGTTTAGTGATGGCGCCTGTTTTCCAAACTGAACCTTTCGGGTAAATTTTTCCCCATTGCGTTGAAGTTCCAGTATAATGGTTTTTTTTCGCTGCAGGATGTCATAGGTTGCCAGCTTATCAGCCCCTTGCGCAGTCCATGCAGCTATTTCCAAGCGACCGAGGGCATTTAAAGCAGTGGAAATGTTTTCGTATTTCTCAGGGGGTAGCAGGCCTTTTGGGCTAGCCCATTGACCTTTTGTATTCCGTATCAGCTCCATGGATTCCTCCCCTCGGGTGAGGGTTATTTTAGTCACTTCGTTGGGGCTAAACTGCCAGAATCGACTGGCTCTAAGCTGGTAACTATAGGAAGGCAGATTTTGGCGATCTACAGCCGATACGACATACACCGCACCTTCATCGTGCCGGCGTGCAAAAAGCCTTTCACTAGTATCGCCTGCGGGCGAACCAAAAGAGATTTGTGCCATAACGGCATTTGTGCCGCCTCTTTGTCGTAAAGTGTATTGGCCAGAGGGTTTGTCTAGGCCAAAAGCTGAGAAGTCGCCAACAACCTCTCGCTCCATCTCGATGGCTTTCAGTGAACGGAGTTGCTGTAGCAGGTTTATAACAAGCTTTTCATCCGCGGGCATTAATACGGGTTGAGTGATGCTCCATAGTCCATTCGTTGATTGCTGGAGTGTAAATGGTTCACCGGATTTCACTTCAATACGTGCGAGGGAATCAACTCCGGGATCAAAAGCATCGACTAAGTGATTGTCACAGAAGTCCCACACTGGCGCGCGCAGTTCTTCGAGCCATGGTTTGGGTATGATGACAACATTAGTGTGGGTTAAACATCGTGCGTACACTAGTCCGGGTTGATTGGTGGGACTGTGTCCAAACTGGATGGTCGCCAACCGATTGGTTCCACGGCTTAATACAAGTTCTGCGTCAGGTGATTGAAGACCAAAACGCTGTAAATCGGCCTTTGGGTCATCAGTAACAAAATCAACAACATTCCAGTTCCATAGCTTTAGCAGCATTTGCTTGATTCGAAGGCTGTCGCCCCGCTTGGGCGGCGCTGGTAAGGAGACTTGCCACGTTGTGTTCGTTGTTTGTTGTAAGATCATATTGCGAGGGCCCGAGCGGATATGTATCTGGTCTATGTCAAGGCGGCTTTGATCAAGATGAAACAAACTTCGATCACGCCAAAAATTTTCTGTAAACGGCAGGACATCCAAAAATTTCCGGTCGATGGTGAACACGCCATTTAGCTTTGGTGATCGGGCATAAATTTTGTCTTCCAATGGAGTAAAATCTCCCAGATGTAACTCAATCTTCTTACCGCTTGCCTCTTCTAGGGCGATAGCCACTCGTGGAGGTCTAAATCCGAAGTCCTCAACATTCAGAGGGATGTCCTTATAACTAAATGGCTTGAGCTTCGACAACGTAGTGAGAAGTGTTTGAGGGCCTTCTTTTATCGCAGGATAATGGATTGGTTTTTCGAGCATCCAACGTCCAGTTAGATGTGTCGCACGCAGAATATTTGTGCCGTTGTAGGTGATTTGGATGCCTTTTACCGTGCTCAGATCGAATGGATCAACCAAATCTGGAATCGATTTGCTTGGTTTCGGCCGGTCGAATTCAAATATGAAGAGGTATCCTACAGCGAAAATCGCTGCACCTATCAACCAGAAAGTGTCTTTTCGGAGCATTGTTATGTACGACGTCGAAGCCAAATTAAAACACCAAAAGCCAAGGTCCCGCTTGGCATTATTCCTATTAGGAAAATGGTTAGATTACGGAACTCGTCCGATTTGAATTCAAAACGGTATGTTTGGATTGGTTGAGGACCAACTCCGCCCAACAGATTAGATCGATCTAACAACCAGTTAACAGCGTGCCATGCAAGCTCACGATTGCCTTCCTTGTCGATCATTTGGTTGCTCAGAAAAACAGAATCACCAACCACTACGATTCTTGCGAGGTGGTCGGTCTTGACTCCCACCAGAGTATCACGCTCCACCGCCGCGGCAATAGGGAGGGAGCCCTGAGACTCAAGGGTTGTCTTGTTTCCAGTATTGGAGCCGAGAAAGTGTCGATAGGCTTTGCCTTTTGGACCGGTTTGGATGAGGGCACTCATTTTTTGTTTGGCGGCGATTGGATCTGTATCGGGCAGAAGGCTAACGGTTCTGGGAAACAGCAATCGAACAGGCAAATCCTCGCGCTGGAGCGTTTGGACAACGGGATGGTGAACGTAATGGCGCAATGTAATGGATCCATCTCCCAAAGTATTATCGGAATCCAATACGGTATTGTTCCCTACCAATACCCCCCAAAATCTCAACAGATCGCTTAAACCTCCACTCGAGCGATGGCTCAGTAATACCATCAGTCGTCCCCCTCGTTCCAGATATTGCCTTATATGGCGTTGTTCCTCCAAGTTTATCTCGGTTTTAGGTCCCGGAATGATCAGCAGTTTGCAGTCGTGTGGTACCATGGTTTCCTTTTGGAGTGATAGGTCGCGCACCAGGACGTTCATTTCACCAAGCAGTTGGCCGAATTCGCCGTAACCGCTGGTGCTAAGGTTGGTAATACTGTGTTCACCATGTCCGGTGAGGCAATAGATCATGGGTTGTTCCTGGGAAGAGACAGAGAGCAATGCCGAGGTAAACAGTCGCTCCCCCAGGAAAGCGGTTCGTTCCATCACAAATCCACCCTCCTCTGGGGCTATTTCTTCTGTGATGTTTTGGAGCTCCTCAGCGGAAACATGGCGTGGGGTCATCTGTGAGAGCTGACTGTTTGAGACGATCTTATGATGTTTATCCGATGCAAATATTACTAGGTTGTTTTGTTGTTCGCTGAGGTGGAACCTAGACTGAATGTATCGTGCTTCTTTTGGCTGCTGCAAGGGGTCTACTCTGGATATGCGTAAGGCTGAATTCAGATGGGAATACTTTTGCAGGAGTTCCTCAACCATCCGATAGGTTGTTTCTTGGCGGTCATAAAAGATGATGATATCAACTTTGTTTGTCATGTCGTTCAACAACTGAACCGTTCTCGGTGAGAGTTCACGGTTTAGATTGTTTGCCCATGATTTTCTTTGGTAGTGTCGATGGGAAAAACAATTCAAAGCGATCGCCAGAACTGTAACGGCCATAACAGCACACCATAGGTTGATCCAACCGCTCCAGCGGTACTTAACTGAAAAACTTTCCGGAGACGACGCGTTCATTTCCATCGTCGGCTTTCAATTGATTTAACTGTAGCAAATAAGAATACAGTGGTGAGACTAACATAATAGACGATGTGTCGACTATCGATAATTCCAGTGGAGAAATCCTGCATGTGTCTCAACATCGAGACATGTTGAAGAGTGGTGTGCCACCACATCATTTCGGATGGGCGTAGGTCGGCTATGTACCCAAGAATAAAGAGACTGGTGCCAGCGGCAAAAGTCAGTACTGCAGCTACTATCTGACTGCGTGTTAGTGATGAAGCAAAACAGCCCATGGCCGTAAAAAATGAACCAAATAAACCAACGCCAAGACCGAGGCTAAACACGGATCCTATGTCTATAGCCACTGCTTCATGGGCATATTGTTTGACAATAAATGGATAGAGAAGAGTTGGCAGAAAGGCGATCAAGAAAAATAGATATGAGCCTATGAATTTTGCGAGCACGACCTGCAGATCTGAGACCGGTGTTGTCATGAGGGTTTCAAATGTGCCACTGGATTTCTCTTGAGCAAATGTATGCATCGTAATCACAGGGGATACCATCAGGAGCACTAGCCAGAAGAATTCAGTTTGAGGAAATTTTTCAGTGAACGGCAAGTCATACGCCCGACCATTTAACAGGTATACTATCGTTAGCAGGCTTGCTCCGAGTAACAATTGTACTCCCGCCATGATTACATATCCTCGAAGGGATAAAAAGTGACTGGCTAGTTCACGACGGGTTAATGTCATGATCACAGACATCAGAAGTCTTCCTCCGGGCTGGTTATATGTACGAAAATATCCTCAAGAGTGTGACGTTCCCGTGTGAGTTCACGAAGAGGCCAACCTCGGGCCCGAGCCAGAGCTGAAACCCTTTGTCGCAAGTCTTCTCCATCCCGTGGAGTCAGTGCGCATCGATGAAACTCTCCTTCGGCTGGGAGGATTCGGTGCTGTTCCACTTCTGCCATCTCCTCCCAGGCTTGATTTAGGGCCTCCTGCGGGGCGTTCAGTTCAACCGTGATCCGATGGCGACCTTCCAGTGCATTCTCAAGTGCGGTTGGGGTGTCGTTGGCCAGAATGTTTCCTTCATGAAATATCAGCAACCTCGTACAGGTAACTTCTACTTCTGGTAAAATATGGGAGGAAATCAGTACTGTATGGTGTTTTCCCATCGACTTGATGTGCTGCCGTACGATTCTGATTTGATGAGGGTCCAGACCGATGGTTGGTTCATCCAAAATAAGCAGCTCTGGTTCGTGGACGAGTGCGTCAGCCAATCCTACCCGTTGGCGAAACCCCTTGGATAACTCACCAATCATACGGTTTCGCACATCCCCCAAGGAAAACTGCTCAACGACGTCCTCCGTCCTCACTCGACTTTTTTGCGTATTCAAGCCTTTGAGCCGCGCGCGGAATTTTAAATATTCCCGCACTCGCATATCTTCATGAAGCGGATTATTTTCCGGCATAAACCCGACCTGCCTTCGCACCATGTTCGACTCTCTGGCGACATCAAATCCCGCTACCCGGGCGGTCCCTCCAGAGGCCGAGAGATATCCGGCGAGGATGCGCATGGTTGTGCTTTTGCCAGCGCCGTTTGGACCAAGAAAACCGATAATCTCGCCTCGCGGAACGGAAAAGCAAAGATCATGGATGGCAGCTTTGCCGCCGTAGTATTTTGTGAGGTTTTGTACCTCAATCATGGGGTTGGCATCGGCGTGTAGATCGGTCATTACTGTACTTTCACCTTTGCTAATCCTAGCCGGCGTTGGAGGAACCCCCCACGCCGTATTTCCCATACCACACTAAGACGGACGGTGTCACCGGCTGAACGAGCTAGAATATCTTTGGCGAAGGCCACTAGACTTTCGGGTTGTTTGTCATCCACCCTTTGAATCACGCTGCCTGAAATAAGACCTGCGGTTGAGCCGGGGCCACCTTTTTCCACATGGGTAATGAGATATCCTCCATAAAAAGACATTCCAAGATCCTCGGCCGTCTGCTCGGTCAGGTTTCGAACGGTTATTCCTAGTCGGTTTTTGATAGCCTCGGAGTTGAATACTTTTTCTTCCGGGACAAGAGTAACGGGAATGGTGAGAAAGCGCCCGCCTCGAAATATCTTTAGCCTCACGGTCTTCATTCCGCGCCCCACTACCTCCTTCGCCCAGTCAACAAAATCCTTAACATTGTGACCGTTTACCTGAACCACCGTATCTCCACGCCGGAGGCCCGCCTTGGATGCAGGACTATTGGGTTCCACGCGGGACAAACGCAGACTGTTATCATCAATTGTTACTCGTGCCCCAAACCAGAGGCCACGCAATCGTTCAGGAGCAAAGAATTCACCCAAGGTTTCCTGTACGCGTGCAATTGGGATGGCAAATCCAATGCCTTGGCCCTGACGGTGGACAGCTACATTAATACCGATCAAGTCCCCATCCAGATTAATGAGTGGACCGCCACTGTTGCCCGGATTAATGGCTGCATCGGTTTGAAGCCAGTTCTCCATGTCCAATACTTCCCCTGCTTGTGGTGATTGGCGGTCACGGCTGCTCAGGATGCCTTGGCTAACCGATCCCCCCAGTCCGAACGGATTACCAAGCGCAATCACGGTTTCACCAAGGAGCAAGTCACCATCTCGGGCAAAACGGACCGGAGAAAATTTTTTTTCTGAGCCTTCGGGCATTACAATTCGCAAGAGAGCGAGATCACTCCGTTGATCATAAGCAACCCGGTCGGCGTCAAACTCACGGCCATCGGCGAATTTAATCCTTATTTTTGTGGCTCGCCGCACCACGTGATCGTTTGTAAGAATGTAGCCCTCCTTGCCGATTACCACGCCCGAGCCCAGGCTTCGGCGGACATCCTGTCGGGGTTGACGGTAGTAGGGGTTCCAAAAATCCTGAAACAGTTCGGAGAAAGGATCACGGACTTCAACAACAGTTTCGGTGCGAATATTTACCACTGAAGGCAAAGTTTTGGAGATGGCTTGAACGACCGGTGTTTTACGAACGGACGTGTCCGCTCCAATGGCAACGATGCTGCAATTCCATAGCAGGATAAGGGCAAGGGCATATCTCGATGGGTAAAAGTTTAATGACATCCTGATGGTAAAATGCTCCAGAGCCAATTTGGCAAAAAACAGGGTTCTGCGCAACGGCAAGACGTTCGTTTGGGATGCCTGTTTTATTCACAGTGTTCATTCCGTTGTGCTTTTACTGTCATTTTTTGGGAAAACTTTGGTCCGAATAAAATCGACAGGGGGGACTGCTTGCCTTTTGCTTCAAGCGTCCGGACGGACAACTGGCCATGAACTTACTAGCTTCTGTTTCTCCTGATTATACCCCTTTTTGGATTCTCGCTGCCGGGGTCATTTTTGTGATCCTCAGCATTGTTAAGCTCCGCTTGCATCCGTTCTTGGGATTGACCTTGGGGGCTATTCTAGTCGGACTGCTCACACCACAATTACCAGAGTTAACCAAGGCCAATGGGTTTTGGTCTGACAGTACAGGAGCAACCCACTTTATTCAGTCCATCAACTGGGCTATGGCCGGTTTTGGTACGTTGGTTGGCAAAATCGGATTTGTAATAGCGATGGCTGCGGTGATTGGCACCTGTATGATGGAAAGTGGTGCCGCAGATAAAATTGTCCGACGCCTGATGGATTCTTTAGGGGAAGATCGCGCGGCGTGGGCGATGCTAATCAGCGGGTTTGTCCTGTCCATTCCGGTATTTTTTGACACGGTCTTTTTCCTGCTGATTCCCTTGGCCCGGGCTTTGGCACTGCGTACGGGCAAAAACTACACGCTTTACGTTTGTGCGGTGGCTGGGGCCGGGGCTATTACCCATACGATTGTTCCTCCCACGCCAGGTCCTCTTATTATTGCTGAAAACCTAAGTCAACCCGCAGGAAATGCCATCATCGCCGGCTTACTGGCGGCAATAATCCCCGTTGCCTTGGTGATGTGGTTGGCAAAAAGGTTTAACGAACAATTGAATATTCCCTTAAGGGAAACAAAGGGTTCCTCCTTGGATGAGCTCGGAAAAGTCATCGATAAGAAGGATGATGAACTACCCGGTTTCGGAATTTCCATTCTGCCGGTTATTCTTCCAGTGGTTTTAATTTCCATGGTCACCTTTATTGGGTTGGCGGGAAAGTTTGGCATGGCGGTTTCCCCAGAGGTTAAAAAATGGTTGGAATTTGTTGGCAACAAAAACGTGGCCATGTTTCTTGCTGCTCTCATTGCCATGTATACCTTGGCCAAGCAACGGGGGTGGACTTTTGAGAAACTGGGGGAATCCATGAATACCCCCTTGGAGACCGCAGGCGTGATTATCCTGATAACCGGTGCAGGCGGAGCTTTTGGGTCAATGATTGGCCATTCAGGAATAGGCGACACCATTAAGGCAATTGGAGTAAATGAAGGCGGGACTGCCGGAATGCTGTTTATGGCGTGGCTGCTGACGGCTGTAATCCGCGCGGCGCAAGGTTCGGCTACCGTATCGATGATCACCGGTTCAGGGATTATAGCGCCAATTTTGGCGACCATGGCAGCCGACGGGTCATTAGATTGCCACCCTATTTATTTCTGTTTGGCCATTGGCTTCGGAGCCTTTCCCCTTTCATGGATGAATGACAGTGGGTTTTGGGTGGTTCAGCGCATGAGTGGGTTTACTGAAAAGGAAACGCTTAAAACGTGGACAGTGATGCTAACAGCCATTGGCGTGGCGGGCATCATTCAAGTGATCGTTATGTCCAGTGTTCTGCCCTTGAAACCGGAAAAGCCGAATGAAGCTCCGGTAGAAAAGACGCGGGTTAGTTCAGCTGAAGCGTTGGCTTTGCTGGGAAATCCTCAGCTGCCGCTTCGTCCGCAAAAATAACTGTGATGGTCCGAAAACGGTCCTCACGCCAGTGATCCTCTTTCATCAACCACTGGCGGACAAATTCAGCTACGGTCTTGCGCGCAGGCTCCCGCACTAGATTGACGTGACTGTCTGAGGAGGCTTGGGAGGTCAGTCGGGGGGTAATGGTACGCATGAGGGAGTCCATTTGTTCATCCTTGTTAAAACGGGCCCAGCCACGTTCTGAGCGTTTCTCAATCTTGTCGGTGTGAATCGCGACTGGGGTCGTGGGGAGCATCATTGGGGCAATCACAAAACATTGCTGATCACGCACTTCCAGTTTCCAGGGATCAGAAAGCTTGAGGTGATAGCGAAAGGTGGCCGGTACCCGGATTTCAGTGATGGTGGTGCCCAGACTGATTTTGTCCCAAAGGATGGTACGTTTATTGGTGCGTTTAAATACCTTGGTGTTTTCGAGTGTGCCGACCTCCAGCCGCCCTTCGCCAGCATCCTTTGCTTCAGGAAGGAATTCAGTGAAGGTGTGTGTAATTTTTGACTGCTGAAAATTTTCTGCGATGGTGATGGCCGATTCTCCAATACCCTGGAGGGTCTCCTGTGTTTTACGCATTGTGTTCTCGGCGACCTCTTTGGCTGTATTGATGGAGTAAATATAGGCAGCAAGCGCCATCGCTGCGATAGACAGAATGACAATTGGCCATCGCCATTGGCTGGCCCCGGAACTTTGAGTATGAGAATCCTCGGAAGTTGGTTCCTTACTCATGGAAACACCTTACCAGTAGTGTTCCAGAATAGCGAGATTTGTGTAACCGGAGACAATCGGGTACGTCTTTCTTAGTATGATCTCGGACCGGAACCTAGCCGGCCGGAGACGCTTGCGGGCGTTTACCTTAGTCGAGCTACTTGTGATCATTGCCCTGCTGGGGGTGCTCTTTTCCATGATGACTCCGGCAATGGTAAAAGCCGTGGCCAAGGCGCAAGAGGTATATTGCCTGAATAATCTGCGTAATATTTCGGTGGGCCAAATCCTGTATTCCCAGGATCACGACAACCATCTGACACCACATGCAATGAATCAAAAGCCTCCTTCCAATGCCATTGTTCCCAATTCCAAAATGACCATGTGGCCGGATTTGCTTGAGACCTATGTTGGAGACAGGCGTGCGTTTCGTTGCCCTTGTATGAAATGTGATTTGGAACGGGGGATGGGCTTCGGGATGAATCTGGGTGTGGCAGGAGAATTCATGGTGGAATCTGTAGTGAAAGCACCTCATGCATCCCAAATCACCAATCCTGCACTTGCCATATATTTTGCCGATGCCGCTTTTATTACTCCTGAAACAATGCGTCGCCCGATGTCTGAATGGCAGGAGGATACTTCCAGACCCTTGGGTTCATGGACAATTCGTACTCCAGCCGATCGCTTTTGGAATTGGTTACCCACGCGAGTGATACCGCGCCACGGAGCAAGATCAAACGTCGGTTTTGTGGATGGGCATGTGGAATCACGTGCCATTCGGCAACTAGGATTTGGTTATCCAGAGGGGCATCCACAGAATCTATGGGACCGCCATTAGTCTTTCCAGCGCTTACCTACAATAATCTCTGTTCCATCCGGCCATTGCTCCTGGGGCTCAAACCCCGCGACTTCCCTTGCACTCTTCAGGCAATAGCGCTGCGTATCAACTGGCTTACTGGTGGCATACAGGATGGCGTGCGAAACGGCTTCTTCAGCCTCCACGCAACCGGAAAAAAAGAGACCCGCATCATCGGGACTCAGATAGACGTCCTGATAGATGGTTTCAGCAGCAATCTCACGTACTTGTCCTTCATCGCGCGGGCACCAACCCAGACGCGTGATGATGACACTCATGTCGTGGTTTACCGAGTAGCTGTACCCAATACTTTCCAGAAACATCTTGGTGGCGGCATACCAACCCTTGGGGGAAACGGGTGCCGATTCATCCAACGGCCAGGGCCCTTCAAAATTGCGAAACCAATTGACCTGTCCACTACTGGGGAGAATCAACCGTTTCACGCCTGCTTTCCGTGCGATCTCCAGAGTGTGATAAAGTCCTGTAATATTGGGGGGAAAGAGATTATTCACTGGATCCTCCACATCATCGGGCGTAGCGGCCAAATGAATCAGGGTATCGATACCTTCCATTGCATCTGAAAGGGCATCCAAATTGCTGAGGTCTGCAACTGTGGCATCCGGCAATTTTGGCGAAGCAGAGCGATCGAATCCTCGAACAGTGTGGCCGCGTTTTAAGAGGCCAATAACTGCCGCTTGTCCAACCCGACCTGCTGATCCGGTGACTAACACTGTTTTCTTTTCTGCCATTAGCTGTTAGCGAGTGTTTCATATTCCACTAGATGGGCCAATTCATTTGCTATTGGGCGTTTGCGTGGCACAGTAAAGCCATGTACCGGACAATAATTCTGACAATCTTCGCCTTGTCATTCACTGCCACCGCTCAGCGTAAGCAAGTTTGGCCTGAAAAATTCCAAGGTTTTGAGAAGGTAGTCTACAAGACCGCTGGTGAGGTGAAACTGCACCTACATATCTTCCGACCTGCCAAAAAGAAGTCTAGTTCACCAGCAATAGTGTTCTTTTTTGGTGGTGGCTGGAACCACGGCACCCCGGCGCAATTTGAGCAGCAGTGCCGTTATCTGGCCAGTCGTGGCATGATGTCGATGACAGCAGAATATCGTATCCGCAGTATGCATGGAACCCGTGGCAAGGCCTGTGTCGAGGATGGAAAGAGTGCGGTACGCTGGATTCGTAGCAATGCTAAAAAACTTGGGGTGAATCCAAACCGAATTGCGGCCGCGGGAGGTTCTGCTGGCGGGCACGTTGCCGCTTGTACAGGTGTAATCAAAGGATTCGAAGCAAAGGGTGAGGATTTAGATACCAGTTCGGCTCCCAACGCAATGGTCTTATACAATCCAGCCTGTGTTATAGCTCCCATACATGGCAGGAAGGCTCATCTAAGAGCAGAGGCTATTGCTGGAATGGCCGCGCGGATGGGTGTGGCCCCTGAACAATTATCGCCTTGGCATAACGTGGCCAAGGGGCAACCGCCGATCCTGGTACTGCACGGTGAAGCAGACTCTCTGGTTCCTTTTTGGACGTCCAAGGTGTTCGTAGAAAAAATGAAGAAGGCAGGTAATCAGGCTGAGTTGGCAGCTTATCCAGACCAGAAACACGGGTTTTTCAATTATGGTCGGGGCAATGCAAAAATTTTTATGGCCACCATGCAGCGCACCGATGAATTCCTTGCCAAGCTCGGCTGGCTGAAAGGCAAGCCAACAATTGATCGGTTTATTGCCTCATTGCCCAAGGGCCGGTGACGGCTAGCGTGAGGCCAGCGTGCTGGATGTTGACGAACAAGGTCGTGCCGTCGGGGGAAAAACAGGCCCCGGCAAATTCGCTGTTGCTCTTGGCGTTGCGGGCTAGCTTGAAGAATTTACCCTCAGGTGTAATGCCCACGAGGTACTGTTCTGCTCCACCGTCTTCGCAAAGGATAAGGTCACCCCACGGGGCTACGGTGAGGTTATCGCAGTTGTCGCACAGTGCCTCGTCGTTCGGTTCAGCAAACAGTTCCAGCATGTCGCCGGTGAGCCGCCAAACCTGTCCTTCCTTTTTCTTGCCACCGTTGGTGCAGGCAAAATAAATTGAGCTCCGCGAGTACCACATGCCCTCACCGCGTGCGAATCGTGCCGCGCCTTTTTTGAAACCGCGTTGGCGCAGGTTTTCCTTCGGCGATTCTACGTCGTCGAGATCCAGCCAACTAACTGCCAGTTGGGCGCCCACGTCCACGCGTTGCTCTTCCCAGTTGCGCGTGTCTAGTGCCGGCAAACCGCGCACCATCAACGCCTGGAGTCGTCCCCCCTTCGCAAGCTGCCCTTTTACTTTGGGGATGAACCGGTAAATTAAGCCGTCGCTCTGATCCTCCGTCTGATATACGATCCCGGTCTTGGGGTCGGCCGCCACTGCCTCGTGCTTGAATCGTCCCATTGCCTTGAGTGGCACTGCCTTGGTCAGTGTTGATTCGGCAGTGACGGGCACTTCAAAATTATAGCCATGATCCTGCGCCAATGTTTTGCTGGCCCGGTCTGTGATTTCCTCGCAAGTGATCCAGCTGCCCCAAGGCGTTGGACCGCCCGCACAATTTTTGAGGGTGCCGGCGAGGCTGAGAAACTGGCGTACTACCTTATGGTCTTTGGTGTTGTACACCATGGTGGTGGTCCCGCCGAGGCAGGCTGCCGTTGAGCCTTCCTTCAATTTCGTATCGGCATCATACATCTTGGCGCGAATGGCATCGGTCAGCAGAGCGTTTCGTTTGCCGAACGCTCCGAGTGAAGGATTCACAGCGGGATTGATCTCGTGATTGCGAATGAGAATCGTCGAGTCGTTTGGTCCGGAAAAAGCTGCCATGCCGTCGGGCTTACCGGGCAGGATGAGCCCGTCATCCATCTTCTCGCCCGCCTTGGAAATGATCTTGTAGGAAAATCCCTTGGGCAGCTCCAATACCTTGGCCTTATCTGGCAACAAAGGACCGTAGCCTTCGGTGAGTAAAGAATCCTTTTGTTCCAATCGCGCACTCAGCGTTTGCAGCCCGCCAAAGCCTATTGCAATGGCGGTGGAATTTCTTAGAAATTGTCGTCGAGTATCCATCATGTGATTATTTCAGTGCTGGATCTTTTATTTTTTTCATTTGTGCTAGAATCATGCCGTGCAGTTCCTTCACCACAGCTGCGTTTTTCTTTGATTTGATTACGTTGTGAGCCTCAGCGGGGTCATTCTTCAGGTTAAACAACTCGTCGCGTTTCGGGTTCAGGAAATCGCGCACCAGCTTCCAGTTACTGGTACGGATCATGCGCATGTGAGTCTTGGACTGATGATGCGTGCTATATTCCCCATAGCATATATCTTCCCAGCCGGCTTGTTTTCCCAGTAACGCTCCGCTGATATCGCGACCCCGGATCATTTCATCCTTGGGTTGTTTGATGCCGGTTAAACTGAGCAGGGTGGGGTACCAGTCCAAATTGGCCACCGGCAGATCAAGGGTGGTTCCTGGGGAAATGTGACCGGGCCAGCGCACGGCTGTGGGCACGAAGATGGAGTTGTCGTACATGTTCGGCCGTTGGCCGCGCGGGATGTTCTTGTTGGTGACGGTCGGCGGCGGCTTGAGCACCCAATGACCGTTACCTTTGTGCCAAATGCCGTTATGGCCCATGCTGTAGCCGTGGTCGCTGGTGAACACCACGATGGTATTGTCAGCCAACTTTAACTCATCAAGCAGCTTCAACACCCGCCCCACGTTCCGGTCCACGCCTTTCACGCTGCCGAGGTATTCGCGCGTCATCCGTTTCACGCGCGCTACATCCAGGTTTGGGTAATTGGGATTTGGAATCTGTGGGTCCAGTTTCTCAAACGGCTTGCGGTCGCTTTCAGGTTGAGGCATCCATGCTGCGTGCGGGGCACGGTAGTGGAGGCATAAAAGAAATGTTTTCTTCTGGTTGCGTTCAATAAACTTCAGTGCGTCATCAGTGAGAATATCATAGGTGTAGCCGTCAACCTTCTTGTTTGTTCCCTCTACTTCCAGAGTGGGACTGGTGACCTTGTTCCCACCGGTGCGAAATCCCATGAAATAATCGAATCCGGTTTTGGTCGGATGAAATTGATCCGGTACTCCCAGATGCCATTTGCCTACCAGGCCCGTACGGTAACCGGCCTGCTGCATGAGTTCAGTCCAGGTAACGGTTTTTGGATCCAATCCCAATTTGGGTTCGTTGCGCGGATGAATCCAATCGGTGATACCCAGTTCACTTCCATAACGGCTGGTCATTAAACTAGTGCGTGAGGGGCTGCAAACCGGCGTGACTACATAAGATTTCTTGAGCCACATCCCCTGCTTGAAGAGCTTGTCGAGGTTGGGAGTGCTGGCATGCGGGTGGCCTGAGAGGCCCAGCGCCCAGGGGGCCTGATCATCGGTGAGGATAAAGACCACGTTGGGGCGGGCAGCCTTCAAGCTAGAGGTTAGCAGGATACAGAGAAGAAATAGCCATCGTCTCAAATGCATGGGAGAATCCTAGTTAGAATACTCAGGAAAAGAAACTCGATTAATTTGCTACATCAGTTTCAATTGCCACGTGAAATCTGCTTTAACCTGTGTTTTCTCAGCTATTCTGCTTGGTGTCGGCTGCACTACATCCAAGCCCGAATCTTTCTCTACTGCGCTTAACTGGGTAACCAAGTCGCGCGAGTACCAGGCGGTTTGTCTGCAGACCTACGCCAATGCATGGGAAAAGGTTGCGGCCGCTGCCAAGAAGCAAAAGGGGCCGTGGGCCATCGTGATGGATTTGGATGAGACTGTGCTGGATAATTCCGGCTACCAACGCCGACTTGAGGAAAGCGGTGAGGCCTACAGTCAGGAGTCATGGGAGAAATGGGTGATAGAGGAAAAGTCTACTCTGGTACCCGGTGCCAAGGAGTTTATTGCCAAGGTGCGCAAGCTACCGCGTGCACGCATCATTTTTATCAGCAACCGTTATGCCCGCAACACCGGTCATTCGCGGGCAAACCTGGAAAAGTTGGGCCTCAGCGCCAATAATGACATTTACCTCCTGCGCAAGGAGAAGGCTGACACCAAAACCATCCGCCAAAAAGAAGTACTCCAAGGAAACGGCCGAATGAAGAAACACGGGGCCTTGAAGGTGCTGGCGTGGTTTGGGGATGCCGCGCACGATGTGCCCGCCGATAGCAATCTCAAGTGGGGCACACACAAGTTCATGCTGCCTAACCCCGTTTATGGCAACTGGTAGTTTCCGATTGAACGGCTTTTATTTTTTCTTTACCGGCTTTAACACGCCGCGAGGTACTAGGGCCATGGAGGTGGGTGTGTAGTTACAGGTGCAGCCGCCTGAAAGGTTGGGGACATTCAGCACGCCATTGGCCGGGAAAATATTGTTACTACAGGCACCACGCAGGTTCCAGAGGGGCTGAAATTTCTTTGTATCCAGGTCAATGTAAGCGGCATTACCCTTGTACCGGGTGGTGGCGAGATAAGGACTGGTGCGCAAGGGTGTGCAGCCGCGCCGAAACCACTTAAGTTGCTCGCCCTGTTGGGCGCCACTGGTGAGGTCGTACATCACAAAGTTATCTGAGCCACCCACCAGCAGGCTGTCTCCTGCGATGAGGCCGCCACTTTTATAGTTCCATTTGTTCTGGCTCGGGTTGGCTGTGTTTTTCTTGCGGTGAACAGAACCGTCCTTGCCCTTGTAGATGGCGGTGCCTGTTAGGAGCAGATCGTGCGGTTCGCTGTAACGCAGTTCGGTGCCACCAGCACCCTGCCAGACCTGCCGCCCGCTCGTTATATCAAGGGCGTAGGTTCTGGTAGTGCTCTTTGCAAGCGTTTCACCGCGTCGTGCATTGAGTAATTCAGCAACGTAAACATGGTTGCCACCCACTGCCAGACTTAACTCCGCGCGTTGCGCCTCGAAGAACCACTGCATATCACCGGTTTTGCGGTCCATACAGATGATGGTCTTGCCGAGATTTCCCACCAATGAATTTTTCCATAACCGTAAGCGTACCAGATTACCCTGGATTTTTTTTGGCATGTCAAAACGCGCCTGTTCCTTGCCGGTTGCTGCGTTGAGCACAATACAGGAGCGGCCAGCGGCCACGTAGATGGCATCTTCCATGGTCACAAATTCCCCCACGTTTCCTGCTCCAGCTGCCTGAGGTATGGGCCGTTCCCACAGGCGGCGGCCGGTGAAGACATCCAGGGCCAGCATGCGGTCGGCGCGTACCAGAATGCGTCCGCCTGCCACGCGCACCTCGGTTTTGCCCGGTTGACGCTGCCACCGGATGGAGCCGTCATACCACAATAGGCCGAGCGGTCCGCGCAGGTAGCGGTCATCTGATGCGCCGGTATTGCCGGCCCCCCCCCCGGCATGGGACCAGTCAGCGGATTCAGGTAGCCCGCCGGTTCGCGTCAGCATTAGCCATTTTCCCTTTTCGGTGATTTGTGCGGTCTTGATCGCAGTAGCGGTTTTTTCCCAGAGTTTACGGGCCGCCTTGGGGATCGGCAGGCAGGCAATGCCGCCATAAGGGCGCAGGGTGTGGAAGATGTTCTGGAATGAATCAGCATCGGCTTCGGCTGTGAATCGTCTGGGCGTTTCAGTAACGACCAGGTTCGCGATGAAGGGTGGGAAGGAATAGGTTAAGGGGTCCCCCACGTGCACCGATATTTTACTGCCATAAATGCCACGTTCATGAAGGGAGCGGCGCAGGGCTTTTACCCGGGCGATATTGGGATCAATGGCGATAACCGTAAACTTCTCAGCCAATGCTTCAGCCAACACACCGTCCTTCAGTCCCAAGACAAGGCAATAGCCGCCGTCGGCCTTGGCCGTTTTGGTGATTGCCAAAGCCTGTTCTGCCGCAGCTTTGGTCGGAGCCGAAGGCTTTGTATGTGCTACCGGTTGGGAGGTTTCTTTTGCACCGAAAGTGTACAGTTTCCCTTCGCGTGTGGAGACAAATAGCCGACCATGGGAGGCTACTACGCTTACGGGATCGCCTTCCATCTTGGCCTGCCACGAGACCTTTGGTTTGCCACCGGCCTGAGGCAGGTCAATGGCGGCCACCTTCCCCGGGCCCGTGGCATAGAGTCGGTTGCCTGCCTGGATGCGCACACGCAGGTCCGTGGCAAACTTCCAGCGTTGGGGGAAATTGGCGCGCCATTTATCGGGATACTTGTCGTTCTTGCGTTCGGGCAGCTTGGTGCGGGGTTCGAGCTTCAGGTTGGTGATATCCTCGGCAACGATACCGTTGTCGGTATAAATCATTGTGTCGGTTGTGAGCACCGGCCGACGGAAATCTCCAAGATACTTCTGGTTTGTTGGTTCAATCCGGATGCGTGTGAGGCCTGCAGGGTAGAGTTTACTTTTGTAGTCATTGCGTCCTCGAGAATTAGCAAATTTCTCATCATTGGGCCGTTGCATATCATAGAGGTCCCCACTGTGGGCGAGGAAGCGACCGCTGCCGGCCACAAACCATGTTCCCTTGGGGAGACCCGTGCGCCCGCCCCAGCCCATGGTATAGTTGCCCAGCTTACCGGTCTTGAGGTCAAACACTGCGGGCAACTGGGTGCCACACGGCGCGACCAGTCGATCATCTACAACCGCCAAGTAACCCTGCGGGGACAGTCCCATTACCTGCTCCACTCCATGGTCGAGGTTGGCTTTGGCGATCTGGTCACTGTCGCTGTTGGTCCAAAGGCCCTTTCCATTCTTGGCGTTGACTGCGTGGATGAATATTCCCTCCTCCGGCCAGAGGCCTGCTGCGAAATAAATCACATTCTCGTGTAAAACCACCCCGCCGCGTATTGGCCACATGGGGATGAGCCGGCGATTGCCCAGGAGATTGCGGTCTGCACGACCCTCAGGGTGGCCATAAAATTTCCATCGTAATTTCCCGTTTACTGCATCAACACAGTAGACATATCCATCATCTGAACCAAAATAGACAGAGTCCTCATGTGCCACTGGTGCGAACCGAACCGGGCCTCCGGTAAAGAAGCTCCACCGGACTTGTCCGGTTGCTGTATCCAGTGCACTCACACTGTCAGTCACCATTGACGGCACGAAAATTGTCTGGCCCATGACGACCGGCTCATAGGTGGCGTCATAACGCAGGCGTACTTCTCCCGGGAAGGCCGGGGAAGGAGAGGGGAACTCGCGGCTCCATTGCAGGTGTAATTGGGCCGGTAGTGTTTCAGGTGAGGCCGCCCCTCGGTTTGCTCCAAAACGGAACTGTGGCCAGTCTGCGGCCTGGTTCACTAGGCAAAGGGCGAGGGAAAAGAAAAGAACACGGAGTCGGTACATGGGGCAAAGTATCCATTGGTGCCTCACCACTGGCAAGAACCCATCCTGAAAGGGAATCAGAAAAAACAAAGATGAACCAAGGGGATATCCGTTGGTTTTCTTGACATTTTTATGCAATTGCTCGATAGACTCTGCCCCTCATGGCACAGGATAATTCATTGATGGATGCGATTGTCTCGCTCTGTAAGCGACGCGGGTTTGCCTTTCAATCCTCCGAGATCTACGGCGGGCTTAGAGGTCTGTGGGATTACGGTCCGCTTGGAGTAGAGCTCAAGCGCAACATTAAGGAGGCCTGGTGGCGGGACATGATTACCACCCATGATGAACTGGAGCAGCCTCAAGGCGCACCCAGTGCCTTTCAAATGGTGGGTATTGAATCCTCCATCATTATGCACCCGCGCGTGTGGAAGACCTCCGGTCATTATGATCTTTTTCATGATTCAATGGTTGATTGTCGCGAGAGTAAAAAACGTTACCGTTATGATCACGTGAAAGGGCGTTGGGTTACCTATGAAGGCAACAAGATCTTTATCACCATTGCTGGGGATGAAGATGATTTGCAGGATGCACTGAATGTGCGTGCTCTGCAGTATTTTGGATTGAAAGCGAAGTACGCCGATAAACTGGAGTGGGAAGGTGAGATTAGTGATTTGCCCACGGTCAAAGATCACAGTCAGGTGGTGGGGCCTGATACCAAGGAACTGGGGACGCTAACTGAGCCGCGCGAATTTAACCTGATGTTTGAAACCTACATCGGTGCAATGCGCGATGAGGATAACAAGGCGTTCCTGCGGCCCGAGACCGCCCAGGGGATGTTCGTGAATTTCAAAAACATCATTGACAGCAACCGGGTGAAGGTGCCCTTTGGAATTGCGCAGCAGGGCAAGAGCTTTCGCAACGAGATTACCCCGCGCAACTTTACCTTCCGCAGCCGTGAGTTTGAGCAGATGGAGATGGAGTTTTTCTGTCACCCTGATGATTCCTTTAAATGGTACACCTACTGGCGCGACCGGCGATTCAAGTGGTACACCGATCTGGGGATTGACGCATCCAAGTTGATTTTGCGCGATCATGAGAAGGATGAACTTTCCCATTATTCAGTGGGGACCGCTGACGTGGAATATGCCTTTCCTTTTTGTGAGGAAGGTGAATTTGGCGAATTGGAAGGGGTTGCCCACCGTGGTGATTTCGATCTGCGCTCGCACATGGAAGGTAAACTGGTGCGTGAGGGGGATGAACTGGTGGTCGAAAAGGATGAGGAAGGTAACCCGAGGTATCCGGGAAGCGGCAAGGATCTCACCTTTTACAATGATGAAACCAAGGAACGCTTTGTGCCTCACGTGATTGAGCCGGCTGCCGGGGCAGACCGCACGGTTTTGGCCTTTATCTGCAATGCCTACAATGAAGAGACTGTAACCAATGAGAAAGGCAAGGAAGAGACACGCATTGTGATGAAGTTTCATCCGCGCATTGCTCCCTACAAGGTGGGCGTCTTCCCGCTGCTCAAGAATAAGCCAGAACTGGTGGCCAAGGCGCGTGAGGTGTGCAATCTATTGCGCCCCTACATGGCGGTCTTTTACGATGAAGGTGGGGCCATTGGCCGGCGTTACCGCCGTCAGGATGAGGCGGGCACACCCTATGGTGTGACCATCGACTTCGATACGCTGGGTGAAAAAGATACTGCTGACAAGGACACCGTGACTCTGCGCGATCGTGATACGATGGAGCAAACCCGCATGCCCATCAGCGAACTTCTGGCGTTTCTGCTGGAGAAAATTCGGTAGCCATCCATACTGTCTGCCATGACCCCAGAAGAGGCAGCCCAGTTACTTGAAAAGTTTCGCGCCGGCAATATTAGCCTGGAGAAAGCCCTCGCTGCCTTGGGTAAAGAGCCGGTGGCTGATCTAGGCTTTGCTCAGGTGGATCAACATCGTGCCTTAAGACAGGGCTTTCCTGAGGTGATCTTTGGGAGTGGAAAAACACCTGTTCAGGTGATGAAAATTGCCGGAGAAATTCTCAAGCAAAGCGACCGGGTTCTTATTACGCGTATTACAGGAGACCACTTCAATGTGCTCCAGAATAAGTTCAAGAAAGCCATTCATCATCAGGTGGCCCGGTGTGTAGTCATTGAAAAGAAAAAGACCAAACTCAAGGGAGGCACTATTGCCATTCTCTCAGCGGGAACCAGTGACCAGCCGGTTGCTGAGGAAGCGGCCATCACAGCAGAAACGATGGGAAACAAAGTACAGCGTCTCTATGATGTAGGCGTAGCGGGTTTGCACCGGTTGCTCGCGCGCGCGGAGGATTTTCGCGAAGCGAACGTCATTATTGTCGTAGCCGGCATGGAAGGGGCACTGCCCAGTGTGGTGGCTGGCCTGGTTGACAAGCCGATTATTGCTGTACCGACCAGTATTGGTTATGGCGCCAGCTTTGAAGGGGTGGCTGCGCTATTGGGAATGCTTAATAGTTGTGGCAGTGGGGTTACGGTGGTGAATATCGACAACGGCTTTGGGGCGGCTTATGCCGCCAGTCAAATTAACAGCTTGGTAAAGGACCAATGAAAAGCTTACCCACCTATATAACCATTCTATGGGTTTGGATTGGTGTTTCTACACTTAATGGAGCTGGCTCTGCCAAGGTATATGCACAATTGAAGGCTACCTCGGTTGAAATTCTGGTCAATGGCCGGTTGGCGGGTGCCGGAAGTGTGGTGGATATTCAGGGTTATGTGTTGATTGCCAACCATATGGCTCCGGGTGAGGGGGTAAGGCTTGAGGCTCAATCAAAGACGTTAGGCAGGCATACCCTCAAGGTCGTGGCACGTGACAAGGCTCACGACTTAATGCTGCTTCAGTTGCCGGTGCGCAAGGAAGCCTACCCACATCTTACGTTGGCCAGGAATCAACCCAAAGCTGGGCAACCGGTTTTTCTCTTCGGCGCGCCGGTGTTTCGCCATGAGGTAATGATTTCAGGAATGATGGCTCGTGATCAGGCAGCCTATGAATTTTATGACGGGGCGTTCCGGGAGATCTTTCATATTTCGGCTATCGCACCCATCGGCACTTCGGGCGGTCCGTGGGTAAATGCAAAAGGGGAATTAATTGGGGTGCAGAGTGCGGCGATGACGGTTAATGGCGCTCATCAGGGTATCGCTTATGCCAGTCCTTTGGCTTCACTAAAAGGACTGCTGAAAAAAAAGCAGACCATCCAAAGTGCCACCATGCAGACCGGTGTGGAGGAATTGTGGGGGCAGGAGCCCGGATTCATTAACAAGCTTCCCAAGGATTTTGGAGGATTGGTGGTGCGCCAGCTTCAAGGCAACGGAGTCGCAGCCAAGGCTGGCTTGAAAGAGTGGGATATTATTGTGGCCATTGATGGGCAGCCGGTGAAGCGTACCGATGACTTGATGCGCTTGATTCGCAGCCGGAAACCCGGTCAGACAGTCCGCCTGAAGGCTACGGATCGTGAGGGAAAGAATGCTCGTGATCTCACTATCAAGCTGGTTGCGATCAACTGAACAACCCTCTCTGGATTATTTTTCCAGCTTGGGAATTGGCGGCGCAGGATTGAGCCGGTCGAAAGCCCCCTTTTCTTTATCGCGTTGAAGTTGCTTTAATTCTTTTTTGGTCAGTGTCTTGCCGTTGCTTTTGCGTTTACTTGATGCATTGAAGGTAAGTGAATCAATCATCGCACCATTCAAGGCGGCTTTTCCGAAGATGGGGCTTTCTATTTCAAGTTTGTCTTCGGCCCAGCTGATTAGCATGAAGTCCAGTATTCCGCCACCTTTCAGGGTTGCTCTCACCATTCCTTTGCCCAGTTTTTCGGCACCCGTTCCCTGACTTGATTTGGCAAACTGAATCAATCTGGAATTGGTCCAGGGAATGGCCACTTCGCCGAAGCTGCTCTTGATTTTTACCTTTCCTTCTTCAATCCGAGTGATAGTTCCGGTGACGGTATCGTCATTCACCAGACGGATGGTGTCCTGCTTGGGGTTGATGGTTGTATCGGTTGTGGCAATCGGTTTACTTCCATCCCATTGACTGATCCGGATGTTACTGACCTTTAATGGAGCGGATGCCCGGGAGGTAAAGAGCAGTCCATCCCCCTTGCCGGCAAAGGCTTCCTTATCCTTCCAGTTGGCGACCTGAACGCCGTTAATGGACAGAAAAAAGGATCGGGATTTTTTATTGGACCGGAGCGAGAACCTTGCCTGGGAACCAATCCCCGTCAGGTTAACCCGGGCATTGGCGCCGAGCCGGTCAGACACGAAATCACCCCTCTCTTTACTCTGCCGGGCGAGATTGGCCCCGGTCTGACTAAGCTTGAGTGCATATGAGCTTCCGTTGGATGGAGATTTCAGGTTGTCGGTAAACAAATTAACATTCAGGGAGAAGTAGCCGGAGTTGCGTCCCGGGGAGGACCAGTCCACGTCAAATTCAATCAGGGCCTTATCGGGAAATTCCACCTTGCGACCTGCGGTGGCTCCAGCCCCGTTGCTGATAAAGGTCCCCGCCTTAAACTCAAATTTACCGGCACTCTTTTTGGCAGGAACAGGTAAATTTGGGGCCAAGCCCCGAATCAATAGGTTGGCACCCCCTCCAGCTGCATTTTTGGAGGACCCAAAGACCCAGTCTTCTTCCGAGGAAGGCCCACTAAAGACAACTTTGCCTGCACCGCTGGTTGCGGGAATGATGGCCTTGAGGTGGGTGCGTTTAAATTCAATCTGGCCTGCAGGGGTATGGCTCATCATGACCCGTTGGGTATCTGCCAAGTCCAGTTGGCCTGAAAGGGTGTTTCCATTGGAAAGGATTACCCGGCTTTGAGTGGACTGCGCAGGGGTGGATCCGGTGAAGGTGACACGGTCAATTGCCTCCGGGTTAATCTGCAATGCCGGTTTGATATTGGCAGCTTCCCACACGAGGCCAAGTTTGGGATCAAATTTGACGAATTTACCGGTGATGACATCACCATTGAGCATATACACCGCCTCGATATTGGCTGAGGATTTATCCAGGGCCGGTACGCTCATCATCGGGGCCCGGGCGGCTTGTGAGACAAAAGTCGCCACCGAAAATACAATTAGGATGAATATTAGTCGGGCCATTGGGTGCTTTCTGTACGGAAAATATTCAGGCTCGTCAAGAAAGGGTAAGCTATGGCTATTCTAGACCCCGTGAAGACCCTTTACCTAGATATTTTTAGCGGCATTAGTGGCGATATGTTTCTGGGGGCAATGATCGATCTGGGCGTGGACTTCGATGCGCTGGATACAGAGCTGAAAAAGCTGAAACTCGAAGGCTATACACTCAGTGCCAATCGCCGGCAAAAATGCGCGATTGATGGGGTGAAGTTTGATGTGCATCTGACCGATGGAGGGGAAGGCGA
>JASLKQ010000036.1 GCA_030747505.1 Verrucomicrobiota bacterium | reverse complement strand
TCACGCACGGTAAAAATTTTGCGCGCCTTGCCTTGAGGCGAAACATCACAGGAAAAAATCTGGCCATCATCACGCAACGCCTCCATCGCAGCAAACTGCAACACATCCTGGGCACGTCCCACCTCATAACGCGTCTCGCGCATGCACAAGCCTGATTCACTCCGGATAAGTTGCGCGAATTCCTCCGACCTTTCATCCAATAGAGTTCGTGCCTTGTTTAAAACCTCATGCCGATCCCAGCGCGACATCTCCACCGGTTTTGTGGAACCAAGGGCGTTTTCCAGATCGGAGCGGTCGACTTGACGCACCCGCCCGATTACCTCACCGGTATAGGGGTAATGCACATCGAGCAGCTCACTACCCACCCCCTTGCCAGTCACATAACACGGCAGTTCCAATACTTCAGCTTGTTCAGTTCCACTCATCATTGAATTCCGTTACACACATAATCAAACACATCAAAATTTCGGGGATCCCCCTCGGCTTTGGCCGCATATTCAACATTGAGAGGGTCGGAAAAAATAAAGGGCACTTGCGTTTCAAACCTCCCACCATGTGAACGTAATGGGCGATCCAGTTGTGAAAGATCATGATATTCAGGACTTCGACCAAGCACCGTATCAGCCGCACTCATCACCACAAGGTCCCCAATTCGATCAGCCGGCAACTCAAGTAATGTGGCAGCTTCGGCCTTTTCAAGTACTTCAGTCACGCCATCCAAGCCTCGCAACCATTCTGCGATTTCAGCAGCTCGGCCGGAATCTTCCAGATGCACGGTCACATAAGAACCCAGTGCGCCGTGATGAACCACGTAAGGATCAGTGATAGGACAGATAACCTTGAAACCATCCCCGAAATGCTCTACCAGCGCATCTTCCAGATAAATCACCCGCGGCTTGCCTTCTTCATCACTCTTGGCATTCATACCGTGATCAGCTGTAACCCCCAATCGGCAACCCAAATCCACTAGACGACCTATTTGTTCATCCAGTGCTTCATAAAACTCCAGCGCCCCCTCCTCTTCTGGTGCGAATTTATGCTGAATATAATCAGTAAGTGAAAGATATAGAAAATCTGCGCGCCCAGCCTCCACCAATGCCACCCCTGCGCGCAACACGTACACGCTCGCCTCGCCACTATAAATGGCCGGTGTGGTCCCTACCAAGGATTCCACCCCACTAATCCCATGGGTCTCCTCCTGTGCCTCAGCAGCTTTCTCCGAAGAAAAAGCCATACCTGTTACTCCTTCAACAAACAGCCCGGGAGAAAGGAGATCACGCAGCTTTTCCTTTGCCGTCACCATCGCAACTTTCCGGCCAGCCTGTGCCGCAGCGGCCAAAATAGTATCGCACCGCAGGAAAGAAGCACTATTCATCATGACTTCCTCACCAGTCACTGGATCCAGAAAGAAGTTTCCGCTGAGACCCGTTACCGCGGGAGGCATACCTGTAACAATGGCCGCGTTGTTTACATTGGTAAATGAAGGCAAAGCCCCCCGCGCCGAACCGCGCCAACCTGTTTCCAGAATCTGAGCCAGATTTGGCATCCGTCCCTTCGTTAGGGCCACATCCAGATAGGCCTCCTCACATCCATCCACACAAATCACCGCCACCGGCTGTTCCGGCAAACGGTAAGTGCGATCATTAACGGTGAATGCATCCATGAAACGGCCCGGACAATAAACCTAATCCTAAGGAGACTCACGCCTGAAAATAAGTTTTTAGTTACCCGATATTTCTAAGAGACAATATGCTCACAAAGAATATTTTTAATAGCAACCTCCCCCTATGTCTGGTTCAAAACTCCCAGACTTCCAGCAAGCTCGAGCCACACCAAAAGCAAGAGTCATACCTGTGCCGCCTGTAGCGGAAATTACATAGGTAGATTCATTAACCGGCAGTATCAAGTGAGTTTTTTCGGGATGTTTCATATATATTCCGTGCCAACGCTCGGCGATAGTCCAGTCTGGAACATTAATCATTTCGCGCAGTCGATTGATAATGCACCGATCAATATCCTCAATATCAAAGGGAGTAATCTCATCATCATAAAGATGAGAATCTCCCATTACCAGTTCGCCTCCTGAAGATTGGGAAGCCATTGCATGAATACCATAACGGGCCAGTTCAGGTTCTTCAGATTGATAACGAGCCATTAAAGCCGGTAAACTTGGGCAGGCAGAGAAGGGTTTGTAGTGCCCCATGCTCATGCCTCCTGCCACCATTGGCCCCATATTAAAGTCCGTCGTCTGCTGTACTGTGCGCATCATTTGCAGTTTACACCGCTGAACCCCTTGTTCCTCAAGTAATCCTGGGTAGAGATAACGGGTATCTGTGCCTGAACAAACTATAACCAAATCAGCACTCAACCGATTCCCGCCGGCAAGAACCACCTCTCTTGTATTTGTCTGAATGACTGGAGTATCAAAGTAAAATTCCACCCCAAAAGCATCACCAAGCCAATTAGGGATAACGGAAATCGCTTGTCGTGGATCAACATTCATTTCGGTCGCCAAAAAAAGCCCCCCCAACACCTTATCCTTCCGGGCAACTGGACAGCAGTCTTGCATTTCAGAAGCAGAAAGAAACGCGGCTTCATAAGCATTCGCAAAATTCATCTGAGAAAATTCAAGCATCACTTGCATCTCATCCTCCTGAAGAGCTAGAAAGACCTTCCCTCCTGGATTATTCCATAGCCCTGCTTCAGCAGTAATCTCCAACCATCGCTCACGACTCGAAAGCGCCAGTTCAAGACTTCGCCCCGGAGATTGGCAAATAGGGCTAAACATACCAAAATTACGAACCGAAGCTCCCCTCGCCATCGAGTCACGTTCGACCACTGTAACTCTCCATCCTTTTCGTGCCGCCTCCCAAGCATTGGCTAAACCAACAATTCCAGCCCCTACAACAATCAAATGATTACTCATATGCACAATAAGACCCCATTTTTCTAGACAACTCCATTATGCAATAAATCAAATATCTGTTGTTGATCGACATGACGAGGATTGTTACCCAAACGCTCCACATTAACATGCTTACATATGTGCTGGAGTTGTTTTTCATTGGCAACCCCAGCTTCAACCAACGTTGCTGGGCAACCAATGGAACCCAATAAACCCTTTAATTGAGCTGCACACTCCTCTACAGAAGTATTTCCCATAATGTGGAGTATGGAGCCAATTCGTTCCCGGACTGAATCAGGCCCGCGTGAATCCATGCAATCAGCATCACTGACTCCTTCATTATAAATAAGTGCCGGCCCCAAAGTAAGGGCCACTGCCACTCCATGCGGCACCCCATGTTGAGTAGTAATACTATATGATAAGGCGTGAGGCAGTGTTGTCTTGGTGATATTAATCGCCTGTCCGGCCAAATGGGATCCCCTGGCCATGGCTGCGCGCGATTCGGGCGTAGACTCATTGACCGCTCTCTCCAGATGATTCCAAATTAAATCCAGAGCTTCAGTGGCGTAATTCAGAGATTCTTCATTCGCCCCCACTGACCAAATTGACTCGATTGACTGACAAAGAGCATCAAGCCCCGAATGTGCAGTGATCGTTGCCGGCAACTGTGCGGTCAATTGAGGGTCTACAACTGCGACTGTCGGTCTCAGGGAGACGTGCGAAGCTGACTTTTTAACCCCATCAACATATGCCACGGCAAAATGTGTTGCCTCTGCTCCTGAACCTGCAGTTGTGGGAATAGCCACTAGCGGCAGCTGACATCCCACCTCACTGGATTCACCAGCCAAAAATCTATCTGCCACCTTTTCTTCAGAAGCAAACCAATTGGCCAGCTTGGCCACATCCATTGCGCTGCCTCCGCCTACTACCATGAGTAGATCTGGTTTCGTCTCGCGTATTTTTTCTGCACACGCAAGCACCCCAGCTAATTTCGGATTAACCTCGATATCATCAAAGGTGAAGGCAAGCTCCCCGGCAATAATGGGTTCAAGAATATCAGATGCTCCGGAAGCAGCATAAGCAGTTGCATCAGCAACGAGGAAAATCTTCTGGCTTCCCAGCTCAATCAGGAGGCTTTCCACTAAGTCGATCTTATCCAGATGGATTTGCCCATTTATCTTCTTATTCATTCCAAAAGAATCACTTCAGGGGGTTGGAATAGCACAGCAATGTGCAAAAGCCGCTATTCACATACTGCAAGCGAGGGCCTGAATAGTGCGGCAACTAAATTAAAGAAGCCATAAATCATTTATGCCTTGGGTTACCCTCTTAACGTAATACAGACCCGATAACAGAATATGTTAAAACCAACACTGCAACTTGCATTTCCACTTTCTAATGATAAAATGAGGCAAATGAAGAATATTGTTTCCCAACTGGTTTTATTTATTTCAGCTATTTTCCTTATTGCCTGCAGTGGTGGTCAGGATGTCCCCGACCAAAACCATGACGAACCCCATACCAATACTTCTGAAGGAGAAAATCCGGAGGAAGAGGAAGAATAGAGTTCGAATTCCAACCCGAAATTTTGCGTGAAAATCACGAAAAATGCTTAAAAAACCGACACTGCTACTTTGTTGCACTCAGGTAAATCCTCTATTACTCTAACAATCGAAATTTATATCAGCCTCAATCATGGCATAATTATTGCGATATAGCCGGAGCCTGGTTTTATTTGACTACGCAATATCTGAACAAAACGAACTAACACAGACCTCAACTATTCAAATGAAAGAACAAAAAGCTTTTACCCTGATCGAGTTACTGGTGGTTATTGCCATTATTGGCATTCTCGCCTCCATGTTGCTACCCGTCTTGGCCAAGGCCAAACTGAAGTCCAACTCACTCAAGGGACAGAATAACTCCAAGGCAATTGGGCAAGGCGTCACTGCCTACCGTGGTGACCATGATGACCGTTGCGCCCCAAAAACTAACGGCGGATACTGGCTAAAACATACCGATCCTGCTAGCGGCAACGCCGCTAGAAATGGGAGTAACCATGTTCACTGGAAAGTGGATGCCAATGGGGAGGACTACCATTATTATTGGTATTGGGGTAAAATGTATGAGGATTACCTTGGCGGAGTGGGAGTAGCCGAAAAAGTCTTCAACGACCCTATGAGTAGGGCAAGTGACACTTATTATGTTGATGGTAAACGCCACGCACGACCCTTTGTAGACTGGAGCTGGAATGGTGCCGCTGAGTCATACGCCGGCGGCGAATCGGCAAACTATGACTACCACGGTAGTTGGAGCAAAAATAGGGAACTGGGCAGCTACGCTCAGGGAAGAGAGTTGGCCGATTATCCAGCTCCCGGAAAAACCATTGCGTTTCAGAGTGGCTACGAATCCATGCTTGATGGCAACGGTGATGTTCCTTGCTTTGCCTTCGGAAACGACAGTGGTTCTCTGGCTCCTGGGGGGAAAAGTAGGGCAACACGCGGTAACTCGGAGACCACACTTCGCTCGTTCTTCAGACACATGGGAAAGTCAGTTGTAGTTTACGCCGATGGTCATATGGAAATGAACATTGTTAGCGAGCTGACACCAGAACGCTATGTGCCCAATAAAGACGGATTAAACAAATGGAAGGCATACGGAGGAGGAAGATATACCAAACCCCCTCCTTACGATTTTACTACTGCCAATATCGGCTGGTAAACACAGCCGCAAATTCAATTAACAGACCTCCCTTAGAACAGGAGGATTTTTTATTAGAATGTCACCTTTACTCCGGGCTTCAGGGCGTGCTTGGGCATGTCTTTTAGTGAAGCAAAATTATGCATTCGCTTTGGGGTTTCAATGGTGTTTTTGCTTTCATCATACACACCGCTCTTCTTATTGAGCACGCCCTTTGAATTTAACCCCAGGTGCTTAACCATGAAGGGGTACATGGCCTGTCGCTTGGAGAGTTGATAGCCGTGTCCCTCCTTGGCGAAGTGCGCGTTTTCCACCTTTGTTTGCGCGCCATAGTATTTATAGATAGACTTGATAAAGGGATATTCGACCTTCGGCGTGTTTTTCGTCCAGTCACCCCCCACGGAGATCAACTGCAGCGGGCGTGGGGCGGCCAGCGCGGCAAACTCGGCATTGTTGGTTTCCAGCTTGGTCGTCTTATGGATGGGTAGACCACTTTCGCAATGGCAGCCGCCAAAGAAATGTGCGGACACCATGACCACCGGCACACTTACTGACACCCGATCATCCACTGCCGTCAATAGAAACGTCTGCGTACCACCACCCGAACACCCGGTTACCCCAATACGTTTTTCATCCACTTCCGGTAGTGTCTCCAGAAAATCCAGTGCGCGAATGCTGCTCCAGGTTTGCAGCGTGAGCGCCTGCTTGTGTTTGTGATCCCAGCCAAGATGCAGTGAGTCGCCGAAACCAATCATGTCATAGGAAAACACCACCGCACCCATTCGCGCAAGTGTGGCGCACCGGTGTTGCTGATCCGGGCGCAACCTGCCCCCCTCGGGGCCACGTGCATGACCGTGTGGACAGAGAATGCCGGGCCGTGATCCCTTGTGTCCCATCGGACGGTAGAGGCTGCCATAGACAAAAAATCCCGGCAGCGCCTCAAAGGCGGCCGACTCCACCGTGTAACCGTTATAGCTGCGCTTGTCTTTGATGATCGGGTTGAGCGGTGTGCGCTTGGGCAGGGGATTGAGCTTGGCGCCGGTCAGAATTTGTTGCCGCACGGCGGCGGCCCTCACCTTCCACTGGGCGAGATTGGAATGGGTCTTTGAAAGACGGGCGAGCTGTTTAACTGCAGCTGCTTCAGAATGATAATTGCCAACGCACAACGTGGGTTTGTCAGCCTTTTGGGCTGTAAGGGAGAAGGCAAAAAGCACAACAGAAACCAGAGAGAAAAGGAGGCGTTTCATGGGTTAAGGTTAGCAGATTGCTCACCCTGCGCAACCCCTACAATGACTAGTCCCGCTCAAAGCGCTTCAGGGCATCCATGTCCAGCTCGATGCCCAGGCCGGGTTTGTCGGGAACGGCAACCTTGCCATCAATAATCTGCAAATCCTCTTTCACCAAATCCTGTCGCAGTTGCGAGTCGGTCAATTCAGCTGGGAGAAATTCGATAAACGGGCAATGCGGCGTAACGGCTGCCAGGTGCGCTGAGGCCGCAATGCCGATTCCTGTCTTCCAGCAATGCGGCACAATGCGTCGACCACGCTCGGCGGCCATGTCGCACACGCGCAAGGCTTCAGTAATACCTCCCACGCGGCCGATATCGGGCTGGGCAACATGCACACCACCCTGATCCATAAGATCCGCAAACTCGTGGCGCGTGGTAAGCCATTCGCCTGAGGCAATATCCACCGGCGATTCCTCGGCCAATCGCGCCATACCCTTCAAGTCATCCACCGGCAGGGGCGTCTCTATAAAGTAAATATCCAGTTCCTCCCAATCGCGCAGCGTGGCAAGCGCCGTGTCGGCATCCGGCCAGGCGTACTGCACATCGACCATCAAGGTGAAACCCAAACCCACAACCTCGCGACAGGCAGCCACGGCTTCAGTCACTTTATCATCGGATTCATCCAGTCCACTATGATTGTAGGGACCGCTCAGGGTCACCTCGAGCTTGGCGGCCTGAAAGCCCAACTCCTTCGCGCGGAACACCCACTCGACCAGCGACGCCTTGTACTCCTCATAACTCTCACCATTAGGCTGCAGTGAGGCGTAGGGCAGAATTGCAGTCTGGGCAGGCTCCCCCATGAGCTGCCAGCAGGGTTTGCCGGCGGCCTTGCCCTTGATGTCCCACAGTGCCATGTCAATCGCGCCCATGGCATTAATCACCGCGCCGCGACGGCCGTTCATGCAGCTGCCGATATAAAGCTTTTCCCAAAGGCGTCCGGTATCCAGTGGATTCTCGCCAATTAGCATGTCCTTGAGGCCAAGGCCCATGGTGTGTGTACTGGGAGCCTCAATGCATGCGCGGGCAATCCACGGGTTCACATCGCTCTCGCCAATGCCGGTGATACCCTCATCAGTGTGCACCAGCACGACGATATCATCCTGTGCGGAGGAGGTGACGTCCTTGCGGACATCGGGCACAAGCAGAACGCGACATTCAATTTCGGTGATCTTCATCGGTGCGGGTTCTCGTACCAAAGCACTGCGTTGAAGTCGCGCTCCTCACAGGTGAGTAGATCCAGGTCCCCGTCACCATCCAAATCCAATAATTCAATGCGGTCATATTTTAAGCCCTTGGAACCACCAATATCATAATCCATCCATTTACCTTTGCTTTGCTTGAGGTAGAACACCCCGCTTTTCGCCCCGTTGGCAGCCTCGCAGGAGACGGCAATCTCAGTTTTCCCATCGCCATCAAGATCCGCCGCGCGCGCAGCCTTGGCGGTGCCATATTTATTTGAAGGATAAGTGATGACCTTTTCGCGCCAAGGCTTCCGCGAATCGGCGTTGGGTCGGAGAACATGGATGCGGTTGGGCCTCACCGCAGCGTGGATGACGTTATCCTCGGAAATCGTGATAAACATCACCTCTTTATCGACTGCTCCAATCCGGTGCACATTCCATTTGAGCGAGGGATTGGACCGCATGGCTTTGGCCCCGGGATTTTCCAGCCACAGGACCCCTGGTGTTTTACTCCTGCGATCAGAAGCCAGTACATCCAAATCGCCATCATCATCCATGTCATGACTGATTAAAGACATAATCCAGCCCGCCTGATACCACGGATGATATTCCCATGCCCCGATATCACGCGGGTTTTTGGGCGACTGCAGCCAGCCGATGGTTGCCCCACCGCCCTTGGAACCCAGCACCAGATCCATGCCATCCCCATCCACCGGCAAGGGAAGCGCAAACATCCAAGCCTGTTTGTCGGCTGTAACGGGCACCGCGGCCGTGCGCCACGGAAGGGTTTCATTCTGCGGATCATTTTCAGGTGACCAGTGAAAAAACACCGAGCGCGTGCGGCCCTCGCAACTGCTCACCACATCAAAATCCCCATCACCATCCAGATCGATAAACACGGCATCCTCCGGAGAATTTACCTTGCCCACCTCAGTAAGCGGCCAGGGTTGTTTGACTTGATTGAGGCCGGGATGGAGGTAGGTTCGAATGACCCCGCCTTCCTCCCAACCGGTGGCAATGTCCAGAAGCCCGTCATTATTTACGTCCTTTAGGCGCACCCCATCGGCACCGCGTGAGGTGTTGTCGACGATATGCATTTTCCACGGTGCAGCCGAAACAGATAAAGCGAAACACAGTAAGTAAACCCACTTTGTCATACTTAAAAAACCCTAACAACTGGTCGGTCGATTACCAGTTTAGGATTTAGTTATGTTGGGTAAATCGAAAGATGATCGATAAGATACCTGACACCCCCATTTTAACCGCCAAGCATATAACATATCTGGTCTTTTTTATATCCATAACAGGCCTTTGCCTTGCGGGTCAGTAATTTTGGAGTAGATTGAACGGTAAAACAAACCACAATGAAAAATTCACTCATACCCCTATTATCGGCCGCCTTTATTTTTGGCGGGTTACTAACTGAAACAAATACATTTGCCGAAGACAAAAAGGCACCCCCCGAAAAGCCGGCTAAAAAGAAAAGCGCTTATTTCCCGTTTCGCGGGATGATCAAGACGGTGGATACCGAGAAAGGTACCCTCACCTTGCCGGGCGCCAAGGGTAAACCTGACCGTGTGTTTGTGTTGGCAAAGGAAGCAAAGCTCACGCTGGACGGGGAAAAAGCCGACATCAAGGATATCAAGGCCAAGATGTGGGTGGGCGGACGCGCCAAGCGCCTTTCGCTCGAGTCCGTGGAGGCCGTAACGGTGAATGTGAAAACCAAGAAACCCGAACGCAAAAAGAAACCAGCAGAGAAAAAAGAGGAATAAAGCCTTTTCCTTTCATCAATCGGCAGGCCATTGGGCCTGCCTTTTTTATGCCCTGGGATGAAACTGGTCATGCACCTCACGCAGTCTTTTACCGGCAACGTGGGTGTAAATTTCAGTAGTGCTGATACTCGCATGCCCCAGCAGTTCCTGAATAACGCGAAGATCTGCACCATGCTCAAGCAGGTGCGTGGCAAAACTGTGGCGCAACATGTGTGGTGTCACATTATGCTTTATACCAGCACGCTTAACGCGATCCTTGATACGGTTCCAGATTGTGGAGGCAGCAAAAGCGGTGCCGCGTTGGGTAAGAAAAACGTTGGCCGGCGAACGCGGCCTGACCAGATCAGGCCGTCCAACGCTTAAATAGTTTTCAATCGCTTCAATGGCCGGACGGCCCAACGGCACCACGCGCTCTTTATTCCCCTTACCAATGACGGTGACAAATCCATCTTCCAGATGCAGTTGCTCCAGACGCAGATTGCGCAGCTCAGCCAGTCGCAATCCCGAAGCATAAGCCAATTCCAGGATGGCAGTGGTACAAAGTTCCGTGGCAGTCGCCTCTAGAGGCGGCCTGAGAAGCTTTTCAATATCCAGATCAGACAACGCCTTGGGCAAACGTTTCCAGCGTCGCGGCAGGGACAAGTTTTCGGCAATATTGGCCGTTACCAATCCTTCGGCACTGGCGAATTTATAAAAGGCCCGCAAGGCAGCAATCTGCAGATAAACCGAATCGGGACTGAGTTGATCGCCTTGTTCGCCCTGCCCCTGCGGTTTACGGTTGCGTTCGTGCTTCAGGAACTCGGTAAGATGTTTACGGGTAATATCCCGCCAGTCGCTTAGTCTGTGGCTTTCAGCCCATTGCCCAAACCGATTCAGTAATGCTGCATAGGTTTTTTGAGTTTGGGGAGACTGCCCTTTTTCATGGCGAATGTGCTGCAGAAAATCTTCGAGCGCGGCATTCACAGAGCCTTGCCGGTCAGTCGCTCATAAGCCTCAAGATAACGGGCCTGTGAACGCTCCACAATTTCCTCCGGCAACACCGGACCGGGCGGGGTCTTGTCCCAATCCAGCGTCTCGAGAAAATCACGGACGTATTGTTTATCAAAGGAAAACTGGCCGCGGCCGGGCTCATATTCATCCAGAGGCCAAAAGCGCGAGCTATCAGGCGTAAGCACCTCATCAATCAGGATCAGCTCGCCATCCAGTTCACCAAATTCAAACTTGGTATCAGCGATAATAATGCCGCGTTCACGGGCATAATTCCGCGCCTCAGTATAAATCTTGAGGCTCAAGTCACGAACTTTTTCAGCCGTTTGCTGCCCGACAATCTCAATGGCTTTCTCAAAGGAAATGTTTTCATCGTGGCCCTCATCAGCCTTGGTGCTCGGAGTAAAAAGTGGCTCTTCTAGTTCAGCTGATTCCTGTAAACCCTCAGGCAGCACAATATCACACACTGTCCCATTTTTCTGATACTCCTTCCAACCACTACCGGTAATATAACCACGCACAATACATTCAATGGCGAGCGGTTTGGCTTTTTTTACCACCATGCTCCGTGAGCTCAGGTGGGCTAAATCCTCCGGGAACCCATCATTCACCCTGTGATTGGGTACCTGATCGGCAAAATGGTCGAACCAGAAGTGAGAAATCTGAGTAAGCACCTCGCCTTTACGTGGGATCCCATTGGGCAAAATTACATCAAAAGCGCTAATGCGGTCTGAGGCGACAAAAAGGAAGTGCTCGCCCATATCGAACACCTCGCGGACCTTGCCGCTTTTCACTTTGGTTAGTTGGGGGATATCCAGTTCCAGCAACTCGTTATCGGGCATGCGTGGATGTAGCCAACAACCTACCAATGGTGCAAGTGAGGAAAATTCACAATTCATTCACGACCCATGGCCAACCTCGACATTGCCCCTCTCTCCAGTTACCTTGGCGGTGTGAATATTCTGGTTACCGGTGGCGTGGGGTTCATCGGTTCGCACGTCTGCGAACGCCTTCTGGATGCAGGCCACACAGTCTGTGCCCTGGACGATCTTAACGATTTCTACGATCCCGCCATCAAGGAGAATACCCTGCGCGAATTACAGGCCCGTGCACAATCCTTTGCCTTCGTTCATGCGGATATTGCCAACCGTATAGAGTTAAATGAGGTGCTTTCCAGCATGCCGTTTGATCAAATCATCCATCTGGCTGCGCGTGCAGGAGTACGACCCAGCCTTGAACAACCCGCCCTCTATCAACGGGTAAATGTTGAAGGCACGGTAAACCTCCTCGAGGCTGCAAAAGAGCGTGGGATCAAGAAAATTACCATTGCCTCCTCTTCTTCAGTCTACGGAATCAATTCAAAGGTTCCCTTCAGTGAGGTCGATCCCATTTTCAGTTCCATCTCACCCTACGCTGCCAGCAAGCTGGCCTGTGAGTCTCTCGGCCATGTATATCATCACCTATACGGCATGGATATCTGCATGCTACGATTTTTTACCGTATATGGCCCACGCCAACGCCCGGACCTGGCCATCCACAAGTTCGCCAAGCTCATGCATGCGAACCAACAGATCACCCTCTTCGGCGATGGCAATACCTCGCGAGACTACACCTATATAGACGACACCGTTGAGGGTGTTGTCGCGTGCACCGAAAGGGAGTTCGGTTACCAAATCATTAATCTGGGCGAATCCCAAACCGTCAAGTTAAGCCGACTCATTGAACTGCTGGAATCTGCCATGGAAACCAAGGCCGAGATCAACCGTCAACCAGTTCAGCCCGGTGATGTGCCCATTACCTATGCCAATATTGAAAAGGCGCAGAAACTCCTTGGGTATGACCCGCAAACTAAAATTGAGGACGGCATCCCCCGGTTTGTGGAATGGTTCCGCCAGCAAAACAGCTGACTCATGCTTGCTGAGTTCGTTTACTGCTATCTGTTGCGTCCCTGGCCTATTCGGCAAATTACCAACTGGACCATCCGCCAGCTCCTGCCCAAGCAGTTACAATTTGGTGAAGCGACCGTGGTGCTTAATCCCGCCGATCCTGTTGTGTCTGGAGCACTTCACTTTGGTGTTTATGAAAAATCTGAGACAAAGTTTTTTTATACCGCCTGCCACGATGGAATGACCTTTCTCGATGTGGGCGCAAATATCGGGTATTATACCGCACTCGCCGCCCGTATCGTGGGCCCTAATGGAAAGGTCATCGCACTGGAACCGGACCCTGAGAGCTACCAGTACCTGGAACAAACCGTCAAAGCCAACGCCGTGGGTAATGTACAGGCTTTTCAAGTCGCCGCCTCGGATGGTCCGGCAACATTACCCCTCTTCATCTCAAAGGATAACCGTGGCGATAACCGCCTTTATGCACCGGCCGAAAAACGTCCACAAATTGAAGTGGAAGCCCGACCGATTGATGAATTGCTATCGGAAAACAACATCAACACAGTCGACTTCATCAAGATTGATGTTCAAGGCTATGAACCCAAGGTTATCGCTGGATTGAAAAAGACCATCAACCAGTCCGAAAAACTTACCATTCTCAGTGAATTCTGGCCCAAAGGCATCTCTGAAGCCGGTGGGGATGCGAAGAAATTTCTGGATGACTTGCGCAAACTGGGACTCACTCTTTTTGAATTAAAGTCAGATGGTGATCTTATAAAATTAACTGATGACCTCGATTTAATCTCCCGGCATCAGGGCCGTAAATACACCAATCTGGTGGGGCGCAAGGAAAACACGAACTCAAAAGTATGAGCGAGGCGCCCACAGAATCCAAGGCCACCTTTCTGCAGCAGAGCGGCTGGATGTCTATTGCCACAGCGTTGGGCGGAATAACATCCTATGCTGTCCACATGTTTGCCAAAGATATGCCTGACACCGAATACGGGGCATTCACCACGATGATACAACTACTAAACCTCATAACCATCCCGGCAATCGGCTTACAGGCGGTGTTTGCAGTAAAGGCAGCCAAGGGTAAAACCAAGGAAGATGACCTTCGCATGGTTCGTGAGCAAATCGGCATCACCATAGCGGTAATATCGATCTCGTTAGTTGGTTTTGGAGGAATATATCTGTACAGGGAAACTTTGATTTCCGTATTCAAACTACCGTCGATTCAGGTGCTGGCTATTACTCTCTCGGCGGGAATTGTTGCACTGCTATTGCCCATGGCATACGGAGTACTGCAGGGAAAGCAGCGTTTCCTTTGGCTAGGGTGGGCGATGCTATCACTCGGCGCAGTGAGGCTGGCAACATTATTCGGACTTTTTAAATTTCAAAACATCTCGTTAACCAATGGCATGATCGCTGTGTGGGCTGGTTACGGGTTTGCCTTTGTGCTGGCGATCAGCACTGCAGGTTTACCTAAGATGGGACTCATCGAAATGCTGAGCTCGTTAAAGCGGGTTAATTGGCGTGAATTAACCAGACAATTCATCCCACTGTCACTCGGGGCCGGAGCGGTGATTTATATGATGAGCGTGGATATGGTTGTGGTGCAGAGATTTTTTAATGAGAAACAGACCGGTTATTACGCAGCGGCAGGAATGATCGGCCGGGCACTAATCTTTTTTGTGGGACCCATTGTGGCAGTGATGTTTCCAAAGCTGGTGAAAAGCCATACAGAACAAAAACCCACGGACGTATTACGATTCACTCTACTGCTCACCGCCGGACTGTGCGTCATTGCCATAACACTTGGAATACTCGCACCCGATATACCCTTGCGAATTATTTATGATGAATCCTACCTGAAAGCGACACCACTAATCCCCTGGTTTATTGGCGCCATGGCACCGCTAGCACTCGCAGCAGTACTGGTAAACAATCTTCTTGCACAAGGGTATTACCGGGCCGTATACGGTCTGGTAGGAACCTGTTTTGCCTACACTCTTTGCATGTCGCATTTTGCGCCCCAATTAGCTGAACAAACAACTTCAGGATTCAATGTGCAAGCCTACATCAACGTGGTGAAGATCATTGGGCTCAGCAACCTTGCCTTCCTGGGAGTTGCAGGAATATTTACTTACCTCCACCAGAAGTCTCAACCACTGAGCGCGGAGGAGGAGCATTGAGCTTGAGATATAACCACGTCTCGAGGGGGCGCAGAGGGCGCAGCCATTTGTAGAAGGGTGAATAAACTAGCCGCAGGCGGACCACCGACAAAAACATCACCAACGACACGCGCCAGAGATTGGCAGTAACCTTGGAGCCCAATTGATCGGTCCATTCAATGGGCACTTCCTTGATGGTGTAACCCCTACGCTTGAGTAACACCAGTAGATTCACGTCAAAGGCCAGATCAGCAATACGCAATGACTCGAGAATCTCCTCCAGTGCCTCACGCCGCACAAGCTTTGCAGGGCACTGGGTATCTGCCAGTCTCAGCCAAAAAAGAAGCTCTACAATTGTGTGAAAACCCCGGCTAAACACACGCCTCAGCTTCGTCTGACTCTGGTGCAGCACCGAACCGGGTAACCAGCGCGAACCAATCACGCAATCGGCCTTGCTGGCCATACATTGTTTAATGAGTTCATGAAAGGCTTTGGCCGGTGTAGCCCCATCGGCATCCACATAACCTGTGAATACCGCCTTTGCCTCAGTCGCTTTTTTGAATCCCTCAATCAAGGCACCCCCTTTACCGATGGGTGCCTCGAAGTTAAGTGGCTCAATCTCGGAAAATTCTTTTGCCACCGCCTTCACTATCCCCAACGTGTTGTCACGGCAGCCATTAAGCACCACAACCGCACGGAATTCCCCGTCGTAGTTTTTCCGGAAATATTCAGCATAATCCCGTAGGACAGGACCTATGCGCTCTTCCTCGTTATACGCAGGAATAAGCAGCAGGACACTCGGCTGAGTTTGTGCTTCCCTCATCACAATAGATTCACCGGGTCAATATCCACAGTCAGGGTTACTTCATCCGGAAAATTCAGGCTGGAAGTAAGCCCAGCCAACTCCCGGCTCAATTCACTCATACGACCTGTCCGAAGCATCAGTTGGTAACGGTAGTATGTCTCTGCCCGCAATAGCGGGGCCGGAGCCGGGCCTGAGATTTGCAGATCGTTCAATTTTTGTACAATTGGCTCAATTTGTTTCTTCAGGTGTTCGGCAGAAAAAGAAACCTTTTCCTCCGAACGCCCTCGCAAAGTGAGCATTGCTGCACGGGTAAAGGGCGGGTAGAGCAGCTGTTCTCGAAATTCCATCTCAGCCTCAAAATACCCCTCATAATCATGCCTCCGTGCAAATTGAATCGCGGGGTGTACGGGAGAAAAGGTCTGTACCACCACCTCCCCTTCCACTTCCCCTCGCCCTGCCCGACCGGCCACTTGAGTGAGTAACTGAAAAGTGCGTTCCCCTGCGCGAAAATCCGCCAAGTGCAGCCCAGTATCGGCATACACAATCCCCACCAAAGTCACACGAGGAAAATGTAGACCCTTGGCGATCATTTGCGTGCCGACTAAAATATCAATCTTCCCACGCCGAAAATCACCCAAAATACGTCGGTAATCGTCCTTGCGCTTGAGCGCATCGGAATCCATCCGTGTAACATTCGCTCCGGGAAACAACTTTCGCAAAACATCCTCCACCTTCTCGGTACCCAGCCCATGAAAGCGAATCTTGGCCGAAGCGCATTTCACTTCCGGACAACGCTGCGGAGCCGGCGTATTATGCCCGCAAACATGACAGCGTAAAAACTGTTCACGACGATGGTAGGTCAAAGAAAGACTACAGTTTGGGCATTCAGCCACAAAACCGCAATCCGGGCATTGCATGGAGGTTGCAAAGCCTCGCCGGTTAAGAAACAGAATCGTCTGTTCACCTTGTTCAAGGCGGCGACTTATGGCCTCCTTGAGGCGTTGCGAAAAAATAGGAGGACCTTTATCCCCCCTGGATTTCTCGGTGCACATGTCCTGAACACGCACCAAAGGCATCTGTTTATCATCCGCCCGGGTTGGAAGTGTCAATAAATGATAACGTCCCCGTTGTGCATTGTAATAACTCTCCATGGATGGGGTGGCTGAACCAAGCACCACTGTGGCCCCTTCACGCTGGCCTCTCACGACTGCCACATCCCGGGCGTGATAACGTGGAGCTTCCTCCTGCTTATAGGAATGCTCATGTTCCTCATCCACAATGATTAGTCCCAGAGGTTCCACCGGGGCAAAAATGGCTGAACGGGCTCCAATCACAATCTTAGCCCGACCCTGCCTGATTTTATGCCATTCATCATGCCTTTCCCCTGTCGATAAATGACTATGCAATACTGCCACCAGCGTCTTGAGCGGACCACTGCTAAACCGTGCCTTGAACCGTTCCACCGTTTGAGGGGTGAGTGAAATTTCGGGCACCAGTACAATTGCACCCTTGCCTTGCTCGAGCGCACGCGAAATAGACTGCAGGTAGACTTCGGTTTTTCCACTACCCGTGACTCCGTGCAGCAGAAAAAATTCACCTGGCTTATCGTTAATCGCTTTTAATGCAGCAGCCTGTTCAAGATTGAGCTTAAGTGGTCTAGTAGGAATAATCTCCTCGTTGGCATATGGATCACGCTCAGAAATTTGTGGGGCAATCTCCACCAACCCCTTGTCTTCAAGCTTGCGTACCGTAGCAGTAGTGGTTCCGGTTACTTTCAGGAGTTTCTGGAGGGCAATGGATCGGCTTTCCTCAATGACATGATAAATTTCCTTTTGGCGCCTGGTTAAACCCTCCGCCCCATCATTACCGGGCAGCAGGCGAATAAAAAGTCGTTCGCGCCACCCTTCCTGCTCTTTACGCACCGCATCTGGCAGCACACTTTTAAGGGCGGTCTCAGGAGCACAGCAATAGTAGTCGGCAATCCATCTGGCCAGCTCCAATACGCGCGGTGTTACCAATGACTGGGCCCCGATGACCTTGGAAATCGGCTTGAGTGAATTATATTCCGATTGTTGGGTCAGGCCGGTTACACAACCCAATACTTCGCGCCGTCCAAAGGGCACCTTCACACGAGTCCCCACCTCCACCTTACCCTCAAATTCAGGCGGGATGGAGTAATCGAACTCCTTGCGCAGGGCTATTTCGAGTGTCACACGCGCAACCACACCACACCCTTGCGACCCGTGGCAAGTGGAGCGAGATTAATTAACTCACAGGGCTCTCGACGCTTCCCTCCTATTGGACTAAAACCGACTCAGTGAAACCCAAAATCCTGTTGATCATTCTAGCGGTAATCGTGATCGATTTAGCTGCCTTGTGGTGGTGGCGGGCCTATCAGCTCGATCATAGTCAGGATGCGACTATAATTGCTGCCGCCTCCATTTACGAGATGGATCCTGCACTGATTAAGGCTGTGATCTGGCGTGAGAGCCGCTTTAACCCAAAAGCACGGGGTGCAGCCGGTGAACTTGGGCTAATGCAAATTCGGGATGTAGCCGCAGGCGAATGGGCGAAAGCCGAAGGCATTACCAATTTTCATCACAACCAACTGATCGATTCCAAAAGCAACGTTCTGGCAGGCACTTGGTATCTCAAAAAGGCAATCAGCCATCACCAACACACTGACAAACCCATCATCTATGGTCTGGCAGAATATAACGCAGGCCGGTCCAACGTGTTGAAGTGGAATTCAGGAGATGCAGCCACCAACAGTGTCGCCTTCATTGAAGCAATTGAATTCCCCTCCACCAGAGACTATATATTATCCATCCAAGAAAAGCGGAAGAAATACCGCGACCTGCACTGATTAATCAGTGGTTATTTCCCTCAACCGCTCCTGAATGAGCAACCGAGCTGCCTCGCGTTCCTCAGGGCCTGATTCGCGTGATAAGCGCACCGGTTGTCCCACACGAAAGTCACACCGCGCAAATGGTAAGGGCAATTGAAATGCATCCCAGCTACCAAAGATCTTTTTCGAGTGAATATGGCCCGACATCGGTACCACGGGTAAGCCGGTCAGCTGTGCCAACAACACAATCCCTTCTTTCACGTCATATTTTGGACCACGAGGACCGTCAACAGTAATACCCACATCATAACCACGACGAATCAAGGAAACCAATTCACGCAGGGCCTGTGATCCCCGCCGACTACTCGAACCCCGTACAGCCTTAACCCCATGATGGTCCATCAAGTGGGCCAAAAGCGCCCCATCCTTACTGGCACTAACCAAAGCCACTGCCCTACGATGTGGTTGAACTCTCGGAAAAAAATGGCGGTACACAGGCAGTGATAAGGCAAGACGATTATGCCAAAAAGCCATAATGATGGGGCCTTTGCGTAATTCAGGCATCACCCCATGTGTATCCTCAAAATGGACACGCAAGGTGGTTGATAGGGATCGATATAAAACATACGCGGCAGCTACAGCCAGTTCTCCATGCCATCGCAGAGAATGCGGCACAACCACCGCGGCAGATTGGTCTAATTGACTCATTTACCTTTCTGAAGTGCCGCGCGTACCAACTCATCAACTGGTTTATCGGGCCCCAACATGGTAATGGCCGCCCGTATTGCATCCTGAGCATCCTTCGGCTTGGATCCCAATGCCTCCAGGGCGGCTATGGCATCAGCCATCTTTTGATTTTCAGGGGAAACAAACGCACCAGATTCAAATTCGATATCCGTTCCATCGCCAAGTTTATCCTTTAGTTCAACCACAATGCGTTCAGCGGTTTTTTTACCCACACCACTGACCCCTGAAAGCGCCTTCACATCGCCATTAGCCACCGCAGCCTGAAAAGAGGCTGGAGTGGTTCCACTCAAAACATTCAGTGCTATCTTGGGCCCGATACCGGTTACATGACGGATTAGTTGACGAAAAAGATCACGTTCAGTTTCCGTGCTGAAACCGTACAGTACGTGGGCATCATCCCGAATTGCCAAATGCGTCAGCAACTTCACTTCACTCCCGGGAGTCGGAAGTTTATCGAAGGATGACAGGGGAATAAGAACCTCATAGCCCACCCCGTTCACGTCAATAACAACCTGAGTGGGAAGTGCTTCAGAAAGCGTGCCTTTAAGAAATGCAATCATGCAGCTGGAACATTATATTTTCTGGGAGGGGTCGATGGCAAAACGTTTGTTCAAATGCGCGTATGTCAGGGCCAAAGCCAGCGCATCAGCAGCATCTGCCTCGGGCACCTCACCAAGTTTAAGCATGCGCTGCACCATCTTGGCCACGGCAATCTTCTGCGCATTACCATAACCCACAATGGACTGCTTTACCTTGCGCGGTGCGATTTCAAATATTTCCATTCCTCCCTCAGCCACGGCTGCCAAAGCCGCCCCACGGGCTTCGCCCATAATCAACGCCGTCTTTGCGTTCTGGGCATAAAATAATCCCTCAATGGCACATACCGTTGGTTGATGCTTTTGAACCAACTCACGGAGAGTTCGGGTAATGGCAACCAAGCACTCACTTCGGCTCCATTTTGCAGGACATTTGATGGTGCCCTGATCCAGAGCCAATGGACCATCTCCATCCAGCTTCACCAACCCATAACCCGTCCCGCGGAGCGAGGGATCAACCCCCAGCAAAATATGGTGGACGGGGGGCACTTCTTCAGCTCCCTTCTCTGCAGCACTTTTACTGCCGCGAACACGCTGCTCCATCTCCTCAAACTGGCGGGCCGAAATCCCCACACAGGCAGACTAATTTAGATCGGGCTTGCCTGCGAGCTTTGAAAGCTTGAACCCACACTTTTCAGCCCACACAAACCAATCTTTAGCCATGCGCGTTGTGCGTTTGGGATTAGCCGAAGCCAAATCATTGGTCTCAGTCCTATCGGCTTCCAGGTCAAAAAGTGCCCAGCGTTTCTCCAGTTTATCCCAGACCAACTTCCATTTTCCCTCACGCAAGGCGCGGTTGCCGGACCATTCCCAGGCGATTTGTTCGTGCCCAGCGCGCTTTTCACCTTTCAGGACCGCCACGAGGCTTTTGCCTTCAACTGGCAGAATTTTTTCTCCTTTATGTTTTTTGGGGTATTGGTCGCCAGCCAATTCCAGGAATGTCGGCATAAAGTCAACGATGTGCCCGACCTCCCGAGTGATCTTGCCTTCGGGTACCTGTCCTGGCCACCAGGCAATACAGGGTGTGGCAATGCCTCCTTCATGCGCCCAACTCTTGTAACGGCGAAAGGGAGCGTTCTGCGCCCATCCCCAGGATGGGCCCACAGCCGCGTAAAATTCCTTGGGGCCGGGAACAATTTTTGGTGAACGCCCGCCGGGTTCCTCGGCGCAGCCTCCATTGTCCGACAAGAACAACACCAGCGTGTTGTCCGCCTCCCCGCTTTTCTTTAGCGCACTCATCAATCGGCCAATATTTTGGTCCATGCAATCGATCATGGCTGCGTACACGGCCATTCTTAAATCCTCATGGTCATGGTTGGCCGAAGCCCAGTCGTAGGCTCTGGAGTCGCGACCAGAAAGTTTCCACTTGGGATCAATCAACCCCATCTCTTTCATGCGTTTGTGGCGCTGAACACGCATCTTGTCCCAACCCATCTTGAATTTACCCCGGTACTTGGCGATATCCTCAGGCTTGGCGTGAAGCGGATAATGTGGCGCGGTGTAGCAAACATGCAGAAAGAAAGGCTCATCCTTTCCAGAGAATTTATTTAAACTTTTGATGGCATGATCAGTGAAGGAGTCGGTCGTGTAGTAATCTTTGGGAAACTCGAAGAGTTCCCGGTCGTTTTCACCAAACTTACGAATACGAGCCCCCTTGTATTTGGGATCGCGCTGTTTTGGGTTAAAAAAATTACAGCAACCATCGAGTAGTCCGTAATACTCATCAAAACCGCGCTTGAATGGATGTGTCGTTTCGCCAGAGCCCAAGTGCCATTTACCCGAAAGCGACGTCTGGTAACCAGCAAGTTTCATGGCTTCACCCAAGGTCACCATGTTTGTACGCAATAACCCGCCTTTACCACGCCGTGGATAGAGGCCGGTCAGGATCGACGCCCGAGTGGTCGTGCACTTGGCATTATTGTAAAATTGTGTAAAACGCATGCCTTCTTTTGCCAGTTGGTCCAGGCTGGGCGTCTGAACTTCACCTCCGTAACAACCAATATCACTCCACCCCATGTCATCGCACATGATGAGGATGATATTGGGCCTGGGAGCCTTGGCGGCCATGGATGAAAACGCGCATAAAAAAAACGCGCCCAGCAGAATTCGTAATAGACTCTTCATTGGAACACCCCGATCAGACCGCAGAAGCCGCGGTCAAGCAAGGAGTTCATTCACCAAATACCGGAGTACTTACCTGGAGAAAAAAATATGACCTATTTTTTCCGAGGCTCCGTTTCTTCCCGACTCGGTGTTTTTTTGTCCGAAGAATCGTATCGTTGTGGTGCAGGCCCCAATCCGCGACCACCAGCTGGTGGAGTTTTATTCCCCAGAGAATCAGGACGCAAGGGAGCCGCTGATCCGTGCTGACCCCTGGCCGTTGGAAACGGAGGAATAGGTCGGGCCTTTTCTCCGGTCTTCTTCTTTTTATTCCAGTTCAATCGGGCCAAGGCAGCCGCAGGAACCACCCGTACATTGCCATCGCAAAAGCCAATTAGCACACGGCCATTTTCTTGGGCAGTCTTTTGGGCCTCGGCCAAACCGCCACTGTGGTTCCACGCGCCGGCAGACTGGAAAACTAGAACCGTGTCAGGGCCCAGCTCCGAAGTCTTCCATCCCTTCAACGCAGCGTTGAGAGCATAGCTACTTCCCGATTTATTTCCGCCGGGTTGTAAGAACACACCTTTGTGCCCCACCTCATGCAGAATGGCGTCACCCCACTTATCAATGGCCGGAGCTTTGCCGTTATCTTCCATATATAGCTTGAGCCCGAGGGTGAGTTCACGAATTTGTTTGGTCGGGATCGTCGCAAAACTTGCCTCCGGCTCCGTTTCCTCCTCCATACCTCCCAATATGGCGGAGGCCGCTGCGGTCATCGGGATCAGTATCGATTGCGTCACAGCCATTCGGTAACCACCCCCCGTCGCACGACCGTCAAAGAGCAAACCGTCCTCATCAAGCTTCAGCACCGCCAAATGGCCCGAAGGCTTCATGTCACCCAAGAATTTTTCCACGACGCTGGAGAAAATCTGGACCTCCTCTTTATCCATTTCGGCTTTCGCCATTAGGACCGGCAGGGCCTCTTTGAGGAGTTTCAGATAACCGCCGGCTCGCGCACTCACAAACTGAAGTTGCTGGCCGCCCACCTTTAGATCCGCCGACAATCGCTTGAATTCATCAGTGCCGGCCAAACCGGTTGATTGGCCACTGTGCACGGCGATGATTTCCCGGGCCAAGCTCGTGTCTGATGTCAGTACAACATGTTGGCCCAGCTGAAAGAGTGTCGGATTGAGGGGTATTTTCACCGGCATTTCCTCGGGCAGTTCCACGGTAAAGAGAGTTACGTCACCCGCCTTTTCCTTCTTCAAAGACATCGGCATAAGACCGGTTGCCAATTTCAGAAGCGCCTCAAGGTTGCCCGCCTCAGGTGCGAGCTTAACCACCATGACAACACCCGGCTGGGGAAGGGAGAGCGACAGCTTATCGTGCTTGAAAGGTAAGGTACGTTTATCATCCAGCGTGAAATACAACCCTGCGGCTCCGCCGTAGCAGGAAAGCACCGTTTCGATTGGGCTTTTGGACTGCTGTTCGCTTAGCGCCATAAGATCCAGAGGTTCAAGGGCTGCAGGATCATTGTATTGTGCCATCATTTGACCTTTGAATTTTTCTACACGCGTCTCGGTGAAAATATACTCTACTTCTACTTCCGCTGGAGATACACCCAAAGGTAAGCCGGTAGTAGGATCTATAGGCACTGCTTCGCCAGCGTCAGGCCCAGGCCCATCTTCAATCGCGGGATCAGTCGCATGGTCATGCTCATGTGAATCTCTATTGGAGCCACCCGGGAATTCCTTAAAATCCCCTGACTTGGTGCTGACCTGACTTGCACTCACCCTTTCTATCGGCTCGGTATACATGCCGAAATTTTCCGGATCCACCGGTCCACTATTTTGGCGGAATGGTGCAAAGATATAATTCTTACCTTCAACCTTCCAAAATCCTTCCTCAAGTACCACCACTTGCTTGCCGAAATCGTCTTTGTAGGATAACAGATTCGCATAGGTCCCATTGGAACGTCGCAGCATCTCCCAGGTGCCGGAATTATTCGGGTCATTGTCCTTGCCACTCCACCGCCCCACAAAGGGCTTGGCTTCGGGGGTGAGCTCAGCAGAAAAATGATACTTCAGGGGGTTGCGATTAAACAAATCCACCGGCTCCATGGCCTTGGCATCATTGTATTTAACCATCTTGGGACCCGTGAATTTGGCCAGACGTGTTTCAGTAAAAAATGGGCGCTTAGGGCGCTCTAAGTCAGGGCCGGGGCCGGCAGCAGCAAGCACATGCACTTCACCTTCCGGATCATCAACCGGAGGCTCCTCACAGTTCTCGGGATTTGGGGGAGGTATAGGCAGCACTGGAGGCAGCTCAGTCGGCTCAGGCAATGAAGGCGCATCTTCATTTATCTCAACATTACGATCTATCTGAGCACCGCCACCAGCTTCCTCAGGCATGGGAGCCTCTTCACCTTCATTTACTCCTCTGTCTGGCATTGGAATATCTTCAATTTCTCTTCCAATGCCTTCCCCTTCCTCCATGGATTCCGGCGCTGTGGGTTCCATGACCGAATCGTCATATCCCTGATTACGATGGCCATTGTACAATTGCCTCATCTCAATCTCACCGGTAACAAACCCATCATTCGTCACCTCATCCAAGGGCGCCACGATCATTCTTAATCTTTCAAGCGGGGCAATTTCGCCTTTGTGGTAAAAAATCGCCAAATACATTTTATGTTCCTCCACCTTCCAGAACCCCTCCAGCTCATCGTTGTCCGCGTGAAGAACAAATGTCCCATCGGGACGGCGAAGAATTTCCGCAGGCTTCGATTCCCGGCTATGCACAGTCTTCCAGCGTCCCACAAAAGGCTTGGATTCCTCGGTCAATTCGCCGCTAAAATGTTTGGCCAGAATATCCTTTACCGAAACATTGCCCATCATCTCTTCCATTAAAGGCTCCATCATCCGCCGCACCTCCCAGGGCATAAGCTCTGCACCCCCCTGCATGAGGACATCGCGCAGGGTTTCCATAGCCACCTCGACATCCGCATTGGTGTAATGGGCGAATACTGTGGATTCAGGAGCAAACTTCAGTCCATCGGCTGCATTGGCCTCTCCATCAATGATCTGCCACAGCACACCGGGCTCGGCTTCCCTGTCCCGCATTAGATACACGCGGTTGCGAAATAAATCCTTCTCCACAGCCAAACTACTGGCGCCCACCCCCTTGATTTCCGAAAAACCGGTACTCTTAACCACTCCCTCGACCCCATCAAAAAACATATTCATCTGCTGCTGCTCACGTCTGGAATCCTGCATCGCCTCGGAAAAGGAACTGCGCGCGCGCTTGAGCCCTTCGTTGACCGCATCCACGACCTGACCCGCATTCCAGTACAAAAACAAATCGCCTCCCGCATCAAGCTGGGAAGTGACTGCCTCAAAATCATTGGGCTTCGCCGAATCATGCACCTTTAGGGCACCTGATAAGGATACAGGATTCGCAGGCACCGAAGGCGCACCTACAGCGGGAGCCGAAGGCTTGCCACAACCTGCCAGCAGTAAGGCAAAAGCAATGGAATAGAGGAGTTTTATAATTTTCATGACAAAATCTACAACGAACCTGAACTCAGGCCGGGTGGGGTGAACTAGATACTACGCTCAATGCCAAACCCTGCCTACTATAAACTTAGGCAAAGTTTATAGTAGGCAAGAAACCGTAAGACACGCTATCTTCAAATCCACGCCCATGATTTCTATCAGCAATAATGCTTCTCTGCGCGCCTTCACTGCCCCCGAACTCGTAGTTCTGTTGGGGGGGCTGGCCATGTTAACCACTATTTTGCCCGCATTGGGTAAAGCCAAGGCCAAGGCCAACCGCATCAAGTGCGTAAATAATCTTGGCTCCATCGGCAAAGCCCATCTGGGATTTGCCCAGGACAATCGTGAACGCCATCCCTGGCAGCTGACGGAGGCTGGATTGCTTAATCATGGAGGTAGAGACGCCAATAGGGAGGATGCTGTACCCAAAAACTGGAACCTCAATATTGAGCGCATCTGGACCTGTGCAGCCATGAGATCAGAATTACAGACCCCAAAAATTCTCGTGTCCCCCTGCGATCCTGCTGCACAAGTCTCTAATGAGCTCATTCAGGGAAACTGGCGAAGATACAGTCCCGGTGGCCTGAAATTGCCGCGCCAAGGCCTCAGCTACGCCCTCCATCTGGGTGCGCAGACAATGCGACCAGCAACCGTTGTCGCCATGACGCGAAATTTTGATGGGGATGACGCCAAACCCTACACTTCTCCTATTGGCTTTAATCGCTTCGGAAATCCCTTGGCTAACCCGGGCGAGCCTCCCCAATCCGTCACTCACATCGTTCCCTTTGGCCGCAGCATGCAAACCGGCAGCCCCAATGCCCGTTTTATCGGAGCAGACAAAACCTCCAATACAAGGACCATGGCCGGCGTGATGGATGGACAGGGCCAACTGGTTATGTCAGACGGAAGCGCTCGGCAATCCACAATGGGAGAGGGTTGGAGTAGTCTTGCAAATATGCTCAGAGGTCATAGAAATTCGCGCGGAGGCCACACCCGTGGCGAAGCCTACGAGGGTCTAACCCGCCCCCGACAATGAATTACCTTCCGGCGCGCGGAGGCGGCAGGACATCGCATTTCGCGAGTGCCAGTAGCGGGTAAACGGTGCCGCTATAGGTAATAAGATGATACTTGTCGGTACTCAAGGAACGCGTCCACCAGCGGCCGCTTTCGCGTTGATTGGCCAAAATCCACTTTACCCCTTTTTGCAGGCGTTTGTCTTTCGCAGGGACACCAGCCTCGCGTAAAACCAGCATCACCAGACCCGTCTGGTGCCCATCACTGGGCGGGTTTTTAAACTCAGGTTCCGCGCGCAATTTAGCAGCACGATTCCCGCTGCCCCATTTCTCAGGCGCAGAAAAGGTACGGATAGACCAACCTCCATCCTTGCGCTGATGTTTCCAGAGGGTATCCATGATCTCTTTTTTTCGTTTATCAGAAATCAACCCGGGCATTCGTGTGGCTGTCCAGAGCAGGATCAATTTGCCATAATCATGCGGTGGCTCGGTATTTCGCAGGTAATTTTTCAGCGACTTTACCTGCTGCTGCAGGGCCTTGTCCTTCAATCCATTCAACCAGCCGGGCGCGACGGCGGTTGCCATGGCCGCAACCGTGGCAACCTGATAGGCGCTTGACTCTATGGGAGGCCAACAGGTGGCCGAACCCCAGGTGCCGTTCTTTTGTTGCAAACTAAACATCAGGCGCAGGGCGGCATCGGTCACCGGGGAAAGCTTGCCGGGCACATGTCTATCCCACTCAGCAAAGCCTGCGGCGATATAGGTAAGTTCTGCCGGATTGGTTCCCTTAAGCAGTTTCTCCCGGTCCATGCCTTGAAAGACCTTCAACTTATCGGCCAACTGCTCATGGATTTCCTTGGTCGGTTTACCAAGGATTGGTGTGAGTTCGGGGCGAATCTGCATATAGACGCCCGAAGTATGGCAGGCCACGCAGTCGCGCTTGCGTGCCCAGGCCAGTGCCCCCTTCTCCAGATAGTCATTTGCCTTGGTGAGCGAAAATTTCTTTAACACCGGCTCCGTGGCCGAAGCGGCAACTACAGTGATTTCCGGTGACTTGTATTGCGGGGTGGCCCCATTCAAAAGGCTGGCCACCATTAGACCGATAGCCACAGGGAAAAAGAATGATTTCATAATATGATGATAAAGTGTTTAGGCAAAAATCTCTCTGGCCACATGTCCAGAGACGTCGGTGAGACGAAAATCGCGACCAGCATAGCGGTAGGTCAATTTTTCATGATCAAGACCGAGTAGATGCAAGACCGTGGCATGCACATCATGAATGTGCATCTTCTGTTGCTCAGCATAGAAGCCGTAGTCGTCAGTCGCACCATGGGCAAAGCCTCCCTTCACACCGCCCCCGGCCATCCACATCGTGAAGCCCCACGGGTTATGATCTCGTCCATTCATGCCTGCACCTTGAACGGTAGGAGTTCGCCCAAATTCACCACTCCACAAGACAAGCGTGTCGTCGAGCAAACCTCGTGACTTTAGATCGTGTAACAGGCCAGCGATGGGTTTATCAACTTCGGAGGCTTTTTCGGCGTGTCCTTTCTTTAGATTCCCATGCTGATCCCACTGCACCTTGCTGTCGCTGTGTGAAACTTGCACAAAACGCACACCGCGCTCTGCAAATCGCCGGGCCATCAGACATTGCCGCCCAAAATCCTCGGTCACCGCCTCGTCCAGCCCGTAGAGTTTTCGCGTAGCATCGGTCTCACCGCGGATATCTTGAATCTCAGGCATGGCCGTCTGCATGCGGTAGGCGAGTTCAAAGGAATTGATACGGCTTTCGAGAACCGGGCTGGGCATACCAGCTAGGTGATCTTGATTAATCTGCTTGAGAAAATCGAGCTGCGCGCGCTGTTGACCGACAGTCCACTTTGGATTTTTGATATGATGCACCTTGGCATCCTTAGCCTTGAGGCTGGCATTGCCGATGGGTGTGCCGCCATAGTGCGCAGGCAGAAAGGCACTGCCCCAGTTATTCAGACCGCCATGTGCCAGCGTGGGGCAAATGGTAACGAACGATGGCAGGTTCTCATTTTCCGTGCCGAGACCATAACCGACCCACGCACCCATGCTTGGCCGTACAAAGTTGTCTGCACCCGTGTGCAGTTTGAGGAGTGCTCCACCATGTGCCGGGTTGGTTCCATGGACACCATGTAAAAAACAAATATCATCCACGTGACGTGCAACATTTGGAAATAGCTCACTAACCTTGTGCCCGCATTGCCCATACGGTTTAAATTTCCACGGTGAAGCAAGGAGATTGCCTGTCTTGGCAAAGGTGACCTTTGGCTTATCAAAAGGAAGCGGCTTGCCGTGATCTCGCTGTAAGAGCGGCTTATACTCGAAGGTGTCCACCTGCGATGGCCCCCCTTTCATGAAGAGAAAAATTATCCGCTTCGCCCGTGTAGCGAAATGAGGCCTTTTGGTCGCCAGCGGATTCTGGGCCTGCAATATCGAAGTCAACGCCAACGAGCCAAAGCCCAAGGCAGAGTTTCTCAGCATATCGCGGCGGTTTTGCATTACTTCAGGTACAAAAATTCATTCGACGTTACCAGCGACTGACACAATGCCTGCCAACTGGCTTGGCGATCCTTGGCAAAGTTGCTTACAAATGCTACGGCACGTTTCAATTCAAGAGCCGTGGGCGAACGTTTGTACACCTCCACATACAGCCGCTTCACACCTTGGCTATTAGTGAGCTTTTTATCTGCAAGAATCTGCCGGGTCATCGCCTCGGTCGTGCGAAGGATCAGCGGACTATTCATCAGAAATAATGCCTGAGGGGCAATGGTAGAATCTGCTCGGTTGCCATTGACCGTACCGGGGTCAGGAAAATCAAAAAGCTCAAAGAGATTGTATACATGGTTTCGAATCACGGGCAGGTACAGTGCTCTTCTATTACTTTCGTAAGTAGTGGCATCTTCAGAGGTGTGATTGAAGACGAGCTTGTAGTTTTCAAATGTCCATATATAGCCGCCTACTTTTTTATCCAACAGACCCGCCATCTCAAGCAACGAATCACGCAAAGGCTCGGCTTCCAACCGACGCAGCGGCGCGCGGGAAAGCAACCGGTTTTCAGGATCCACCTTTATTGCTTTAGTTGCACCGTGACTACTCATACGGTAAGTGCTCGAGGAAAGGATCAATTTATTTAATTTCTTGATGGACCAACCATTTTGGACAAACCAGGTAGCAAGGTAGTCGAGTAAATCCGGATGAGACGGCTTCTGCCCAAGCAATCCGAAATTATCAGTTGTAGCCACCAACCCCCTCCCAAAGTGCCACCGCCACACACGATTGACGATAACTCTTGCGGTCAGTGGATTTTTCTCATCAGTAATCCATTTCGCCAGCTCCAAACGACCGCTGGTTTTCCCCGTAAGCGGCTGGGCATCAGACAAGACTCGGGGAAACTGCCGCGGCTGAAGTTCTTTTGCCGGCCTATTATGATCGCCTCGCACAAAGATGGGCAGTTCGGTGGCATTACCATCAGTTACACCCATAGCCATGGGCAGGATAAACGCCTGTGACTCGAGTCGCTTTAAGGTATCCTGAAGGCCTTCTATTTCTGCCTTCACACTTTTTGAATAAAGTTCCTGTGGCTTAGGTGGCAGTTTATCCAGATTTCTTTCAATAAGCAGTTCTTGATTCGCCTTCTCAGTGAAGGCGGCAATCACTTTTTTCTGCGCAGCAATGAGTTCTTCACTCTTCTCCTTAAGCTTTTTTTCTTTTGGCGTATAAACCGGATTCTCATGCCATTTAGCAATGGTCTTGAGCGAGTTCATCGTCTTGGTGCTCTTAAAAACACCGGCCAAAGCGTAGTAATCTGCTGTAGGGATGGGATCAAACTTATGATCATGGCAGCGCGCACAACCCAGTGTAAGACCAAGAAATGATTTGCCGAGAGTATCAATCTGCTCATCGATGATATCCATCTCCATTTTCACCTTGTCTGGCTCAGCCAATACTTTAGGGCCAAGAGACAAGAATCCGGTGGCTGTAACCAATTCACGCCGGTGAACTTCATTCTTTGGCTCAAGTAAATCACCGGCAATTTGCTCAACAACAAAAAGGTTAAATGGTTTATCGCTATTGAAGGCATTCACCACGTAATCGCGATAACGCCAAGCGTTGGCGTGTGCAGCATTTTCATCGAGTCCATTACTATCAGCATAACGCACCACATCGAGCCAATGCCGGGCCCAACGCTCACCGTATTGAGGGGTCGACATCAACTTATCCAAATCCGTTTCACCATCCGAAGGCAGGCCTCTTAAGGCATAATGGATGCGACGTTCCAAAACTCTATTTTCTGCAGGAGCAGCAGGTTCAAGCCCGGCTTGTTCCAGGCGGGCAAGGATGAAGTAATCTATTGTGTTACTCGGCCAAGATTTGTTTTTTATGACAGGCAAGGCCGGATTCTGAATCGGCCGAAAAGCCCAATGCTTGCGGCCTTCC
>JASLKQ010000035.1 GCA_030747505.1 Verrucomicrobiota bacterium | reverse complement strand
GCCTCCAAGGAGCAGGTTGTTCTCGAGAAATGGGGTTGATTGCAGGTGTCAAAACTTAAGCGAACGCCGCTTTTTGAAGTGCATGAGAAACTCGGTGCACGATGTGTGGATTTCGAAGGCTGGGAAATGCCGATTCAGTACGAAGGGGTTGTTGCTGAACATTTATCGGTCCGTAGTGGCGCGGGTATTTTTGATATTTCTCACATGGGCGAAATTATGGTCAGTGGAGAACATGCTGCAGATTTTCTGGATATGGCACTGACGAATCAGGCTTCCTCTTTAAGTGTTGGCGAAGCTCAATACTCATTAATGTGTAGTTCTCAAGGGGGAGTAATTGATGATCTTTATGTCTATCGGATTGCTCAGGAGGTCTTTCTAGCAATCGTTAATGCTTCCCGGGTTGAAGATGACTTATCTCATTTGAGAACCTTGATTGAAGAGTGGGGTAAGGATCGTGTTGTGAATGTAATAGACGAATCAGCCAATCTCTCAGCAATAGCCTTGCAGGGGCCTAAGGTGGTTCGTTTTATAGATGGCTTATTTGACATGAAAGGTTTGATTCGGGTCGATAAGCCCAGTCAGCTAAAAAAAAATCAGATCGATGTGTTTCTTTTCAACGACAGTAAAGTTTATGTAGCTTGTACTGGGTACACAGGGGAGCATGGTTTTGAATTGGTTGGGCCAAATGCGGTCATTGTTGGCTTATGGAGCTGCTTGGCTGAACTGGGTGAAGACTATGGATTGACTCCGGTTGGGCTTGGGGCACGCGATACGTTACGTATGGAAATGGGATATCCCTTGTATGGCAATGAGCTGAATAAATCAGTTACTCCGCTCGAGGCGGGTTTGAAATATTTTGTCAAACTGGATAAGTCCTTTCATGGCAGAGGCAGGCTTGTTTCTATGAACAACAATGGCATCAAAAGGCGAAATCTTGCCTTTCAGATGTCGTCGAAATCACCGCCACCAAGGGCAGGGTATCCGGTGTTCGTGAAGGAAGAGCAGGTTGGAGTTGTTACCAGTGGAACACAAAGCCCTTCGCTAGGGACCGGGATCGGGATGGCCTTCATAGAAGTTCCGTATGCAAATGTCGGCACTAACATCCAAGTCGAAATACGTGGCCGGAGATTTCCGGCTATACTTGCCAAAAAACCCATCTATAAAAAGTAATGAGTAATATTCCTGAAGAACTAAAGTATACTAAGTCCCATGAATGGGTTCGCGTTGAGGATGGTATGGTTACCATTGGGATTACAGACCACGCTCAAGAGGAGTTAACAGATATTGTATATGTGGAACTGCCAGAAGTGGGGCGAAAATTAGCCAAAGGGGAACAGTGTGCTGTAGTGGAATCAGTTAAAACCGCCAGCGACATATATACTCCTCTGGAGGGGGAAGTGCTTGAAATTAATACAGCCCTGGAATCGGCTCCTGAGCTGGTAAACGAAGATTCTTATGAAAGAGGGTGGTTCTTTAAGTTCAAGCCAGCCGAAAGTTTGGACCCATCTGCTCTGTTGGATAGTTCTTCTTATGCCGCTGAAATCGGGGAGACTTGATGTGTTAAGGTTTAAGATATTTGCATGTAGCTGCCTGCTTGCGTTTACCAGTTTCGCTGCTGCTGACTTAGTGATACGCAATGGGTTGGTTTACGATGGGACGGGTCGGGCTCCACGTATTTTAGATGTAAGTATTGATGAAGGAATGATTGTTTCGGTCGGGCCCAGTCTTCCCAGAGGTAAAACTACACTGGATGCAGCAGGAAAAGCTGTGGCCCCTGGCTTCATTGACGTTCATACTCATGCTGAAAACATCATTCACCATCCCAAGGCAGAGAATTTCCTCAGGATGGGCGTTACCACCCTGGTTCTCGGCAACTGTGGCTCCTCGAAATTGAATATAGGCGACTTCTACAGACAGATTGGGGAAAAAGGGTTCTCCCCAAATATTGCCAGCCTTATCGGGCACGGCACCGTTAGAAAGCAGGTAATGGGGGGATCATTTCGTCGCCCACCCAGCACCAGCGAACTGGCTCAAATGCAAAAACATGTTGAAAATGCGATGATTGATGGGGCCTTGGGGATGTCGACCGGGCTTATTTATCTCCCAGGCACTTTTGCAAAGACTGAAGAGCTTATTGCTTTATCTCAAATCGTTTCCAGGCATGGAGGAATCTACGTCAGTCATATGCGCAGTGAAGGAACCAATATTTTTAAGGCTGTCGATGAGGTATGCCGTATTGGCAGGCAGGCCAAACTTCCAATCCATATTTCGCATCTTAAACTGGCGGGGCGGCCCATGTGGGGCAAGCACGCGCAGCTATTGAGTCAACTGGGTAAAGCTCGCGAAGAGGGCTTACTGCTAACACATGATCAATATGCCTATACGGCCTCCAGTACCAGCTTGCGTCAACTGCTCCCTGACGAAGTAGTGGCAGGCGGTAGTGTCGCCTTCGCCCGGCGAATAAAGGACAAAATAGAATGGGATAAAACATCAAATTGGATGAAGTCACGTCTTCAAGCCCGGCAACGCAAGGATTACTCTTACGCGGTCATTGCCTATCACAAAAAGGATACCCGCTACAATGGGTTAAATGTTGCCGAGGCGGCTCGGCTACGATACGGAAAAGATACCTTAGACCATCAAATATCACTAATTTTTGAGATTGAAGCAAATGGCGGAGCCAGCGCGGTGTTTCACGGAATGAACGAGGAGGATGCACGGGCGTTTCTGAAAAGCCCCCATACCATGTTTGCTAGTGATAGTAGTGTGCGGGTTTACGGCCGAGGGATTCCTCATCCACGAGGGTATGGCAACGCGGCAAGATTTCTTGGGCATTATGCTCGCGATCAGAAACAGCTAAGGCTTGAAGAGGCCATTAGGAAACTAACCTCCCTGCCTGCGCGCACCTTTAAACTTAAGGGCAGGGGGGGTATAAAGCCCGGTTACTCAGCCGACGTGGTCGTATTTGACCCAAAAATGATTCGCGATAATGCTACCTTCAAGAGTCCCCACGCTTATTCTACAGGGTTTAAATATGTCATCGTCAATGGCAAGATCGTCGTGGAGGAGGATCGCCATAATGGGGAAGGGCCCGGCCGGGTTATTCGCCGTACTCAATAAGGTAGTCGGCAAGGTGCATGATCTTCATTCCTGAGCCTGCTTTCTTGAGTCCGGACTGGATTTGGAGGAGGCAACCAGGGTTGGCTGTAACAACAATCTCGGCTCCCGTATCAATCAGGTTGCGAACTTTTCGGTTCTGTAACTTTTTAGCCATTTCTGGTTCGGTTAAGTTGTAACTGCCCGCACTTCCACAGCATACATCTGCCTCTTGTAACTCAATATAATTATCACCTGCCACAGCCTTTACCAATTCTCTTGGTTCGGCCGTGACTCCCTGTGGGTGAGCTAGGTGGCAGGCATCCTGGTAGGTTACTATTATTTCTCTATTTGATGGCTTGAGATTTTCTGGGGTAATCCATTCACTTAAGTCTTTAACTTTGGCACTGAATCTTGCGGCACGCTCGCTCCAGGCGGGATCATTTCCCAGCAGTTGCCCATACTCTTTAAGAGTGCTGCCACATCCTGCAGCATTAATGATAATTGCATCTAATTTTTCTCTCTCAAAAGCAGCGATATTATTGCGGGCGCATTCACGGGCTTTATCCAGTTGTCCGCTGTGCGCGTAGAGAGCACCACAGCAACCTTGCTTCTTGGGGCTGGCCACATCCCAGCCTTGCTGGTTTAAAAGTGCAATTGAATTGTCGTGAGTGGCCCCAAACATAACCTGCATTACACAGCCTTCTATGAATCCGACGCGGCCAACATTCTTTTCAAGTGAGGGTGAATATTCAGGAGGACTTTTGCTTATGGCCTCTTTAGGCAATAGTAGGAGGCTCTCTTTAGCGAACTGTGGTAAGGCCCACCGGAAAATCGGCAGCCTGAGAATTGTGCTGAAAAATAAAACAAACTTAAGTCGCCAAGGGAATGGGAATACCTGCTCTATGGCAATCCTTCTCAGAAATGTCTGAGAGAAACTCCTGTTGTGTGTTTTTTCAAAATAATCACGCGCGTGTTCGAGGAGGTGCCCGTATTCGACTCCGCTGGGACAAGCGTTTTCGCAGGCGCGGCAGCCTAAACACAGGTCGATGTGCCGCATAACAGTGTTATCAACCGTAACGCGTTGTGTCTGAATGTTCCGCATCAAATATATGCGACCTCTAGGTGAATCATTTTCATTTCCTGTTTCCAGATAAGTTGGGCATGCCGACAGGCAGAGCCCGCAATGAACGCAGGCTAGGGATTTTTCCTCACTGATAAAATTCTGGATCATAAGGGCGGCAGGATTCCCTTTGGGTCAAATTGGGATTTAACTCGTTTTTCAATTTCACTCCGTGCATGAAGCAATGGTTCACCTTCTACGTAAATAATTCCATTACCAGCTCGACTCACGAAATCAACGTCCTTTAGCTTGCTAAGCGTGGGTATTAATTGATCCGGGAGGACGGATATTGTCTTCCTCAGTCTTTTCCGGAGTCGGTTTTCATAACTTGATTCATCAGGAGCAAAACTCCCGATGCTTTCAGCGCATTGCAGTTGTGATTCAACGTCCGCCTTCGCACCGTTGAAGCTTAATGCTAGATATATTTTGCCCTTTTCACGGATCAAATCGAGAACAGATGGCTGCATTGGGCTGTTCCAAATTGAGTCAATATTCGCAGAAGCTTCTTCCAGTGATTTGCAGGGCAACCTGAGGCTGGCAGTTTCCTCTGCAATTGGAGTCAATTTAAATATAGCTTCTGTGATCACTCCCAGTGCCCCCTTGCTGCCCACCATTAGTTTGCATAAATCGAATCCTGCAACATTCTTTACCACACGCCCTCCGTTAAAGATGCTTCTGCCGTCTGCAAGCAAGAATCGTACTCCTATCAACCAGTCTCGTATTGTTCCAAACCTGTAACGGGAGGGGCCGCTTGCGTTTGTGGATATCAATTTGCCGATGCTGAGAGTCTCTGGGTTTGGAGGATCCACAGGGAGCCATTGTCCTTTTTCTCTGATAATATCCTGAAATTGGCTTAACTTCATCCCTGCTTCGACCGTTGCGGTCATGTCATCAGGTGTGTGATCAATCAGTTGATTCAATCCGGAGAGGTCGATTTTATCTATTGGCTCCTTTGCTTCACGCAGCAAGCTTCCAAGTTCCTCTTTTGTGGAAGGTGATATAATCATGCAGCAGCCTGTTTTCGTGGGGCAAAATCGGAACACCGTTTACTGCCGGGGAACATCTTATGAGGGTTGCATCTCTTGCCGGGATCGAAAGCGATTCGCAGGAACTGCATGGCACCCAGATCATCTTTGGAGAACTGCCGCTCCATGAAGTCTATCTTCTCCGCGCCGATGCCATGCTCTCCGCTAACGCTCCCGCCCATCTCAATGCATTTATTCAGGATGTCTTCTCCGGCTCTCAATGCTTGTTTGACTTCCCCGTCTTTTCGCTCATCAAAAAGAATTAATGGATGTATATTCCCATCTCCAGCATGAAAAACATTCGGGATTCTTAGGTTGTATTTCACGCTGGTTGCTTTGATGAATCGCATTATCTCAGGAACTTTACTGCGAGGAACAACGCCGTCTTGAGTGAGGTAATTAGGGCTAATTCGGCCGACTGCTCCAAAAGCCCTTTTGCGACATTTCCAGATTGCCGCGCGTTCCTCCTCATCTTTTGCTGCTCTGACCTCTCTGGCCTCGTTCTGTTTGCAGATGGTTTCTACAATCTGGCCCTGGTCTCCTACGCCGCCGCTCAAGCCATCGAGTTCCACTATTAGGATAGCCCCTGCATCCAATGGAAACCCAAAGTGGTAGGCTTCTTCTACAGCACGGATAATCAGCTGATCCATCATTTCCAATGCGGCAGGGATAATTCCCGCTGCAATGATGTCACTTACTGTTTGGCTGGCGGCATCGACGCTATCGAATACGCCCAAGTACGTTTTGAAAGAAGTGGGTTTTTTGGTCAAGCGAACCAATACTCTGGTAATGACCCCAAACATTCCTTCGCAGCCAATTGTTGCGCCTCGCAAGTCGAATCCATCAACTTCCTCACCTCCTTCAGGCGTTGTTCCGAGCCACTCTATTGAGCCATCGGGTAAAACAATTTCATAACCCAGTATATGATTGGTTGTAACCCCGTTTTTAAGAGTGTGCGGCCCTCCCGCATTAGTGGCAACATTACCCCCTATTGTACAGGCTGACTGGCTTGAGGGGTCCGGGGCAAAAAAGAGACCAAAATTATCTGCCTTCTGCGTGATCCAGGAATTAACACACCCCGCCTCAACCAAGGCCCGTCGATTACGGGTATCAAGGCTTAGAATCCGATTCATGCGCGTTAAGGCAATCATTACTCCTCCCTCTACGGCTAGCACCGTGCCGCTCAAGCTCGTTCCTGCTCCGCGGGGAATGATGGGCAAGTCATTCTCAGCACATAAACGAACTACAGCCACAACCTCTTCGGTGTTTTGAGGAAGCACAACAGCGGTGGGGTGATTTTTTTGGAGCGTATAAGCATCACATTCATAAACAACCAGCTCTTGCTCATCTGTAATTACAGCGTCTGCACCACATATGGATCGCAATTGATTGGCCAGTTCCTCTTTGTTCATGTCGCAGCAACATTGACTAAAACCATTGCCCGTGTCCAGAGCAGTAGCTAGGCTCTGCTCGATGAATCTAGAGACTTTTACCCCACCAGAACGCATTCTTCTAGGGCCGGGGCCCAGTGATGTGCCTCCGTCGGTCTTGGCAGCCATGAGCCGCCCTTTGGTAGGGCATCTTGATCCATCATTTGTTGACATGATGGAGGAGATTAAGTCGATGTTAAGAAAGGTTTTTCTCACCGAGAACGAAATGACTTTCCCTGTCAGTGGCACCGGGAGTGCAGGGATGGAATTTTGTTTTGCCAACCTCATTGAGCCTGGGGATGAAGTGGTTATTGGGGTTAACGGTGTGTTTGGTTTGCGTATGGTTGAGGTTGCTGAGCGTTGTGGAGCTTCGGTTGTACAGGTGAAATCAGAATGGGGTTCCATTTTAGATCCAGCACAAATTTCTGACGCTCTGATGAATCGAAGTCCCAAGCTGGTGGCTGTGGTTCATGCGGAGACCTCTACAGGTGTGCTCAACCCCATTCAGGAGATATCCAAGCTCGCGCACAGGGCCGGTTCCCTGATGTTGATCGATACGGTTACCTCGCTGGGAGGATGTCCGGTGAGAATTGATGATTGGGGAATAGATGCAGCCTATAGCGGTACACAAAAATGTCTTAGTTGTCCACCTGGGCTCTCGCCGGTAACTTTAAGCGACCGGGCTATTGACGTTGTTAAGTCGCGCAAGAGCAGGGTGCAGAGCTGGTATCTGGACGTTAGCCTGCTTGCAAATTACTGGGGAGAAGGGGCTCGCGCCTATCATCACACCGCCCCTATTACAATGAATTATGCACTGCATGAATCATTACGTCTAGTGCTCGAGGAAGGGCTTGCCGAAAGGTGGGATCGCCATGAGGCGAACCACATAAAACTGAAGAAAGGACTTTCTGAGCTTAAACTATTTATTGCATCACAAGAAGGTCATCAATTATGGCAACTCAATGCAGTAACGGTGCCGGCAGGCACGGATGAAGCTGAAGTTCGCAAATCTCTGCTCAGTGATAGCGGAATAGAAATCGGCGCCGGGTTGGGTCCGTTTGCCGGAAAGGTGTGGAGAATTGGACTAATGGGCTACTCCTCAAGCGAGGAAAATGTCGATAAGGTTATCAGCGCCCTTAAGGGTCTTCTTTAAAAGTTGCGCAATAAAGAATTAATGCGCGTGAAATGTGAATCAGGAAAACCTGCGGCCACCTTGGTTTGATAGTCCTGCTCAATGGGGTTTTCGATTTTTTTGAGCGAGGACCATTGGTCCGAATCGATCAATCCGCGTATCCATGCCCATGCCGGGGAAGTGGGTACTGGATAGTCGCTCCCATGAACCACTCGGCTGGCGAGCAGTTCATTATCAAGGCAGGGACGAAGCCCGTAACTTCGGGTTGGCACATTTAATGCGCTTGTGTCGGCATAAAGATTCTCAAATTCATGCATTAACCGAATAAGTGTAGGCACATAATCCGGATCGAAAGGGCCACTGCCAGTGGCGGCATGGGCAGCGATTACATTTACCCCGCATTCAAGCGGGAGACGAAGCGTTTCCGGATTAGCGTAAGCTGCGTTAATCACCTGCAGGGTGTGTTCTCCTCCGGTATGAGCAAGCAGGGGGAGACCTGTTTCAGCCATGCGATCCCAAAAAGGCTTAAACCTCGGTTCATTGCAGTTAATATTCTGGCAATTAGGCAAGCATTTCATCATGGCAGCACCCTGCTCAAGGCACAGGTTTAGCTCATCAATGGCACCTGGCCGACCCGGGTGTATGGAGACTGCAGGAATGAACTCTTCATGATCTTGAGCCAACTCAAGCACGTAATTATTTGGAACATAGGCGTTGCCTGCCTCTTCCCATAGGGTTCCGTCATTCTTGTAGACAGCTTCTTGAGCCAGAAGGCATACAGAATCTATTCGGGAGGTATGTATGTAATTTAAAAGCCTGTCTTTAAACAAATCATCAAACGAAGGCTTGTCTAAATCGCTTAAATTCAACCCTAATTTCCGCAACATCACACCGTATAGAGGTGCTTTAAGGGCTGTAACACGAACCCAGCATCCATGTCCGCTGGCGGCATTGCCCACCATGTGGACGTGCATGTCGATACGATTCATTTAATTGGCGGAAGGGGTGGGATTCGAACCCACGGAACAGTTTCCCGTTCACTCGATTTCGAATCGAGCGCCTTAAACCGGGCTCAGCCACCCTTCCGTCCGTTCATCATAGAATTAGGCGCCTTCTGGGGCAAATTGTATTTAGGGGAAGTGTTAATAATTGGAGGTGCTATTTCTCGACGCAAACAGCGGGCGTCAGCTTTACTGCGCGCCGGTGATTGATACTCAAGAGAAACTTTCGTCATTTATTAATGACTTGGACGAAGCTCCTTGGGTTGCTTTAGACACCGAGGCCGACAGCCTGCATGCATATCCCGAGAAACTTTGCCTTGTGCAAGTCTCCATACCCGGCAAGGACGTACTGGTTGATCCCTTGTCAGGAATGGATTTAGAGCAACTATTCACATCACTGAACCGGCATACACTTTTAATGCATGGTTCAGATTATGATGTCCGGTTATTTAAAATGGGTCATGATTTTACCCCAAATGCAATATTCGACACTATGCTGGCTGCGAGACTTGTTGGCAGAACACAATTTGGGCTTTCTTCTTTGTCCAGTGAAATCCTAGGAGTGGAACTGGAGAAAACTTCACAGAAAGCGAATTGGGCAAAGCGTCCTTTAACGGATAAAATGCGTGAATATGCACTGAATGATACGCGCTATTTAAAGCCTTTGGTGGATGCGTTGAAGAATGAACTGAAAACATCCGGCAGAATCGAATGGCATCAGCAGGAATGCGACCGCCTCATCCGTGACAACGCCAATGTTCGGAAACCAGATTCAGATAAGGTTTGGCGAATTAAGGGCAGCGCCAGACTGAACCCTGAAGCGCTTTCAATCCTGAGAGGGCTCTGGCATTGGCGTGAAAAAGAAGCCAAGCGCAGAAATCGCCCGCCGTATTTCGTATTATCTCCTGAGGTTATGGTGAAGATTTCAGAAGAAGCTGCTCACGGGCAAGACACGGGCAAATGGCTGCCTCGACGTATCCCTGATTATCGACGTAAAGAAATTCAAAAGTGCATTAAAACCTGTAGATCTTTACCTGAAAATGAGTGGCCTGGCCGCCACAAGTCACCACCTAGAAAACATATTACCCCGGCCCAGAAAATACGTTTTGAAGAGATACAAAAAAAACGTGATCAGGAGGCAGTGGATCTTGCGATTGACCCAACCATTATCGCCAGCCGAGCAACAATGGTTAGACTAGCTTGTGAGGCAGAGGGGGTTTTCGAGGGGGTGTTACCTTGGCAGCAGCAGGTTTTGGGTCTTAGTTAAACCAAATGTTTATAAGACCTATGGGTCGATAGCTTTGAAACAAGATCCCGCATGCTTGCCGTAGCCCGTTTATGGGCGATCAGCGTAGTGTCGTCTGTTTGCACAATGACGCAATCCCTTAAACCAACGACCGCTATCGGCTTACGGTTCTTTTTGATTCTCGCATCAAAAACAACATTCCGTGCTGCATCGACATGAATAAAGTCTGCCTCAGCGCAATTCCCTTCTGAATCCGGCTTGAGATGGCGGGCCAAGGCGGGCCATGCCCCTAAATCATCCCATTGAAAATTGCCATCGGCAACCAGCACATTGCTGGCGTGCTCCATTATTCCATAGTCAAATGATACCTTTTTGATATTGGGATAATCTTTGGAGAGTATTTTTCTTAGTTTAAGAGGGTTGCCGGCAGCCTGAAACCACTTTTGGCACATGTCATAAAGTGGCTTTTGGTGCTTAAGTAGGCTCTCTGTGATTGTAGGAAAGGAAAAAACAAACATTCCGGCGTTCCAGCGGTAATTGCCATCATTCAAGTATTGGAGGGCACGATTCAGGTTTGGTTTTTCAACAAAACGGCGAACAACATGGAAAGGGGTTTTGTATGCCTTTCGGTTTTTTGGTGCCGGCAAAACATCCCCCATCTTGATGTACCCATATCCGGTCTCAGGTTCTGTTGGCTTGATACCAATGGTAATAATGGCCTGACCGCGACCTGCAAGATCATAACTTTCTTCTAAAATCTTTTGAAACTTCTTTTCGCTCTTTGAGGGGATCAGGTGATCGGCAGGAAGGATTGCCATGGTGGCCGTTGTGCTGCGTGCTCCAACAAGGGCTGCAGCTAGTGCGATGGCTGGACAGGTGTCTCGACCGCAGGGTTCGGCTATAATGTTGTCCTTAGGGACCTTAGGGAGCTGCTTCTTAACCGCCTGAACCTGTGCCTGACTGGTGATGACATATATATTCTTCATCGGCAGAAGGGGCTTCATCCTCTCTACGGTATGCTGAAGAAATGATTTCTTATCGAAAAGAGCCAGCAATTGCTTGGGTGATTTCTCGCGACTTAATGGCCAAAACCGTTCGCCTTTGCCGCCAGCAAGTATTACGGCAAACCTGTTCTTGCCTGGTGTTTTCTTCTTTATAGGCATCTTATTATTGCTTTAAGCCTGAAGTAAGGCCGCTTACAAAATCTCCAACTCGCGCAGGTAGTTCGGGATCATTTCCATGCTCGGCAATCTGATTGACTATTGCACTCCCCACAACAACGGCATCGCAATCAGAGGCAACCTGTGCCACCTGTTCCGGTGAGGAGACTCCGAAACCAACAGCAATAGGTAAATCCGTATATTCACGGATTAATCCGATGCGCTGCCCCAGGCTGTTTGCAACGCTGTTTCTCATTCCTGTCACCCCTTCGCGTGAGATGTAATATATGAAACCGGTTCCACGACTGGTAATAGATTGAATTCGGTCTTCAGGAGTCGTCGGAGCAATCAGCCAAATACTGGCTAAACCCGCACGTTTCATAAGGGCTTGGTATTCATCAGCCTCCTCCGGAGGCAGGTCAAGTGCAAGTAGCCCGTCGACCCCTGCTTCAACCGATGCATTAATGAACTGCTCCTGACCGTACTTATGGATCAAATTAAAGTAAATATACAGGACAATGGGTATCTCCGAGCATTTACGGATTTCCTTTACTGTATCGAGTACGCCTTTAAGAGTTGTTCCGCATTCCAAGCCTCGTTGTGCGGCAAGTTGATTCACCAAACCATCAGCCAGCGGATCACTAAAAGGAACTCCTAGCTCGAGGATATCTACCCCTGATTCTGCCAGTTCTAGCGACAAAGCTTTGGTTGCATCAAGGTTTGGGTCTCCCGCTCCTATGTACGCAATAAAGCCCTTCGCTCCTTCTGCACGGAGACGCTTGAAACATTTATCAATCCGGTTCACTTTCGCGGAGGGTGTCAATTCATTTTGCTCAAGGCAAGTCGTAGTCCATCTAAAGTAAGAAAGGGCCTGATAGCGGTAAATTCTGCGACGTTTTTACAAACCAACTTAGCATACCCTCCGGTCGCTATGACAGGAACTAATTCTGATTTCAATGATCGGCATATTTGCCTTAGGAGGCCCTGTATCATGCTTTGATAACCATAAATTGTGCCTATCTGCATCGCTTCTTCCGTGGATTTCCCGATAACTCTGCGCGGTTTTCGAAGTTTTATTCGAGGGAGGAGCTCAGTTTTTTCGTGTAAATAATCAGTCATCGCGGAGAGGCCTGGAGCAATGACCCCGCCCGCATAAGCACCTTTATTATTTATTACATCAAAAGTAACTGCTGTTCCAAAATCGACGACAATAACTGGGGCCCCAAATTCGTTTATGGCAGCAATGGCATTTGCAAGACGATCAGGTCCAATCGTCTTAGGTTTAGGGTAATCAATTTCGATTCCGCAATTCCTGCTGGTAAGCAGGTCGAATCGCAGTTGTTTTTCTGCAAAAAATTTATTGGCTACCTGTGTGATTGAAGGAGCAACACTGCAGCAAAAAACATTTTGGATAGGTGTTTTTTTAATGAGTTTCTGAATATGGAATTCGGCTCCATCTGTATGCCAGTCTTTGGTGGGAAATATTACAGCAGGGGAAATGCGACCAGGGGAGGACAAAGCCAGGTTGGTATGTGTGTTTCCGATGTCAATAAGTAGATTCATTTGGAAACGGTAACATCTCCTCCCATAACCCTCTCAATACGACCATGTTGAGTGCGCACAAGCAGGGCTCCTGCCTCATCTAGCGATTCAACTCTTCCGGTGATCCGCCTATGACCGGTTTGTATATCAACATCCTTATTCAGTGTTTCGCAATTAATTGCCCACTCCTGAGCTATTTCCTCAAATCTGCCGTGTGTGATGCGTTTGTAATCCTTGTCCATTTCCCGGAATATCGCTTCAGCAAGGGTTGTTCGGTTTATTGACACGCCTGTAATTTTTTTTAATGAAGTGGCAATTTCACGGAGATGTTCAGGAAATTCATCACCGCTTTGATTGACGTTAACACCCACGCCAATAATTACATATTTGACGCAGTCCAGCTCAGCCTGCATTTCTGTAAGTATCCCGGCGATCTTTCTTCCTTTAACGAGTAAATCATTTGGCCATTTTATGTCCGTTTTTGCTCCGGTAATTTCAATAATTGCCCGCCTTAATGAGACCGCTGCAGCAACCGTAAGTTGAGTGCATTCGTTAGCCGTCAGGCTTGGGCGCAAAAGGACCGAGAACCAAAGACCTTTGCCTTTAGGAGAAGACCATTTTCTCCCCATACGACCGCGGCCCTGAGTTTGTAATTCAGATAAAACAACCAATCCTTCAGGCTCCGGGCCAGATGCGTACTTTATTGCCTCATCGTTTGTGGAGGTTGTTGACTCTATTACGCGGATTCTTTTTCCGATCAGCTGCTTTTCGTGAACACGAGACTCCAAGTCTTCGGCTACGATTTTTCCCGGTGAACTAATCAGTTCATAGCCTCGGTGTGGGCTGGCTATGATTTCAAATCCTGATTGCCTAAGGTTGTTTATGTGCGCCCAAATTGCAGCGCGGGAAACACCCATTAAACCACACAGGTCAGTCCCTGAAATTCCGTGATTAGATTTCCGCAGAGTAGCTAGGATTTGTGCGGCGGGACTCATTTTATGATCTCTAGAGACACATCAACGGCGGGGGCTGAATGCGTTATTGCGCCTACTGAGATGTAATTAACTCCAGTACTGGCGATTTCCTGGATATTGTATATGTTGATCCTGCCACTGGCTTCAGTTTGTGACCGGTTGCCGATAACTGACACGGCTTCACGTAATTCGTCCACACTCATGTTGTCCAGTAGGATTATATCTGCTCCCGCATCAGCTGCCTGCCTTGCCTGGACAACTGTATCAGCTTCAACCTCAATTTTGAGCCCGGGAGAATTTTTTCGTGCGAGATCAATCGCTCTGGCGATTCGGTTGGGCCCGTCCATTGATGCTAAATGATTGTCTTTAATCATTATCATGTCATCCAGTCCCCGCCGGTGATTCCGTGCACCACCACATTGAACTGCATACTTTTCGAGCAGCCTCCACCCAGGGGTTGTTTTGCGGGTGTCGAGGATTAGGGTATTGGAATCCTTCGCCTCGTTTGCATATAGAGAAGCCATCGTGGCAATGCCTGAAAGTCGCTGAATAAAGTTTAGAGCCGTCCTTTCTCCTGTAAGTAGCGCCCTGGTTGTTGCCATAATTGACATTATCTTTCCATTTTCATTAATTTGATGGCCATCTTCATGTAGATTCTGGATTTCGGATTCCGGATCCAGTTGGTTGAATACCTCTTTAGCCAATGAAAGTCCGCATAAGACGACCTCTTCACGGGCTGTAATGAAAGCAGTGCTTCGGTGGTTGGCATTGACTATTGCATTGGTGGTTGCATCACCCAAACCGATGTCCTCAGCCAAGGCGCTAGCCACATGCGATCGGATATATTCATCGGTGAGCTCAGGCACGTGGAATTCTTGTAATGGGGCCGAGATGATAGCAACGACAATTCATTCATATACGAGAAAAGGCGTGCTAAAGCTCGTATTATAGGGCATGTTAGTCCTATGGCGAACGTCATCATCAGGCCTGATTGGCAACTGCCCGAAAGGGAAATTACTGCGATAGGTGAATACCACAACAGACGCAGTTTTATTAAGGAGATGGGATTGGGCGTTGGGTTAGGGAGCACGATTCTAGGCCCGCGACTTGAAGCTGCGGCGGCCCCAAAATTATTTCCCGCCAAGCGAAATAAAGATTTTAACCCCCGGATAAATCACACTGATAAGAGGTGGGTTGGTGGTTATAATAACTTTTATGAGTTTTCGACTAACAAGGAATATGTCCGGTTTCTAGTGGATAAATTTAAAACAGATCCCTGGCGGGTGGAAGTAACAGGTTTGTGCAAAAAGCCCTTTAAGTTTGATGCGCGTGAAATGATGAAAAAAATCGGAATTGAAGAGCGCGTGTACCGATTCCGGTGTGTGGAAGCTTGGTCGATGGTTGTACCGTGGGCTGGATATCAGCTCAGCAAGCTCTTGGAACAGGCTGAACCAAAAAACGAAGCGAAGTATGTAAAGTTTTATACAGCTTTGAAACCAAAAGAAATGCCTGGTCTGGCTCGGCTTCCACAGTATCCATGGCCCTATACGGAGGGTTTGCGTGTGGATGAAGCGATGCACAAGCTGAGTTTCATGGCTACGGGAGCCTATGGGGAACCCTTACCGAAGCAAAATGGTGCTCCGCTACGCTTGATTGTTCCTTGGAAGTATGGCTACAAGAGTATTAAAAGTATTGTTAAGATCGAATTCACACGCAAACAGCCCAACACTTTATGGAATTCCTTGGCCCCGAGAGAATATCCTTTTGAATCCAATGTAGACCCAGCAATTTCGCACCCGAGATGGTCGCAGGCTAGTGAGAGAATGATCGGCCCTAATCCAGTGCGCGTAAAAACGATCAAATATAATGGCTATGGCCAGGTAGCAGGGTTGTATAAATAACATGCCCTTGCCAGTCGTCTCTGTTTCTCAAATGCGGGATTGGGAAGAGCGTAGCTGGGATCAAGGAATAGAGTCTGCGGCGGTGATGAAAAAAGCAGGCTATTCTTTAGCCCAAGAAGCTCTGGTAACAACAAAATCGGGCGATTTCATAGTTTTACTGGCGGGGAAAGGGAATAACGGTGGAGATACCCGGATCGCATCCAGACTGTTGCCTGATCGGGAAACTTTACTCATAAATATTAAAGACCCTTGTGAGACGGTTAAAGATATTGAACAGGCCCTATTAAAACAGCCTGCCTGCATCATTGACGGATTGTTTGGAATTGGTCTAAGTCGGGATCTGGATTCGGATTGGACTCATATAATTGAAATTGTAAATCAATCAGGACGTCCTGTCATTTCGGTTGACTGCCCTTCAGGTTTGGACGCCGACACGGGATTGGTTCGTGGCGGAGCAATTGAGGCGCGAACAACAATTACTTTTGGGGCTCCTAAGCGTGGTCTTGTGCTCGATAGAGCCGCTAATCATGTCGGAAGGCTTAAAGTAGCTGGAAATCTAGGGTTGCGAGAGCCGCCTCCAGAGGCTGATGAGCACTGGCTAACAGAAGCTGACATGCATTCAATGTTACCTAAGCGTGCGCCCGAGTCTCATAAGGGGAATCATGGTCATCTTGCTATTATCGCTGGATCCACGGGCTACCATGGTGCTGCTGTATTATGTGCTCGCGCAGCCCTGCGCGCCCGCCCTGGATTGGTAAGTGTTTTTACGACTTCTTACCAGGCTGTTTCCGCCCATCTTCAAAGCGTTATGGTTCATCCCTGGGGGCCAGATTGCGTGAACGCCCTCAACCGAAGCTCGGCGATACTCATTGGGCCCGGATTAGCTGGCCGAGATGTTGATGACAGCCTCAAAAAACTGGCACGCAATCTATGGAAGGAATCAATAAAGCCAATTATCGTTGATGCTTCAGCCTTGGATTGGCTCCCTAGGCAGGGTGGATTGAGCGGTTCGCCTAGGCTTATTACGCCGCATCCGGGTGAGGCTGCCCGCCTTCTGGGATGCTCTGTAGAACAGGTGCAGGAGGATCGTGTAAAGTCAGCACGCGATTTAGCCGGTATTTATCAGGCTACAGTTCTGTTGAAAGGGAGGCATACAATTATTGCTCAATGCGAAGGCTCTGTTTTGATTAATTCAACAGGCAATGCTGGATTGGCTCAAGGTGGGAGTGGCGACGTATTGGCAGGTTATTTGGGCGCTCTCATGGCGCAGCCTTCATTTCACGATAGAATAATACAAGCCACAGCCTACTCTGCTTGGAAGCATGGGCGCTGTGCTGACACGCTTGGTGAGGTGAGTGCTTACTGGGGGATGGAAGATTTGATTCAAGAACTGGGGCGCGATGAATTTATTTGATAAAACGCTGTTTATGTGAGAATGTTATTTCGTATTGAGGGGGGTTAATTCCATTATTCTAATCCTGCTTTTCTGTGCCTCCACAGCTTGGGGTGCTGTAAAGTTTGAATTAACGGGGGGGCGTCCTCCGGTTTCCTCCTTAGGGATAGCGTCCATTAATAGGGAAGGAGTTGTTTTTAAAACTAATCTTGGTGAAGCAGGCTTTAAGCGTTACCGCTGGAGTGATTTTTCCAAGAAAGGACTTGAGACCCTTCTCTCTCAATTGCCCGCAGAACGGGCTTTTCTACAGAAGAACGCACAAACAAGGCTCTTGTTCCTTGATTTCATTAGAACAGAGATGCTCGCTAAGACACCTAGACCTGCCGCCGCACCGGTTGAAGTTCCTGCCGCCGCACCGGTTGAAGTTCCTGCCGTCGCACCGGTTGAAGTTCCTGCCGCCGCACCGGTTGAAGTTCCTGCCGCCGCACCGGTTGAAGTTCCTGCCGCCGCACCGGTTGAAGTTCCTGCCGCCGCACCGGTTGAAGTTCCTGCCGCCGCACCCGTTGTCAGCCCAATTGAACCCGTTAATCCTGCCCGGGAAAAATTGGCGGTCGTGCCGTTGCAAATTCAGCGCTTTCACGCAAAAGCTGTATCCGAGGATAGAGGGAAGAAAGATGAGTTCAATTTGGTGCCAGGCCCCGCCATCCCGCCTCCACCCGCAAATAGATTAAGCCCCAATAATTGGCTAAACCCTGGCAGCCTACTAGTGCTGTTAATTCTATCGGGTTTAAGTGCTTACTCAGGATACGAAATTGCAGGTTTTCGGCATCGACCAGTAAAGGTGGTTTGCGCTCTATCGGCATTGTGTCCAGTCATAGTCCCGCTTGTGGTATTGCTTTTGCCTGATCCAGCTGAAGCGCACGCTCAGGCTGTGGCCGAAGCAAATGACCGGTTTTTACTTCCGCCTGCAGCTGCGGCTGGAGCAGTTGAGGATAATTATGATATTACAGCTGAAGAAACACACATCGAAGGAATTGATGGTGCTGTGGTTATGGAGCGCTATCTGCACACTGAAAACCATTTCAGTGACCGTTTTTTTTCAGACTATTTCGGGAGGTTTTATCAGGCTTCCCCTCCTTCAGGTCAAACACTGGTGGTGCAAACATCCGAAGTGATCTACCCAGTACACCATATATCAAATCTGGAACCTGAATCGCTTTCAGTGGTGTATGCTCAGGGACAGGAGTGGGTAGAGGAAGTGATTGACTATAGGTTAATTGAAGAAGTGAGGGTAGAGACAAGTACTTCATAATGAGCGGAAGAATTCGAACTGTATTATTATTCGGGGCACCCGGTGCCGGCAAAGGCACTCAAGGTCGAATTTTGGAACAAATCCCAAACTGGTATTATTTTGCAAGCGGAGATGCGTTTCGTAATCTTCGCCCCGAAGATCCACTAGGTAAAACATTTTTGGATTACTCCAGCCGGGGTGAGCTGGTTCCTGACGAGTTCACAATTACCCTGTGGCAGAAAAAAATGGAGAGTGCTACCGTGAAAGGAAGTTTTCATCCGGAACATGATGTCCTTTTGCTCGACGGAATTCCGCGCAACCGGCATCAGGTCGAGATGATGGATGAGCATATCGAAATCCTCGCGCTTTTACATCTCACCTGCCGGGACCAACAGCAAATGATCGATCGCATTCAAAGAAGGGCGCTTATAGAGAGCCGGCTTGATGACGCAAATCTTGATGTAATCAAGCATCGATTTGAAACATATGAGGAAGAAACCCGTTCGGTGATTGATGCAATTCCTTCCGGCCTCGTTTACAATGTCAATGCAGACCAATCCCCTATACTTGTACTGAAAGATATTTTGGATTCAATATCCAAGCTGAAGCTGGGCTCCTAATGCCATGCCGGGTTGTATATATGGGAACCCCGCAGATCGCATGCCCTTCCTTGCGGGTGCTGCATGAATTGTCCGAGTGTGATTTAGTTGCGGCTGTAACTCAGCCAGACAGGCCCTCAGGACGTGGCAATAAACTTGAGGAACCTGAAGTAAAGAAATTGGCTTCTCGTTTGGGTTTAAAGTTTTTCCAACCACAGAGGCTTAGTGATGAAGGTTTTAAGAATGAGCTTCTAGAGCTGAACATAGATTTGATCGTGGTGATGGCTTACGGGAAAATTCTTCCGCCTTACATATTGAAAATGGCCCAATTTGGAGCAGTGAATATCCACGCATCACTTCTTCCCCGCCATCGCGGGGCTGCACCAATTCAATGGGCAATTCTTGAAGGGGACAAGGAAACAGGGGTGTGTTTGATGAGAATGGATGCCGGGCTGGACACGGGCGACATCCTCTCGGTTGCTAAAACCCCCATATTACCGGAGGACACCGCCATTGATCTTCATGATCGCATTGCTCTCATGGGAGCGGAAATACTTCGAAACCAGCTACCGTGCTACCTCAAAGGTGAATTGCCGCCCAAAAAACAGGATGATACTCTTGCGACCCACGCAAGAAAAATTATCAAGGAAGATGGTCGTGTAAATTGGAGTCTGCCAGCGACCCAAATACACCGAAGGCTCAGGGCCCTAATGCCGTGGCCTGGCATTTTTACTTATCTTCCGACAGGTGACAGGCGATTGATCAAGATTATTTCAGCTGTGGTCAGTCCCTGTTCAGGGCGACCTGGCAGGGTGCTTAATGCCGATAATTCAGGAATAACCGTAGGGTGCGGAGAGCAGTCATTACTCATCAAGACACTTCACAGACAGGGAGGCAAAATTCTGCCTGCTTCTCAATTTTTAAATGGATACACCTTGAAAACAGGGTCCCTTCTTGGCTGAATTTTCCTGTTTTATTTGACAAATCCTTCTTTTGAATTAAATTAAACGAGTAATTCATACATTCGTTTGATTTAATATGCCTAGAATAGACACTAAAACACGAATACTCGATGCTTCTGAGCAATTGTTTGCTGGCCGGGGGGTGTCTGGTACCTCAATTAGGGCAATTACTGCGAAAGCAAAGGTTAATCTGGCTGCCATACATTATCACTTTGGTAGTAAAGAATCAGTTTTAGAATCAGTTCTGTCGCGTCGATTGATCCCTCTTAACGCCGAACGATTAACACTCCTTGAGGAATACGAAAGACGGTCAAAAAATAACGTTGTAGCACTGCCGAAAATAATTGAAGCACTGGTCGGCCCCGCTCTCAGGGTAAGCAGGGACCCAAAGAAAGGGGGAGGGCTTTTCATGAAGCTACTGGGAAGGTTGGTATTGGAGCCAGACGAGAAGATTCAAAGCCTTTTGACCAATCAATTCAGGACAGTTCTTGAACGCTTCATGCCAGCATTAAAGAAAGCTTTACCCGGGCTGGAGCCCGCTGATTTCTATTGGCGTCTTCATTTTCTGGTAGGAGCCATGGCACATACAATGGCTGATTCAGAGCGAATCCAGACTGTCTCTGGTGGTATTTGCAATCCTGATGACACCGAAGATACCATTAAGCGGCTGGTTTCATTTATCGTGGCTGGAATGGAGGCTGAATCGTGAAAACCCTAGTGTATTTGTTGAATGTGCTTTTCGTGTTTTTTTGCGTGGGCTGCAAAACGGGGAACAAGTGGAATATTAAGCGTGAAATTCACATGCCCAATCACTGGCATTCTGCTGTTGGTAATACTAATACGGTTTTGGCTCAGTGGTGGTTGCAATTTAATAATCCAAAACTTGACGCTTTGGTTCAGGAGGGACTGGCAAATAACTTAGATATTCAGATAGCAGCAAAAAGATTGGAGTTGGCTCAAGTCCAGGCCCAAATGGTTGACTTTTCATCACGGCCTAATTTCAACGCTTCAGTTAATGGGGAAAAGCGTCGCAGTAATTATATTGGCCTACCTTTTGGTGACGGGGGTGTAATTAAATCCAGAACTGAAAATTTTGCTTCCAATCTCACCGTTAATTGGGAGGTCGATTTATGGGGACGCATCCGTCATGCAAAGAATGCCTCTAGTTTGGATGTTTATGCTGTGGATTTGGATAACAAGGCTGCTTCTCACTCTCTTGTCAGTCAAATCGTTAAAGGGTGGTTCTCTTTGGGGGAGGCAAACGAGTTGTTCAAGCTCATGGAGCGTCAAATTGGTATAGCAAAACTGGCACAAGACCAAATCGAGATAAGATATAAACTGGGAAATGCAACTTCAGCTGATCTGAAACGTGCTCAGGCCAATTATGTGTATTACCAATCTCGTTTGAGCCAAATTTCAGCCTCTATTGTTCGTTATTCACGAGCTCTTGAACTCATGCTGGGCCGGCATGCGGGGCACAAGGCGCCCGAGGTGCCCGATCTTCCTGATTCCCTTGCTGAAGTGCCTGTAGGCTTGCCGTCAAGTGTCTTGAGCCGCAGGCCTGATATTGCTGCTTCAATCACTCGTATCAAGGCTGCTGAGTTGCGTATGACTGAAGGTAGGGTTGGTTTATTGCCAAAACTTTCACTTACCGGCAGCGCGGGTGCCTCGAGCAATCAGCTGAAGGATTTGCTAGACGGAAATTTTCTGATTTGGGCTTTAGGCAGCGGCATTACGCAAACTGTTTTGTTACCTGATGAGAGAAAATCGCGTGTTCGGGAAAGGGAAGTTAAGGCTGAAAAATATCTACTTGAACACCGGTCCATAGTTTTGAGTGCATTGACTGAGGTTGAGCAGGCTCTCCAGATCGGCTTGCTCCTGGATCGCCAGTTAGGTGATTCGTTGGAAACTGCCAATAAATACGGTGAACTTATTGATATATCCAATGAGAGGTACGCTCAAGGGGTGGGGAGCTTAAGGGATCTATTAGAGGCACAAAGGATATATGTTGATTCGAGAATGAATTGGGTCCGTTTGAAAAAACAGCAAATAGACAACCGCGTAAACCTCCATCTGGCTTTGGGGGGAGGTTTTGGATCAAAGGAAACCAGCAATGAGGCGAGTACTGCAGATTAGCCTTCCTTTGATAATTCTCGGTGGTGGGTTCTACGGTGCTCACTGGTTGTTGACCAATCGCAATAAGGTTGCACCAGAGCCAACGCAACAATTCAGGCCAATTGTTGAGGTGGTTTCGGTGAAATCAGAAACCTTTAAGCCGAAAATTATTTCCCAAGGGAAAGCAGAGCCAAGCAGGATGATGAATTTTCATCCTGAAATAAGCGGAAAGATTTCCTCGCTACTTTTAGGACTTGTTTCGGGTGCTCTGATCAGTGAGGGCCAAATTCTGTATCAGATCGACGATCAGGATTATCGACTTGCCTTAATCAGGTCAGAATCAGAAATCGCTACCGCGAAGGCGGCTATTACCAATGCTTTCGCACAAATCGCATCTTCAGAGGCGAAGTTGGCACAAGCCGATGCTGTATTACTCAGGGAACAGGCGGAGTCTGTTGCCTCCAGGAAGGAATGGGAACTGCTGGGGAATATCGGAGAGCCCCCAGATTTAGTGATCAGGAAGCCGCAACTTCAGGAGGCTAAAGCTGCTCTAAATTCCGCAAGGGCAATGCTGGATTCGGCAGTTATTGGATCAAATAGCGGCAAGGCATCATTGTCTGCAGCAAAAGCCGCCAAAGATCAGGCGCTCTTAAATATTTCCAGATGCTCTGTGACAGCTCCCTTTGATTGCAGGGTTGATGCTGTATATGTAGATGTCGGGTCCTACGTTACGCCTTCTACTCAAACCTTGGTTTTGCAACGCACTGATTTTTGTGAAATCAAGGTGCCTCTATCAATTGAAGAATTCGAATTTCTTGGGATTCAAGATTCGCATGCATCCGAAGCGAGCTTAAGAGCGCTGGGCGAAGTTGTGCTAACCTCTGGCAGGAATAGGTGGGATGGATATCTATCAAGAATCAAGGGGGATGTGGACTCCTTAACACAAACGATCGGCGTTGTGGTTAGGGTTAATGAACCCTACAAAAAGAATCAGGTACCGCTTCGGTTTGGCTTGCATGTTCAAGTTGGCATTCAAGGTGTTGACATCAAGAACATAGTTAAGCTGCCCGAGATTGCATTGCGCCAGGGCAGGCATGTTTACATATATTCCCAAGGAAAACTCCGTTCGAAAAAAGTAGAACTTATAAGACGTGAGCAGGGATATGTGTATGTTCGCGGTCTGGAAGATGGTGTACAGGTTTGCGTTACGCAACTCGATTCATTCACAGAAAACATGCCGGTAATTTTGGCCGAGAGAAAGTAATGAACCGGCTTGTTGAATGGTTTGCGCGAAACGCTGTTGCGGCAAATCTCGTTGCCGCACTTATCATTGTTTCCGGCTTGGCAGCCATCCCCAGTATTAAACAGGAAGTTTTTCCGGAATTTGACTCGGATCATGTGACAATCGAGGTCCCGTTTCCGGGTTCCACGCCAAACGAAGTGGAGGAAATGATTTGTGCCCGCGTTGAACAAGCCGTGCAGGGTCTTTCGGGGGTTAAACGAATTCGCTCCACTGCTGCAGAAAATGTCGGGTTAATATTCATCGAGCTTTTGCCGCAAACAGATTCGGAAGCTTTTTTGGACAAGGCAAAGGCGAGAGTTGATGCAATTGAAACATTTCCTGAAGAGGCTAAAAAGCCCGTGATCTCAAATTTTATCATTCGCAAGCAGGTCATTAATGTAGCTGTATACGGGGAAGTAGGGGAACTTTCACTGAAACGTGCAGCAGAGAGGGTTCGTGATGAATTATTGGCTTTACCTGAGATTTCTCAAGTCGAACTGATTAACGTGCGCCCTTATGAGGTATCTATTGAGTTACGCGAAAACGATTTACGATTATATGACCTTACTTTTGACGAGGTGGCTCATGCCGTCCGGCGCAGTTCATTAAATCTCCCTGGGGGATCTATAAAAACACAGGGAGGGGAGATACTTCTGCGATCAAACACTCAGGCCTACAGCGAAGATGATTTCAAGAGAATCCCTTTAAGGACTAAGGTAGATGGTTCGCGTCTGACTCTCGGGGATGTTGCTAAGATCACTAACGGGTTTGCGGACGTCGATTCCAGGTCAGAATTTGACGGCAAGCCCGCTGCGTTAGTCAGGGTTTTTAGGGTAGGAAAACAAAGTGCTATTCAAATATCCACTGCGGCCAAGGATTACGTAAAGAATGCACAATTGAGCATGCCTGCAGGAGTATCTATTGAGACGTGGCAAGATGACTCCAGTTATTTAAAGGGTCGCCTTGATCTTTTATATCGGAATGGCAAGGCAGGTTTAGCGCTTGTTTTCTTGATTCTAGCACTCTTCTTGCGGTTTCGATTGGCTATATGGGTTACCTTTGGGATTCCGGTCTCTTTTCTCGGAACGTTATGGTTGATGCCTTATATGGATGTTTCAATCAGCCTAATTAGCCTTTTTGGTTTTATTGTTGTTCTGGGGATAGTGGTTGATGATGCAATCGTGATGGGTGAAAATATTTACACTCATCAGCAGAAAAATGGTCCTGGCATAAAAAATACTGTTATTGGGGCCAAAGAGGTGGCGCGACCCGTTGTCTTTGGGGTTCTCACCACAATTGCCGCCTTCTATCCACTCATAGCGATTGAAGGTAACATCGGAAAAGTTCTACGCTATATTCCTTTAATTGTTATCCCTACGCTGTTCTTTTCTTTGATTGAATGTATTGTGATACTTCCGGCGCACTTAAGAAATCTACCCAAAAACGAGACCTCAGAAAGACTGTGGGGATGGTCTCGTTTCCAACAATGGTTTTCAAATGGTGCAGAACAATTCGCCTTAAAGATATACCAACCCGTATTGGGTTTTTGCCTGAGGTTTCGTTATGCAGTGGTTTGCTTGGGTATATCTACCCTTTTGCTTGTCTTGGCCGGTTATGCAGGAGGCCATTTTCGCTTTACCTTTTTTCCTCCTGTAGAAGGTGATAATGTAGCAGCATGGGTTACTTTTCCCAGGGGGGTTCCTGTTGAGAAAACCCAGAATGCAGTAAATAAAATTTTGAGCGCTTCGGAACAGTTGCAAGGGGAAATAGCGCGCAACAAAGGGGATACAAACATAATCCTGCATTCACTTGCCAGTGTGGGGAGCCAACCTTTTCGTAGGGAGGCAGAACAGGCCGGGGGGAATTATGGATCAAGTCATAAAGGGAGCCATAAAGGTGAAGTGCATCTTGAGGTAACGCCCTCTGAATTACGAACCATAAGCAGTGAGGAAATAGCTAGGCGCTGGAGGGAAATTGCCGGTGAGTTTCCGGGTGCGGTTGAAGTAGGTTTCAGCGCGAGTATATTTTCTGCGGGTAAACCGATTAATATCAGACTGAGCGGTCCAAACATGGATATGTTGCAAGCGGCTGCAGCGGAGCTCAAATCCAAACTCAAATTAATTAATGGAGTTGAGGACATAAGTGACTCATTTCGAATTGGCAAGGAGGAGATAGATCTTAAGCTAAACCGACAAGGGCAAACTTTGGGGCTCAGTCAGAGCGATCTGGCGAGGCAGGTCAGACAGGCGTTTTTTGGAGAAGAGGCTCAGCGCATCCAACGCAACAGGGATGATATTAAGGTTATGATAAGGTACCCAGAAGAAAACCGTCAGTCCATACGGAATCTTTACGATCTGCGTATTCGGACCCCTGGCGGCGAGGAAGTTCCAATAAAGCAAATTGCAACCATAGAGAAGGGGGTGGGATATGCTGCGATCAGAAGGGTTGATGGGCGCCGTTCAGTAAATATTACAGCAGATGTTGACACTCAAAAGGTTCAGTCAAATGCGATTATCAATCGTCTAAAAAATGGGGAGTTGCCGGATTTATTGAGCAAATACCCTGGGATTCAGTATGGTTTTGAAGGCGACCGTCAGGAGCAGGAAGTAGCTTTATCAAGCATGCTTCGGTCCTATTTGGTGGCCATGGTTATTATCTACGCACTGTTGGCGATTCCTTTCGGATCATATCTTCAACCACTTATTGTCATGTGCGCCATTCCATTTGGATTAATTGGTGCAGTCGCCGGGCATTTAATAATGGGCATGGACCTTACTATTCTATCCATGTTTGGGGTCGTTGCACTTACTGGCGTCGTGGTCAATGACAGCTTGGTTATGGTTGACTATGTCAACCGTAAGAGAGGTGGTTATACCAACTTGATTGATGCTGTCAGAATGAGCGGAGTTGCTCGCTTTAGAGCGATTTTACTCACTTCATTGACAACCTTTGCGGGACTGGCGCCGCTGATATTTTTTGAAAAAAGTGTTCAGGCTCAGTTTCTGGTTCCAATGGCTATCTCTTTGGCGTTTGGAGTTATGTTTGCTACTGTTGTTACCTTAGTCATAGTTCCTTCAGGATACGTGATTATGGAGGATTTTAAGTCATTGTGGAATTGGCTTTATGGGAACCAAGCTTCCCCGTCTCAACTTGAAGAAGGCGAACATAAAATTGCCCGAATTCGAAATATTTAGGGCAATTATCCTTTATAGCCTGCCTCTTCAGGGCTAGGTTTCGCGCTCTTTGCTATGGCGAAAAAGACATCATTGCTTGTCATTTTTTTGACGGTTTTTATTGACCTTGTTGGCTTCGGGATCGTCCTGCCAATGCTGCCTCTATACAGCAAGGAGTTCGGGGCCTCCGGCCTGGCTGCTGGAGGCATTGTTGCGGCTTATTCTTTAATGCAGTTTATATTCTCCCCGATCTGGGGACGTCTAAGTGACCGGGTCGGCAGGAGGCCGGTATTATTGGTAAGTACCGCGGGCGCCTGTGTTTCTTATTGCATCTTCGCTTATGGATGCATGGAAAAATCATTGGTACTATTAATAGCCTCTCGTTTAGCTGCGGGAATCTGCGGCGCCAATCTCTCAGTCGCCAGTGCCTATATTGCTGATATCTCGCCACCAGAGCAGAGATCTAAAAACATGGGGCTTATTGGCATGGCTTTTGGGCTGGGCTTTATCCTGGGTCCAGCCCTTGGGGCAATAAGCACCGGATGGTTTGGGATCGCGGGCCCTGGGTGGATTGCAGCTACCATATGCGCTTTGAACCTGATGCTTGCTTTCTTTATTTTGGGGGAAAGCCGCAGCCCCGGTTCCAGGCCAGCCGAACCTACCCCGAATTTGAATAAGATCGGAAGAGTTTTGAAGCGGCCGCAACTTGGATATTTGATAGGTGTTTTTTTCTTGGCAACATTTTGTTTCACCTGCTTTGAGTCAACTTTTGCGGTCTTATTTGCAGGCACCAAGGAAAAGCCCGGTAAATTCAGTTACACTGAAAAGCTTGTGCTTCCTGATAACGTCGAGATTAGTTGGCATGCCAATGATGGTGATGAGGTGCGCAAGGGGGATGTGATAGCTGTTATTGAAGGCCACGAATCATTGAAATCTCCGGCCGCAGGCAGGTTGAACCGCAAAACAAAAAATGAAGTTCAAATCAACACAACCAAGACAAAAGCCTATTGGCTAATGGCGTTTTGCGGGCTAGTTGGCGCCGTCGTTCAGGGTGGATTCATAGGTCCGCTGGTTAAACTGTTGGGCGAAAAGAAAATGATTGTTCTCGGAATATTCTGTGTTGGGCTTAGTTTTGCTTTTATTCCTTATTGCTCGGAGGCAAAGGGGATAGCTTATTTGATGATTATATTGGCTTTCTTCGCTGTGAGTTCAGGCCTCTATCGGGCACCAACTTTTGGACTCATTTCATTGAACGCATCTGATGATGAACAGGGTGAAATAATGGGGGTGACACAGAGTATAGGCAGTTTGGCCAGGATAATTGGACCGCCATTTGCTCTAGGTTTAATGGATGTGAGAGCTGATTTGCCTTATTTAATTTGTGCTGTAATTGCAATGCTTGCGGCAATTCCTGCCGCTAAATACATTGTCATGCCTTCCAAAGTAGAACAAGAAGGGTGAATGCATGGTTCGTAATATAATTTTTGACTGGTCAGGGACTTTGGTTGACGACCTGGCGGCCGTATGGACATCAACTAATTTTACTATTGAAAAAAGCGGATTTCCGGCCATCACCTTGGAGCAATTCCGGGCAGACTTCAGCCTTCCTTACGATCTATTTTACGAAAGAGTTACCCCAGGAGTTTCAATGGATTTGCTGGAAAAATGGTATATGGAAAGTTACAGGATAGAGCAGAAAAAGATTAAGCCACTACATTATGCTTACGAGTTTTTTGATTACTGCAAAGCTCACAAATTGAAGACCTTGCTGCTGAGCACTATTCATCCTGATCATTACAAAGTGCAGTCAGAATTAATTAGGCTCGATTTTGATATTGAATATGTTCGGGTTATGGATAAGCGGAGAAAGATCTTGGACATACTCCGAGAGAATCAATTATCTGCGGAGGAAACGATATTCATCGGCGACATGCAACACGATGTGGAAACAGCAAAATTGGGAGGAATAGGCTCCTGTGCGGTTCTCACTGGATACAACAAGCGAGAGCAACTGGAAGAAGTGATGCCTGATTTTATTGCTAAAAACCTAGAGCATCTTAAAAATGTTTTAGATCGTAATTCCTTAAGTTGGCCTCCCTGCGTTTGTTAAGCATGAATAACATAATCACAATCTCTGACATGGAGGTTCAATGTCGCATTGGTGTTCCCGATGATGAACGGCAAGCCCCTCAACGATTACTCGTATCGCTGGAATTGGAAAACGATTTCACAAAGGCATCTTTGCAGGATGATTTAAGGGCTACAATCGATTATCATGCCGTGTATTCATTGGTTCATGAAATCTGCGGCAAAGGAGAGCGTAAATTAATAGAGACCTTAGCTGAAGATATAGCTTCTGCTGTTCTTGGGGAATTCCCAGCTTTGAGTATTAAGGTGGAAATCAAAAAATTCATTTTACCCAATACCGGGTGGGTTTCTGCTAAAATTGAGCGGTTTTCGGCGGTGTAAAACAGGGGCTATATATTGTGAAGAACTCGGCTCACACAGTCTGTATTCCCTTAATTAACTCTGTTATAAGGCGCATAATCCACCGTTTTTAACTTGCCGAGAATGTCATAAAACTGTTAATAAGTCTTCTCCATGGCCTCTATCGGACGCTTTCAAAAAGGTGAAGACATTTTCTATGCCAAGGTTGTAGACGGCAAGCTGTATAAACTAAAGGGGGATGTTTTTGGATCTCCTTCTTATGTGAAAAGACCCGTAACGCCTGCTAAAGGCATCAGGACGCTTGTTCCTGTGGAGCCAAGCAAGGTTATTGCTGTTGGCCTGAACTACGCCGATCACGCTCGTGAGTCCGACCTGAAGCCCCCTACGCAGCCTCTTTTTTGGCTCAAGGCTCCCACTTCTCTTATCCCTGATGGCGGCAAGATTGAACTGCCATTCCCTACTCATCGCAATGATTTTGAGGCGGAATTGGCCATTGTGATAGGTCGGCGTATTAGAAATGTTTCTCCGCAAGCTGCAGGTCGATACATCTTCGGCTACACAGCGGCCCAGGATATAAGTGACCGCGATATTCAACAAGGTGAGAGTCAATGGGCTCGTGCTAAGAGTTTTGATACTTTTACCCCAGTTGGACCCTATATTGAGACCAAGATTGACCCTCAAGATCTTACGATTCAGCTCTTTCAAAATGGCCAATTACGCCAAAACTCACATACGAGCCAGATGATATTCAATTGTGCGCAACTGGTTAGCTTCATTTCGACGAACATGACCTTGCTGCCTGGTGACATTATTCTCACCGGAACTCCGAGTGGCGTCGCTCCTATTGAGAGTGGGGACAAGCTAGAGGTTCGCATAGGCGACATGCAGGCCTTATGCAATTCGGTGAAGTAATCTTTACCCATACACCCATCATCCGTTAAAGCTACAGCCATGCGCTGGAGTAACACATTCATCCCGACCCTTAAAGAAGCCCCAGCCGAAGCTGAAATTGTTTCACATCAGCTTCTGCTGCGTGCCGGCTTGGTGCGTAAACTGGCCGGAGGTCTTTATACGTTTCTACCGGCGGGCATTCGGGTTCTTCGGAAAATTGAGAGGATAGTGCGAGAGGAGATGGATCGTGCGGGTGCTTTGGAAGTCTTGATGCCTGCTGTCCAGCCGCCTGAAATATGGCAAGCCAGTGGCCGGTATGAACAGGCGGCCGATGTGCTGTTTAAGGTGTCTGACAGCAAGGGGAGGGAGTGGCTGCTGGGTCCGACGCATGAAGAGGTGATTACAGCGATGGCGGCCAATGAAATTAATTCATACCGACAACTGCCTCTTAACTTTTATCAGATTCAAACCAAATTTAGAGATGAGATAAGGCCTCGCTTTGGTTTGATGCGTGCAAGAGAATTCATCATGAAGGACGCTTATAGCTTCGATGTAAGCGATGAAGCGGCGTTAACCAGCTACCAAAAAATGTATGACGCATACGTTCGCATCTTTGATCGATGCGGAGTGAAGTCTTACCCTGTCGAAGCGGATACTGGAGTTATGGGAGGGAATCATTCACATGAATTCATGGTTCCAGCTCAAACCGGGGAAAGTGAAGTAGCCTACACTGAAGACGGGGTTTACAGCGCAAACCTAGAAAAGGCAGTCAGCCAAGGGCCTGAAACTAAAACGCCTGATCTCTGCTCTGGTGTGTTGGAGGAATTTGAGACCCCGGGGGTCAAGACGATTGGAGACTTGGAAAGCGAACCTTTCAGTGTTCCGGCCTCATCACAGATCAAGACATTGGTGTATATAGCGCAGGACAAACCCGTCATAGCCCTTATAAGGGGAGATGATGAGGCGAACGAAGCCAAATTGGCGGTGGCATTTGGGACGGCAATCTTCAGACCTGCTGAACCTGCAGAAATCCGAAAGGCATTAGGGGCCATGCCGGGCAGTCTGGGAGCAATCAATGCAGAAGGAATTCCGATCTATGCCGATAGGCAATTAATGGGAGCAGCAGGAATGGTGACTGGTGCAAACAAAGACGGGTATCATCTGCGGAACGTAAATGTTGATCGTGATATAAAGCACGCAAGTTTTAAGGAATTACGAACTGTCCGGGAAGGGGAGCTCAGTACTGAAGGTCAACCCATCAAAATCCGGAGAGCCATTGAGGTGGGCCATGTTTTCAAGCTGGGCACAAAATACTGCGAATCGCTTGAGGCGAGCTTTTTAGATGAAAATGGAAAGAATAAAGCACCGGTAATGGGTTGTTACGGGCTTGGGGTAACCCGGACTTTGCAGGCGATTATTGAGTACAGCCACGATGATAATGGAATTATATGGCCCGCAAGCGTTGCCCCTTGGCAGGTATGCATAACGGCACTGGATGTGGAACCTGGTGGCCAGGTGATGAAAAAAGCACTGGAGATCTATTCAGAACTCTCTGAGGGAGGGTATGATGTTATTCTCGATGATAGGGATTTGAGACCAGGTTTTAAGTTCAAGGATTCTGAACTGGTCGGTTTTCCGGTTCGCCTTAGTATAGGGGAAAAATCGCTTAATCAAGGGAACGTTGAATTTACCCTGCGCTCTAGTCTTCAACGTGAATCGGTGTCAGTAGACCAGGCGGCAGCAAAGGTGAAGACTGCCTTGGCTGATGTTTGAGGAGCTCCACAACGACTCAGGAACAGGTGCACGCCTCGGACGTTTAACGACGGCACACGGGGTAATTGAGACGCCTGTATTCATGCCCGTCGGAACCCGGGCAACAGTGAAAACACTAGACGGTTCAGATCTAACCCAATTACAGGCTCAGGTAATCTTGGGCAACACATATCATCTTAACCTCAGGCCAGGTATGGATATCATAAAGGCCGCAGGCGGCTTACATTCTTTCATGGGATGGGAAAAGCCTATCCTGACTGATAGCGGTGGATTTCAGGTTTTTAGTTTGGCCAAAATTGCCCGCGTTAAACATGAAGGGGTTTCTTTTCAGTCTCATATAGATGGTTCGCCGCTTTT
>JASLKQ010000034.1 GCA_030747505.1 Verrucomicrobiota bacterium | reverse complement strand
GGTTTTGCGGTGGTTGCTGAAAAAATCTATATGCTTCTTACCCACCTCCAGGGTCAAAGTCGCATTCCATGAATTTTCTTTGGGGTTATATTTCATGGGCGCAGCCTTATCCTCAGGAAATAGTTCTGCAATATAGGCCGCACTGCCATCAGGGCCGCGGTCATACATCCACCAAATGCGACTACTTTCAGCTTTCGCGCCCTTGGGGAATGTAACCGTAATCATAACCTTATCCTTATCAGCCTTGCTCTTTACCGTTGGGGGAGGTAACAGCCCTTGTCCCCCAAAGAAGTGGTGAAGTAAAAACGCCGATTTATTCTGTTCATCACGTTCAGCAGCCGGATGAGGCCCACGAACCCCGTGGCCGGTATTGGCTTTCAGGTAAATGGGGATTTGCGGGTAATGTTTCCCTCCCCATGCCAGGTCAAAGGCCACAAAGTCGTGCGTGCCCGGATGAAAAAGTAAATCCACATTTCGCTCTTTTAGAGTTTTCAGGTGCCGGGAAACAAAAACGTGATCGGCCATCTCGCCGGCAATCTTCTGCAAATCCTCCCATTTGTTTCCCGCAGCCAGGGCCTGGCGGTTATAAACCGGCCCAAAGGTGCCGCCCAAAAAGAAATGATTCATGATCCGCTCCATGTTTACCCGTTGCCCGCGCTCCTTCAACTTCGCTCCATATGCCTCATTGGCCCTGCGCAACTCATCCCAGGCCTTGCGGTCACAAAGGCGCAAGGGCGAATCCCAAATGGGCGACACGCTCGCATGCAGGGCGGTCAATCGCTCATCTTCAATCAGGGCCACCGAAGGCGATGCCCCATTCTTGGAGCCGCCTGATGCAGCAACCTTGCCTTTCTCAAAATGATTCTTCTCAGCATAAGCCGCAGTCGTTGCCCGCATTAGCGTAGCCGGCCACCCCCAGTACTGGATGGAATAATGCGGATTCAAGGTCTCCACAAAACGCCGGTCAGCAAGCCTGCCCAGTTCCCGTTGTCCCGACACCTGCAGCACCTGCACCACCGTTTGCACCAGCCCCACTCCTCCCGCGAGCAGGGTCCGATCCACACCGCGCGGCTGTAAATCCTGTTGGAACTGAGCCGGGTTATGGCCTCCAGTCAGGTGGAAGCCCCTGGCCTTGCGATTGGCCGGTACAACCATTCGCACCGGCACCCGGTATTCCTTTCCCGGCACCAGTTCACCTACACGAATACTAATAAGCTTCTGCCGTGTGGCTACTTCACCCCCTACTTCATGCCAATCCTTGAGCACCTTTACTTCCAGAGTGCTCGCGTCCAATATTTTGGCCATATCAAACAGAGGTGCAGACTGCAGGGGCAGTAGCCCGCCAAAAAAACAAATGAGTAGAAAGCGTTTCATGGAGCGGAACGAACTGTGAAGGAATCCGGATAAAAGACAATACTAAGAGATAAAACTTCCCAGGAAACGCTTTCCTTAACTGCCTGAGATTACCGCTTGGATTTCCTTGTCTATTATTTCTGCAATATGCTGATATCGAGGATCCCCACTTTCATCAAACAAGTCCTCTTTTGAAAAAATAACATGTTTGCGGGCCTTATCTTCATTAACCAAAGACTTGAAAAACCCTCCCACCGATTTCTCCGTGGTTTTATCAAACACCAGTTTGCACTGAACGGTCTTATCACTCCGCATCACCAATTCAAGATCCAGAAAATCAAGGTGAGGTTTAAGTCTTTGCGGAGGATTAAAACGGAATTTGTTACCCCTTCTACCGTTAAGATTATAAGTCGAATGCGGATCCCCCTTGTTACCTAATCCTAAAAAGGAATGCCGGAAGGCCGGGATAAAGCCGATCTCCTGCTTCAATGCGTCCAGAATAGTGGAAACTTCCTTGCATAAATTAACCTGAATTTTTATACGCTCTTCGGGGTCCTTGGCTTTTGGAACATCTATATTCACAACCAGAAACCAACCTGCCGTATGGTGTTCCAGATGATGTGGATGATTTTCGTTGCTATCCAAGGCCGAGAGACAACTGTTTTGGGCTAATTTACCGGAATAACGAAAACTGTGATTTTCTCCCGTTTTTATAATTAAATCTGAAGCAACAATTTTTGACTCTATTTTTTTGCGTTCTAAATAACTCTGATGTGATGACCCGTCATGATTTCTCCGTGACTGCCAATAAGCTTCTTCCAATGATACGGTAATACTTGTCGCGTGTTGTTCATATTCCCCGCCAACCACCTGAACCTTACAGAAAATATAATCGCCCTGGCGAAATTCAGGGAATTCGGTTTCGATGGTGATTGTGCACCCGGAAACATTAATAACTTTCTTTAGTGCTGATAACATACGTTTTTATCTTGTAGGGCGAATGACTACCGCCTTTCCTTTAAGCCTTGGATCATGAGCCGCCTGAAATTGACCATTAAAAAAGCCCACTGCTTGAGTCGCCCCCATGCTGCTATAAACCTTTAGCTGGTGACCCCGCTGTTTCAAGTCTTTCAAGATGGTCTCCCCGGCTTTTCTTTCAATCCGAATTGAGTCGGGTTTCCATTGATGATGAAAGTGCGGTTGAGCCAACGCTTCCCTGACCGGTAAGCCGTAGTCCAGGGTATGAATAAGAGCCAGGAGAGTCTGGGTAATGATTGTAGGCCCACCGGCTGCACCCACCGCCAGGATGGGTTTATTATCCTTCAGCACAATTGTAGGGCTCATACTCGATAAGGGGCGTTTACCCGGGGCCACTGAGTTTGCCTCGGTTCCCAACAGGCCAAAGGCATTAGGCACCCCGGGGGCAGCTGCAAAATCGTCCATTTCATTATTCATCATCACCCCGGTGCCGGGGATAACGACCTTGGACCCAAAGGAAGTGTTAATGGTGGCGGTAATGGCCACCCAATTACCTTCACTGTCCGCGCAGGAAAAATGGGTGGTGTGCTTGCTAAAAACATCTTCATTGGATCGAGGCGGGGTCCCATGGGTTTTTACGACCGAAGCCTTCTTGAGATTAATCCTCCCGGCCAATTGCTTGGCGTACCCCTTATCCACCAGTCCCTTGGGAACTCTGGCAAAAGCAGGATCACCCAACCAATGTGCCCGGTCAGCAAAAGCCAGTTTCATGGATTCAGTAATGAGATGATAAAAGTCAGATGACTTGGGATCGATCTTCTGTAAATCATAACCCTCCAACATGTTCAGGATCTGAGCCACATGCACTCCGCCTGAACTGGGTGGAGGCATTCCCAGGATGGTATAACCCCGATAGGTCGTGCGTACCGGATCCAGATCGGTCGTATGATACCTGGCAAAATCTCCAACGGACATAATGCCACCGTTACTCTTCATCCAGGCGGCGGTCTTCTCTGCAAAAGGCCCCTTGTAAAACCAATCGGTCCCATGTTTGGCCACCTGGCGGTAGGTGTTGGCCAAATCCGGCTGTTTGAGAATTTGTCCGGCCCGCTTTGGGTTTCCATTTTGATCCAATAGGATTTCTGCAGCAGCAGGAAACTTTCTTATATCGCGGGCTTTAACACGAATCCGCCCGGCATATGCGGTGGGAATAGCAAACCCATTCTCGGCAATCTTGGCTGCATTCTCCAGATGTGTACTAAAGGAGAGTTTGCCATGATTCCTGCTCAGTTCAGCATAAGCCTTTAGTGCACCAGGCACTCCGATGGCCAAGGCTCCGGTTTGGCTGAGATTTGTATCAGCCTTGCCATTGCGCAGATACATGTCGCGGTGGGCCTTGGCTGGAGCTTGTTCCCGCCCATTGAGCGTCATCACCTTTCCATTGGCTAATCGCGCCACCACAAAACATCCCCCGCCGATTCCTGAATTGTATCCGTTAACAACGCCCAATGTCAGTCCGGCAGCCACGGCTGCGTCAAAGGCGTTGCCGCCGTTTTTCAGGGCGTGAATGGCCGCATCAGTCGCGATCGGATCGACCGTGGCGACTGCACCTCCAGGCGCTGACTTGAGTGGACAGGAAAAAAGAATCAGGATGACAAGAAGCTGGCGGTAGAAACTATTCATGAGACAGACTGACTATTTCATTTTGAACTACTTCCAGTCCAGCCCCGAGTGAAGCGTATTGAAATTCTCACGGCCTGTGGCGGTTACTGCCACCATGTCCTCCACACGCACTCCACCATACTTGGCTGAATAAAGGCCAGGCTCCACCGTAAAAACCTCGTTAACCATTATTTTTTCTCCGCCATTGGCCAATAAAATTGGCTCATGTACATTCAGGCCAATACCGTGCCCGGTCCCGTGTCGCATCCCAATATATTCCTCATCGGCATCATCAGGCGGTTGACCCATGTGATAGCCCCCTGCCCGGATAATCTCTCCCACTGCTTCATGCACTGCCTGCCCCGTGGTTTCCGGTCGTAATGCCTCACAGCCGGCTTGGTGTGCCTTTAGCACGCAGGCATGCATGTCGCGAATTACATCAGAAGGATCCCCGTTAACCACCGTTCGCGTGCAATCACCACAATAATGTGTGTGATTATGCGTTGGGAAAATATCCACAATCACCGGCAGATCCTTGTGCAGGGGACCGGTGCCAAAGTGATGGCAATCGGCAACATGAGGAATTGTTACCACGATTGAGTCATGCAAAGTAGTGCAGTCATGATCCAGCACAAACCGGCTGATAAGTTGACGTACCCGCTCAGAAGTTAGCGGCATGCCATCATGTTGTAATACGCCACCGGAGTCGGCCGGCGCCCTGGCAATGAGTGAGCAGGCCATTTCCATGGCACCTTCAGTAGCCTTTTGAGCCTCACGCAGATGTTTCAGTTCTTCGTCGCTTTTTACGCGCCTTTCCAACATCCCAAAATCTGAATCGTATTCCAATTGGATGCCGCTTTTCTGGATCTCATTGGCGAATAAAAAAGGTAATGTTCGGTCAACCTGCACCTCTTTTACCCCCGCGTGCCTCAAACATTCAGCACCGGCTTGAGCCAATGCCGTATCCCGGTCGCCATCCAGACCCCCCTCGGGGGCGAAATCGGAGGCACAACCAATCTCATCAGCTCTGGCCAAGCGTTTTGCCCGGTCCATCTCGATATCACGAACCAGAAGGATGGTTTTCCCATTGGGCAATTGGGTAAAGAAGGCCGAGTCTCCCACTGAAAACTGAATCCGGTGGAACAAGGTCATGTTTACGGCCGGTACTCCGGCCAGTACTTTGGCTATTGAATTACTCATTAATCTTTCAGGAAATACTCAAAAAATTTATAGATCACAGAATTACTCTCAACAGTCGGTGAATGATCGGGGCGATTGGTCATGGCCACGCGGTTCTTTGCGCCGAGCAGATCGTTGACGGCGATGGTGTGGTTTAAAGCTTCCCAGCGGTGTGGGCCATCCTCTGAGCCACCACTTACCAGGAAGGGGCGCGGTGCCATCAGAGCATGCAGCTCGTGCAGGTCGTAGCCGGCTTTCAGCAGGCGCGGGTACAGGCCGCGGGCGGGATTGTCGGGCTTGGGCACACCGCGTTTGCGCCAGGGCTTGGGATGATAGCCCAGATACCACGGTTCCCAATAATTCACACTCGGGCGCGTATCAAAAACAATGCCAGGATCTGACCATGCCGCAGCGGCAAATTTATCAAACAAGCACGAGGCAAACATTGCCCATTTACCACCATAAGAATGGCCAACGATCCCAATACGTTTGTCATCCACCTCCGGGCGTTGGGCCAATGCATGCCAGGCATTGGCCGCCGCACAGCCCAACATTGAAAGCGGCTGGACGGTTGCTTTCCTTATTGAGGGATAATAGGTGGCATAGGTCCGGTTATTGGTTGTCTCTGTACTGCCAATGGAAAGCGTCACAAATCCACGCCGCGCCAGTTGCAGCGCAAAATCACGATGTGGATTCTTCCCCAACCCAACGGCGGTTTCCGGTTCATAGAATGCGGTTACCACCGCCGGTCGCTTGCCTTGGCCATCAGGAATTAAAAGGTAACCCGTGGTAAACTCCACCGGCGTCCACTTAAAACGCACTTTGAGCTGCCGAAAATTCTCCCGCCGTTTTTCCTGAAGCACCTGCACTTTGGGTTTCGTGATTAAAGCCGGCCATTGACCCAATAAATCCTGCCAGTCCTTCAGGATTTCGCTACGGCGTCTGGCCCAATCGACCGCTGTCTTCACTCTAGAGCCGTCTTTGAAGCGCAACGGTGATCGGTACTTCCCCAGTTTGCCCCGCCACTCCTTCGGCGGATTGAAGTACGGGGCAATTTCACCCCAAGCCTGCCGCTGCGCTGCCGCCAATGGAGAAGCCAACATGCTCGCCGCCAACCCACTCAGGAACCTGCGTCGACTGGTTTGAAACTGCATGCCGCACTATAGAACATTCCTCTTTTCTGTCGCGCTCAGATTTGCATGCTTAAAGTTATTCACAATTTGCCTTGTATTCGGCTCCTCCCTCCTATAGACAATTCGGCCCACGAGGTTTTCGCGGAGTAATCTTAACTCCACTAATGCGAATACATTCCGATCCAGGTTAAAGGCCTGCTTGTCGGCATGGCCTTTGCCGAAATAATCGGCTTATTCGATGCAAGCGTCCGATTGGCATCGAGTAATAACTGACCGGACCGAGAATAGATGAAAACCAAAGAACGGACGCCACGTGCGCGCAAGGCACGGAGTGTCTCCAAACCTCATTCAAAAAGGGGAAAACTGAAACGATCTGGAGATCGTTTTAAAGCCCGAACAGCCTCCAAACCGGAGCAAACACGCCCCCGTGGTCGTCCTCGTGGTGAGTTCGGCATGTTAATACCCGAACTGCAAAGAGCTATCGCAGCCAATGGCTACAGTGATCCCACTCCGATCCAGGCAGAATGTATTCCGCACTTGATTGACGGACGGGATTTGATCGGCACCGCTCAAACCGGCACCGGTAAAACCGCCGCCTTCATTCTCCCCTTATTGCAACAGCTTTCCTTTGAAACCAGACGACCACGGAGTCGCTCTCCGCGTACGTTGATACTCGCTCCCACCCGGGAATTAGCTGCCCAAATTGGGGACAGTATCGAAACCTATGGACGCTTCCTTCACCTCACTCATACGGTGATTTTCGGCGGCGTAAACCAGTTTCATCAGGTGAAAGCCATGCATCGCGGGGTTGATATGCTGGTAGCCACCCCGGGCCGTTTGCTGGACCTTATGAATCAGGGGCACGTTCAACTACAGGACGTGCAATTCTTCGTTCTTGATGAGGTTGACCGCATGCTTGATATGGGATTCATTCCAGATATCGAAAAGGTGCTGACCAAATTGCCCGCCGAACGTCAAACACTGTTCTACTCGGCGACAATGAACGCAAAAATGGAAAAACTGGCCCGCACCATGGTCACAAATCCCGTCCGGGTCGCCATTGAGCCAGAAGCCCCCGCCGTAGAGCGCATTGATCAAACTGTTTTATTTGTCGGCCAGAAAAATAAAAACAAACTGCTGCTAACACTCTGGGATCAACCGGGAATGGATAAGGTTATCATCTTTACCCAGATGAAGCATCAGGCAAACCGGGTAGCAGAGAAGCTCGAGCAATCTGGAATCAAGGCCGTCGCCATTCACGGCAATAAATCCCAGGGCGCCCGCACCAAGGCGCTGGATGGATTTAAAATTGGACGTTATAAAGTGCTGGTTGCAACTGATGTGGCTGCCCGCGGCTTGGACGTAGAGGACATAACCCACGTGGTTAATTATGATCTCCCGATGGAAGCCGAAACGTATGTACACCGAATCGGCCGCACAGGTCGTGCCGGCATGGCCGGCCATGCCATTTCGTTTTGCAGCGCCGAAGATCGTTCTCTCTTGCGCGAAATCGAGAAACTGTTGGGAAAACCCGTCCCTGCCGAAATAGATCATCCTTTTCACTGCAATGAATCCTGCCACTCAAGCCTGCCTGCCTCAAAGAACTTTGGCAGAAGGCGCAACGGCGGACCGGGTACATCTTCCCGTGGAAGGCGGTCTAATAATCGTTTCAACCACCATAAGCGCCGAACCCGTAAAAAACGTTCCTCCCAATAAGTTTTGATGTAAATATCCCCAGGTTGACCAACTGAAGGTATTCAACAAAACTCCCTTAACCTCAGCTCAGGACTGAAATCATGATATCAGCAACCGAAGCATTGGATCGTTTAAGGAAAGGAAACAACCGTTTTCTCCCGGAATCAAAATTAGTTAGCGGAAAAAAGAGGTCGGCATGGTCTGACACGTCTAGAGCAGCCTCAAAACCTGATCGTGAGAAAACCGTCCCCAAGCAAGAACCCTTTGCCATTTTACTGGGATGCTCTGATGCTCGCGTGCCCTTGGAAATTGTCTTTGATCAGGGCTTGGGTGATCTGTTTGTTATACGAGTTGCCGGCAACATAGTCGCTCCTTCGCAGATCGGAAGCGTCGAGTTTGCTGCTTCAGAATTTGGAACACGTCTGGTTGTTGTAATGGGTCATTCCCATTGTGGGGCAGTTGCTGCCACATTGGATGAACTTAAACAGCCCGGCACGAGCCGCTCCCCTAATCTCGCCTCAATTGTTGATCGGATTAGCCCGGCTGTTGAGCCCTTGCTAAGGAACAACGAGTTTTCTGATGAAGAATCCCTAATGAAAGAGGCTGTGCGAGCCAACGTGCGCGCCTCGGTTAACAAGCTCCAAACAGGCTCAACTATTCTAGAGGATTTGATCAATAAAGATGGCCTACAAATTGTGGGGGCTGAGTACTCCATTGAAACAGGCAATGTTGAATTCCTGCAGGAGGACTAGTTAAACTTCGTTTCCTCTTACAAACTTCGCACAACGAAGAGCATAGGAACGCGCTTCATCAATCGTTTCGATCCCTTCAGCCTGATGGATTGTGAAGTGGCCCTCCCACTCGATCTCATGCAGACCGGAGAACACCTTCGATGTATCTATGCCCCCGCTTTCCCATATCGGCAGATGGTGAAAACGCACTTCTCCGCGGCAAAAGGTGGGTAAAGAGACAGGCCCTTCCTGATCAAGTTGGTGATTCTGGATATACACATTCATCATGTGGGGAGCCAACTGGCACAATGTATCAGTTCCATAACTTTCCCCGCAGAGCATCAGGTTAGCCGGTTCATAGATCAGCCCAAAGTTCGGCTGACCAATCGCCTCAAGATTGGCAATAATTTGTTCCACCCGCTCAAAGATGGAAGTCGTATGGCACTGGTGAGCAAGGCACATCCCCCGATCAGCAGCCTGTTTTGCTGCCTCACGCGCATGGGGGATATCTTCATCATTTTTGAGACACACGCGGATGAGCTTACAGCCGAGCGCCTCGGCAACATCAAGGCTGGGCCCTATATCACGCAGGCTATCAGGCCCATCATCTCCGTTCAAAGGAACCTTGGAATCGGCTGTGACCATCGACACATGCAGGTTGTTGTTTTCTATCGTTTCGCGCATGCGACGTAGTTCATCGAAGGGAGTCTGCACGCCTCCGGCACTGGCTCGCATACATACCGCATCGTATTTGGTTTCAGCCGCGATGGATACAAGTTCTTCAAAGGATACTTTTAACCGTTTTTTACAGGCCGCTTCCACAATGCGTACGGACAGAGACAGCTTCATATTAAGTTAAAACGATGATTCGGTATTGGAATTTAAGATCAACTCGATTGAGGGCTTGGCGGTGGTGATAACATCGATAATGTCGTCGGCCAGATTCAGGGAATAGTGGCATGGGGGATCATCCACCAGATCATCAATCAGCGAGTTTTTGATGACAAATCTCATATAAGCTGAATCGGTGTGTTGGCAAAGTATAAGACCATCAATTTCCTTAGTCGCCCCGACCTCCGCAGCCCAGTAAGATTCATCGGTTATTTGATGCGCCAAGACATGTGGAAACTGTATCCGAACATGTTTGCTTTTCTCAGTGATCTCGATGGGTGATGCCCCCTCAATGGACAACCCCTCATCAATTGTCACATCTTCGGCATTGGAGGAAATAATGCCTTCAGCGATGTCCACCTTGAGCAGCGCCCCTTCATATTCGAGTCGCTCCAGAAACCACCATTCTGACCCGGTCAATAGATCACCCATAGCTCAGGGTTTCCCGTTCCAGCTGGCCCACCAGTTTTGAAAAAGCCTCAGCTGCGACTCTGCATAGCGGCTCTGACTTTCGCTGAGTCCATCGGAGTCGTTGAAATGGTATTCGTAATTTGAGTCGCCTAGAAGTACCAGCAGATATTTGTAATAGAGCACCAGATCCGGGCCTTCATCAAAGGTGGATAAAACCAAAAGTGCCTGCTCCAACTCCCTGGCATAGACGCGGCTCTGCGCACAACCCTCAGCAGCTTTTTCACAAAGTTTAATGTAATGCAGAACTTCCACGGGCAGACAGTTTCCTATTCCGGTGATGGCCCCGCGGGCACCACAATTAACAAAACCATGGAGGACCTGTGTATCCACACCGGCCATCAGAACCAAATTATCATCCTTATTGGTGATATGTTCAGCGGCATAACTCAGTGCATCAGCCCCACCAAACTCTTTAAACCCGACCAGGTTTGGGTATTCAGTCTGTAAATCAAAAAATAAATCCGCCTTGGTTTCAAAGCCATAGTAGGGACTGTTGTAGATGACTGCCGGCAGTTTGGGTGCCGCCTCTAAAATCGCCGCAAAATGATTTCGCTGCGCAGCGGGAGATGTGCCACGGGAAAGTAATCGCGGAATCACCATTAATCCCCTGGCTCCAACCTCTTGCGCGTGCTTTGCATGGGTCACGGCAGTCTTTGTATTTACTGCCCCAGTCCCGACAATAACCGGCACACCCGCTTCAGCTAATGCAGCCACTCCCTTCTGGCGATCTGCATCAGTAACCAACGGCCAATCGCCCATCGAACCACAATAAACCACTGCATTCATGCCGGTTCCAATGAGCTCCTGAGCCTTTTCAACCAAAGCCTCCACGTTCGGAGTACGGTCAGCGTTGCAGGGGGTCATAATGGCGGGAATACCGCCGCAAAAAATTGAGCTATCCATGATTATATCCGTGGGGGACTATTAGATTGAGCCACTGGTTTTGTCGATATTGCATTGATGCCTTTTTATCTGTTCAGCCATTGACATTGTAGGTCGACAGAGGAAGAGTTTGCGCATGACCAAGCACATTCTTTCAATGGTGATCTTGTCTTTGATCGTCTTAGACGGCCAAGCAAAGGACAAAACATACAAAACAATTTTTGATGGTAAAACGCTCAAAGGATGGACCCAGCGCAATGGAACCGCAACTTATCGCGTGGTAAATAATGCGATTGTGGGGAAAACAAAGGAAGGCAGCCCGAACTCATTTCTTTGCTCTGATAAATTGTATGGCAATTTTGACCTAAAATTTGAAGTCAAAGTGGATAATGGGCTCAACAGTGGTGTTCAGATTCGATCACAAACAAAAGATGGCCCCAAGGGCCGCGTAAACGGACCCCAGGTGGAGATTGAGATGAGCGGCAAGAACGGGGCGGAGTCAGGCTACATCTATGGTGAGGCGGCCGGTGGCTGGATGACCCCCAAAGACAAACGTAAGCCACACAAACATTTTAAGGACGAGCAATGGAACGCCTATCGCGTGCTGGCGCAGGGACCACGCATTCAGGTATGGATCAACGATCATCAAATATCAGATCTAGTTCACGAAGAAAAATTCAAAAGCCATCCAAAGGGATTCATCGGCCTTCAGGTACACGGTATCCGCAAGGGATCTGGCCCCTTTGAGGTTAGCTGGCGCAATCTCAAAATCATCGAGCTGAAGTAGAAGCCATCATGAAGAAAACACTCCTGATCACTCTCATCGCACTCGCTCCACTACTGCCTGCCGAAGACAAAGACTGGGTAACGCTCTACAACGGCAAGGACCTCACCGGTTGGCAGACCACCGGAAATTGGATTCCGCAAAAGGATGGTTCACTGCTCATCCAGCCACGCAAAGGGGAAAAAGGCTGGCAACGCTACAGCGCCTATCTCTGGAGCAATAAGAAATACAAGGACTTTGTACTGCACGTGGAATACAAGTACCCGCCCAAGGGTAACAGTGGTATTCACTTCCGTGTGGGTGACCTGAAGAATCCGGTCAATACCGGCATAGAGGCACAGGTGCTAGATTCATTTGGCAAAAAGAAAGTCGGGCCGCACGATCACGGCGGCATCATTCGCACGGTGGGTGCATCCAAAAACATGTCCAGGAAACCCGGTCAGTGGAACACCATGATTGTGACCTGCAAGGGCCACCACCTGAAGGTGCAGCTTAACGGCGAAGGAATCGTGGACATCCAGCTGGACAAGACGCCCATGAAGGACCGGCCCCTGGAGGGACACATCGGCCTGCAGGACCACGGCGAACCCAACAATCTCCATTTCCGAAACATTAAAATCAAAGAACTTTAACCGATCTTTTCCAGCTTTTGGACCGCCTCTTCCCATTCCGGAGTCAGGCAATCCAAGGTGGATTGAACCGTGGTTAACTCACGGTTGATGTTCATGGCGAGGCCGGGGTTGTCATAGGTTTCAGGCTTCTCGAGCTCCTGAGTTAACTCGGCAATTTTCGCCTCGGCGATTTGAATTTCCCCCTCGAGGCGTTTAACCTCTTTCTCGAAACCTTTTCTCTCCCGCGAACGCGTATTTCTTGCCTCTGCCTCCGCGCGTTTTCGAGCTTTTTTATCTTCTTTACCGGAGGCTCCAGTTGATTTGGCAAGTGATGATTTACCTCCACTTGTAAGGCCTGCACGTGCATTTTCCGCCTCTGTCTTCTGAAGATAATAATCGTAGCCACCGGGAAAGTTTCTCAGTTTCCCGGCATTCACATGAATGGTATGTTCAGATATCTTGCGAATAAAATGAACGTCGTGACTGATAAATACCAGGGTTCCTTCATACTGCTTCAAGGCGGCAATCAGCGCATCGATACTGGCCATATCAAGATGCGTGGTCGGCTCGTCCATCAGTAAAAAATTGGGTGGGTCCAAAAGGAGCTTCACCAAGGCCAAGCGGCTTTTTTCCCCGCCACTCAAAACACTCACGCGCTTGAATACATCATCACCGCGAAAGAGAAATGAACCCAGAACCGTACGGGCCCGTTCCTCGGTAAGCGCCTGCGGACAGTCCATTGCCTCTTCCAATGCGGTATGCTCTGGATTCAATACATCCACGCGATTCTGTGAAAAATATCCACTCTTCACATTATGACCCAGATTACGAACCCCTGATTGAGGCTTAAGCACACCAGCCATAAGTTTGAGCAGGGTTGATTTACCCGCCCCATTTGGCCCCACCAAAACAGTGCGTTGACCCCGTTCCACTTCACATTCCATGCCCGCGTAAACAACGTTATTTCCATAGGCAAAATCGACCTTTTTCAAGCTCAGAACCCGCTGCCCACTACGTTCAGGCTGAGGAAATCGAAAACCTTTCATTTGCCGGTCTTGACCCTGAGGGGCCTCAGCCAGATCCGCCTTCATCCGGTCGATTTGCTTCTGCTTGCTCTTGGCTTGAGTAGCCTTGGTGTTTTTGGCACCAAAACGATCAACAAAAGTTTGAAGATGCTCGATTTGCCGTTGCTGGTTTTTGTGAGCTGAAAGTTGCTGTTGTTCATGTGCATCACGCTGCTGCAGAAAAGAATCATAGTTACCTGTCCAGCGAAAGAGACGCTCACGCCTGATTTCCAATATCCCCTTCACCAGCTGATTAAGGAACTCGCGATCATGTGAAATCATCAGGATCGCCCCAGGATAATTCTTCAAATAAGCCTGCACCCAAATCAGGGCTTCCAAATCCAAATGGTTGGTGGGTTCATCCAGCATCAAGAGATCCGGTTCCTGAACCAACAATCTTCCCAAGTGGGCACGCATGATCCAGCCACCACTCATTTCCGCGGCCGGACGGTTGAAATCAGTTTCCCGAAAGCTTAACCCCGATAGGATACGTTTGGCCTTGGCTTCAAGTTGAGGGCCGCCTTTTTCATTGTAGAACTCATAAACTTCCGGCTCCACATGTTCGTCATTCAGGATTTTTGAGCGAGCCTCAAGAAACCCCGGAGCAATGGAGATAGCCAACTCCAGAACTGTTTCATTTTTTACAGGAAGACTCTCCTGAGGCAAAAAGCCCAAATCAAGATTACGTTGTAAATCCACCTTCCCGGCGTCAGTGGATTCCTCTCCCAGAATGAGATTAAAAAGGGTCGTTTTACCTGCGCCATTGGGCCCCACCAAACCCAATCGGTCGCCACGATTTAACTGAAGAGAAACATCGCCAAAAAGCGTGCGTCCGCCATGGGATTTTTCGACACCACTAAGGGTAATCATCAGCGCTATGCAACTAACATGTCGAGGTCGCCGGTGCTATCAGCGAAGGAGTCAGCTTTTACGCCCAATCGTTTTTGTATGGTGACAAACAGGTTGGCGAGGGGAACTTCCTTGCCGAAAGTCAGATATTGGCCGTGTTGATAGCCCATGTTTTTACCGCCAGCTAGAATCAGGGGATAGTTATTGTTGTTATGGGTCTTACTGTTGCTGCTTCCATAAAAAAGACAGGTATTATCCAAAACAGAACCCTCTCCCTCTTTCATATGGCTGAGTCGCTTCATCAAGTAAGCCAGACATTCGGCCTGATAGCGGTCCCACTTACCTCGGTTCTCTGCTCCCTTTCCCTTACCGGCACCATGGGCCAATCCGTGAGCATCTTTACTGAAACCCAGTAGCGTTGGGAACTTATTCGCAATAGAGATAGCACCATGCATACTCGCAAGCTGATAAGTAATAAAGCGTGTGGAATCGGTTTGGAAAGCAAGGGCAATCAAGTCGAGCATCGTATGGATGAGTTTATCCGGTGTTTCGTTGTCTGCATCCAAGCTAAGCCCCTCGGCACTCACTTTCGGACGGGGTACGTTTAACCACTGTGTCGAACGCTCAACATCCTGCTCAATCTCACGAACGGATGTCAGGTACTGATCCAGCTTGCCCTGATCTGCCTTGCCCAATTTGCGGTGCAGGCTTTTGGCTTCATCAAGTAACAAGTCCAAATGGCTCCCGGTACGGGTCAGGCCTTTTCTCTGGGCTTCAATGGAGTCCCCCTTTAATCCAAACAAACGTTCAAACACAAGAGCCGGACGGTTGAAGGATGGTATGGGCTGCCCCGTACGTGAGTAAGAAAGGGTATTGGCACGGGTCGGCATACCAACGCCCCCGTCAGAAGAAAGCGTCAGGCTGGTAAAGCGGGTGGTCGCACCGAGCCTGTGGGTTCGAGCCATAAACTGATCGAGTGAAATCGAATTTTTCAGCCCGGTAGTTGCAAGGCTCAACTCCTCTCCAGTGAGAAATGTATCCCCACTGTCATGGCCTCCAATTCGTCGCACCTTGGGATGAGAAAGTCCTCCCAGAACTGTAACCTGCTCGCGAAAAGGCTCGAGCACATCAAGGGATTTATTGAAAGTAAAGTTCCTCCCCGAACCTTTGGGAAACCAGTTCCACTGGCCGTATTCCCCGTCTTGTTTGGGCAAACTCACACCATAGGGAAAATAGATTGAACAGAATCTCTTCGGCGGTGATTTGACTTGAGCCCCCATCAGAGATTCCATCCATGGCAATGCGAGAGATATGCCCGCTGCCTTGAGCATGGTTCTTCGGTTCATTTGAAATGCGTTTTGATTCATAAAAGCCCCCCGCACGTGCTCATTGGAAAATACATATTAATGGTTGTTATCGCGATAAAAAAGGCCGACTCGTGACAATATTTTTCATTAATCCTGAAAGCCGGTAGTCGTCCTTTGAAAATTCAGCGTTCAGCTCTTCAATCAAGGGTTCATCGGCCAGCCTCAAGGAGCGGCCCAGGGCATAGGTCAGTAATTTGGTTACCAATGCCTTTGTAAATTGCTCGCGCCTTTCATTGATCAGGTATTTCTGGAGATCACCCAGTCCAGAGATTTCATGATTTCCCGGCAGAATGGTTTCAGCGGAAACGGGTTTCTTTCGGCGGGCGGTCTTTTCCCTTTGCAGTCCAATCACGTCATATCTCTCAAGAGCAATCCCCCATGGGTCAATACTACGGTGACAATCTGCACAGGCCTCTTTTTTCCGATGAACAGCAAGCTGTTCCCGAACCGAAAGCTTCTCAAAGTTAGGTACACTTTTTTCCACACCGGGAACATCAGGTGGAGGAGGATTGGGGGGGTCATGAAGCAGGCGTTCTCTGATCCAAACCGCCCGCTTGATTGGGTGAGAGTCCGCTCCATCCGATCCTGCCAAGTGAGTGGAGGCATGGCCAAGCACACCTCCGGGCCTACCGGTACCTCGAAGAGAAACGCGCTCAAAGTTTTGGGATCTAGGTCCCTCCAACCCGTAATGTTTGGCCAAGGGCGCGTTAAGCATGGTGAAGTCCGCATCAAGAAATTGCAGTGCGGATGTATTGCTCCGGAGGATTTCCCTGAAAAATGCCCGGGTTTCTCCGGCCATGTAGGGCTTCAAGCGATTATCGAAATTCTTGTAGTACTGGGGGTTAACAGCCACCCGATCAACCCCTTCAAGATCCAGCCACTGGTCACAAAACTCCTTGGCGAATCGATCGGACCTCGAATCCTTTAACATCCGTTCAAACTGTCCTTGCAATACGGAGTCTTCCAGAATACGGCCGGAATCAGCCAGGACCGATAGCTCCTCATCAGGCATCGAGCTCCAAATAAAATAGGACAGCCTGGCGGCCAACTCATGGGCGTTAAGCTTCCTTGGCTTGTCGGACTTGAAAGGTTCGCTCAGGTACAGGAAGTGAGGGGAAGCTAAGGCGGCAGACAAGGTTTCCTTGAGGGCTGCGACAGATGTGTCCGACTGCTTCCGTATAACCTCGTAGTGAGCCAACCATTTACCTTTTTCTTCCTCGCTGACAGGGCGCCTCCAGGCTCGACGCAGGAATCGGCTCAATATATCCTTAACCACCTTCGAGTCGCTCAAGTCCTCGCCTTCACGAATGATTCCCCGGTGTAAAGGAGGAGGCCAAGACGGGTAGTCATTGCGAACAAACTCTACGGACTCGATGATAATCCGGGGAAAATCAGGGTCCTCGGGGTAGACCTTTACTTTCTTTTTCCTAATCTTGCCTTTCTTATCTTTCTCCTCAATTACCTTGTTGATTGCCTTGGGTGGTGATTCACCGTCATGGAGGGCATTTTGCAAGGCGATAATTCCACTCAATTTGCCATCGGGCACACGAGCCTCTGGTTGGGGAAAGAACTCGGGCCAACCGGAAATTTCATAATACCGGGGAGTGCTTGAGGTAATCGCAATTTCTCCAGCATCACTCATTATATTGAGGGTTAATCCGGAAACGAAATACCCGTATTGAGCATAGAGGATGGGTACGGGCTGATTCGGCTTCCGGTCCGTGTAGGCCTTCACCCGAATAGTAAACCTGCCTGTCCGGGGCAGACCCTTGAAGGACCCATGCCAAAAGTTCACACGCCCCAGACGATCCGAGGAAAGGCCACTGAAACGCCTGCTATTGGGGCCTTTCATGGCACCATTGTTTCGGTTGATTTGGGTGACTTCCCTCTTGCCCTGCCCCCCTTCCACGAGGATGAAGTCCAACGCTTTCCTTGCGGTCTTTAGGCTGCTTTCAATTTGCAGGGCAGCCATGCCCAGGGAAGCACCGTTGTTCTTGAAGCCTTCAGGTGAACGGGAATCGGAGGGCAAATTCTCGCTATAATCCATTTCGAAACCCAGGAGGTCGGTCATGGTATATTGGTACTCAGTACGGTTAAGGCGTCTTAATACCGCCTGTCCACCTGCATTGCGACGGATGTCAGTTGCCATCTTAAGGCGCTGGGTAATCCAGCCGGTTAACTTCCTCCTTTCAGAGACCGTTAAGGGAGGCTCTTTTTCAGGGGGCATTTCTCCAAGGTTAATTTTATTTAAAGCATCATGCCACCGCTCCGCCGAAGTGCCTTGGACAATATCCGGATCAAGTGTATCCAGCCTAAGATCCCCTTTCTGCTTCTTCTCTCCGTGACAGCCAAAACAATGCTTATGCAAAACAGGCAACACGTCCTTTTTAAAGACTTCATCGGCCCGGGCCACAAGCACCACCAGCAGAAATAAAATGAAAACCAAACGTCTCATTTGAGAGAGAGAAGGTAACAGAAAACTTCTCCTCAGGTCACGACTGAAAAGGGAACAAAGACTATTTGAGTTTTGATTTTACTTGAACCAGACCCAGCACGGTCCAGCCTCCCATTAGAGGCAGCCTATTAGCCAAACGAATCGCCGGTTTATTTTTCCAGGGATCTTCAATCCCAAAACCCAAATGATAGATTCCTGATGTTGTTGGAGCAGTAAAAGTTGTCTTGATCTCAAACTTACCCGGCAGCCATTTTCGTATATCATCCCGAATTTTTACCGTGGATAAAATATCTCCTTTGGCATCCAGCCAAACCAGCTTAACTGGCCACGGATAATAAAATGGAGCCACTCCCTCATTGACCCCCTGCAACACAACCGAGCATTCACCTCCTGCAAAGACACTCTTTGGGTGACGGATTTCAGTTAAGCGGAACTGATACCCCATTTTACGGACTAGCTCATCGCTGTTAGCAACCAAATCAACTGAAACTTTCGCATCCAGAGCTGGGCCATATGGCCCCACCCAGGAAAAATGTGAACGCTTAACCATTTCTTGTGTGTGGGCCCATTGATTACCCATCCATTTTCCGGCGGCATTGGGAACCATTTCACCACCCACCACGTTGTGTTTCCAACTATCAATGTGTCCACCTCTGCGCATGCGTGCCAGAAAAGACCAATCCTTTCCGTTATCGGTATCCTCCGGAAACATGTCGTCATGAAAACCGATGGCATGATACTTGGATAGAACCCCATCAGCATATCGAGCCATAAGTTGCTTGTTGGGAAACGCTTTCAAGTAAGCTCGAATAATCCGATGTTGAGTAGCCTCAGAAGCAAACAATTCCCCGCGTGGATAAGTGTGCCACTCACCCCAAAAGCCCAGAAGACCCAGTTGAATAAAGGCCACACGCGGATGCGTGTTGTAGCGTTTACCCATTGCAGCAATTAATCGTTCCAGTGCCAGCACCATTTGGGGGTGATTATAGTCGGGGCTCTTGCCTCCTCCATGCGCACGGTAATCCTTTTCAGTCACTCCCTTGGCACGCAACCAGTCAGGCACCCCTGAAGATTTACTCGGATAATCCACATAAACCCGGAGCACAACGTGCTTGCCGCTTGCCCGGGGGTGCGACCATTTTATTTTCTCCCAATCCTCAAAGGCATACCTGCCTTCAACCGGTTCGAGTTCTTTCCATGAAACATATTGAAAAACCATTGAGTAAGGCCGGTGGATTTTCCCGGCGGTCGTATAAAGGCAATATCCCTTGAGTGGGTTATCCAGGGGGCCTGGAGAAGAAGCCGGCCGGATAATCGAAAGTCCATCGGCCGGTTTCTCAAGATCTGCCGCCTCCAGAAAAGGATTCAGCACCAGACTAATAAAAAACAGCTTAACGAACCGAAACATTTCTACTGTGTGGGAAGCGGTTTATGTGCCTCCTTGATCACCGCTTTCATCTTGGCAACCAGATCGGGATTGGCACGGGCAAGATCGTTTTTTTCATAAGGATCCTTTGCGAGGTTAAATAACTCCAATGGTTGGCCTGCCTGCCGATAAGCCTTCCAGTCGCCCATCCGGACAGCCTGCGAAAATATTTTCTGTTGCGGACTTTTGCAGAATTCAAAGTAAAGGTAGCCGTGGGCTTGCTGCTTCTGCTTTTCACCCCGCAAGGTGGGCAGAAAAGAGATGCCATCATTCTGCCTTGGCACCGGTCGATCAATCAGCTCACAAATTGTGGGTAATACATCCTGAAAACCGCTGATGTGAGCGGTGGTGGTGCCTTGCGAAATCACACCCGGCCAGCGGGCCAACATCGGCGTGCGGATACCGCCTTCGTGCATATCGCGCTTGTACCCACGCAGACTGCCGGTGGAATTCCAAAAGGTCGGGTTATGACCACCCTCCTTATGGGCACCATTATCACTGGCAAACATCACAAGTGTATTTTCATCCACCTTCAACTCTTGGAGCAAGGCCAGTATTGCCCCCACTTCATTATCCAGATGTTCCATCATCGCGGCAAAACCGGCGATGGGGTTTTGTACATCCGGGCATTCTTCTTCACCCGCACGGTACTTGCCCACCTTGGTATCATACTGCGAAAACTTTTTGCGCCATTTTTCATGCAGTTCCTTGGGCGCATGCATGGCCGCGTGGGGAATGGCCGTTGGGATATAGCAGAAGAAGGGTTTCTTGGCCTTCACACTGCTTCGAATAAAACCGCGCGCATGCTCCATCATCGGAATATGCAGATAGGTGCCTTTTTTCAAGGGCACCTCTTTACCATTATGCACAGCAGTAGAGGGATAGTAGGTATGGGCAATGCTCTGACTCTTCCATCCGTAAAATTCATCAAAACCATGACTTAAAGGATTAGCATCCCCTTGCAAGTGCGTGTGCCCCAGCCCCCATTTACCAAAGGCTCCGGTACGATAACCTGCAGACTTAAAAACCTCAGGCAGCACTGTCATCCTGGGATTGAGTGCTGCCCCCTTCTCGCCACTCAGGTTTCCCCGGATATAGCAGTGCCCCGAATGTTGACCGGTCATCAAAACCGCCCGACTGGGTGAACACACGGTATTGCCCGAGTAATGAGCGGTGAACTTGAGTCCTTCCTTGGCCAGCCGATCAATATTGGGTGTCTGGAACTTTTTCTGTCCATAACACGAGAGATCTCCGTAGCCCAAGTCGTCTGTGAGGATATAAATGACATTCGGTTTATCCACCGCTAAAACGGACAGGTGAGCCAAAAGAAAAAAAAGATAGGCATGCACTTTCATCGGTGCGTGAAAAGATAAACTGGATGCAAAATAAGAACACGCAAAAACGTTAGCACTCCAGCCCGCGGATGGTGCTGGCGGTACTACTGCCGAACTTATCGGTTTCCACGCCCATGCGTTGGGCAAGCGGGACGAAGAGGTTGGCGAAGGGGGTGTTGTCGTTTGAATCATGGGCAACGTGGTGGCCGTGTTTATAACCCCCACCAGCGAGCAGGATGGGCAGGTTGCGCCAACTGTGTGAAGAGGCGTTGCCGAGATTGGAGCCGAACAGTATGGCGGTGTGGTCAAGCAAATGGCCGCCGGACTCCTTTACCTTTTTCAACTTGGTGAGGAATTCGCCAAATACCTCAAACTCAGCAGCTTCAATGCGGGCCAATTCCTCGATCTTGTCCTCGTCGCGTCCATGGTGGGAGAGCATGTGCCAGTCGGTGTGTACGCCGGGAATATTGCTGGGCACGGCATTCATACCGCCGATGGAGAAAGCGATCACACGCGTTGAGTCAGTCTGCAACGCCAGCAGGATGAGATCGTACATCAGGCGTTGTTTGGCGAGGATGTCGTTACGGTCAGCAACGTCCTGTGGCTCCTTGTAGTTGACCTTAGGCTTGGGGCGATTGGCCCACTGTTTGTTTTGCTGTAAACGGATTTCCAATTCGCGGACCGAGGTAAAGTACTCATCGAGTTTCTCACGATCGCGTGCGCCAAGGGTCAGGTTGAGCGTTCTAGCATCATTAAGCACCGTATCAAGAATACTACGGCCGCGTTCAAGGTTCTTGATTTCCTCAGCCACCTCTCTCTCGGTGCCGTTTACAAAGAGTGAGCGAAAGATTTTGGCCGGATGCATCTGTGCGGGAATCTGTACGCCATTGGCGGTCCATGATAGCGACTGGCCACGTGCACCAACAGTAAGCGAAGGAAACCGCGTAGCCGCACCGATATGCTTGGCCATCAACTGATCGAGCGAAATGGTGTTCTTGAAGCCAGCCAAGCCAGGGCGGGGAGCACTGGTGAGCCAGGTCAATTCGCTGGCGTGGCCACTATTTCCATTGGAATTAGGATGGGACAAGCCTGAAAACACCGTGAAATCTTTCCGATGCTTCTCGAGCTTTTGCAGGTAAAGGGACGTCTTATAATTCGCACCGGTTTCCGAGGGAATGAAGTGGGGTGCGTGAAAGCCAAGACCCCCATTCATCGCCACAAATCGTTTGGGCGCAGTCGGTTCCGCGGTAAAGGCAGGGGTCATGGCACTCAGGAACGGCAGAGCTACAGTCGCACCGGCACCCTTGAGAAAGGCACGGCGATTAAGCGAATGTTTTTTAGCGATATGACTCATCTCACTTGTTGAGAAAAATCTCAGATCGAATGATACGATGAAGCAGGTCGCGAAGGCGATGTTTGTTTCGGGCGGTATCGGCAACAATGCGGTCGAGCTCGGCACGATCAGAGAAGCCCAGCTCACGACCAGTAGCAAAGATGAGCAGTTTACCAGCGAAGGCTCGGGCCAGACGGTCATCGTGCTTGGCAAGATAATCGCGGTAGGCGCGGAAATCCTGATAGCGTGTGCCATCGATAAACTTGCCGGAACTATCCACCTCAGGCCCAAGGCGGTATACCACCTTGCGGCCGCGAACGATGGCGTTCACCTTATCGCCGCCCTTACTACGGAAGCGGTCGCGACGCATTCCAGTCACGTCGAAGCTCTCCAAGGCAAACCCAAGTGGATCGATGTGGTTATGACAGGAAGCGCAGCTGGCAACATTGCGGTGTTTCTCCAATAGCTCGCGCAAGGCAGATGCACCGCGGATGTCCGGCTCCACGCCGGGGATATTCGGCGGCGGTGGCGTGGGGGTGATGCCAAGGATGCGCTCCATTACATACACACCGCGTACCACGGGCGAGGTGGCCGAACCATTGGCGGACACCTTCAGCACGCTGCCCTGGCTAAGGACCCCACCCCGCCAACTATCCTCAGGGAGCTTTACCTTGCGAAAATGTGATCCGGTTACACCGTTGATACCATAGTGTTCAGCCATGCGATCATTGATCATGGCAAAATCGCTCTTAACGATATTGGCGACGGGATGATTAGCTTCGATCAGTTCGCGCAAAAACGCCTCTGTCTCGAGCGGCATGGAGAAACGCAGATATGGTTCATACTCCGGATACAGAGAACGGTCGGGTATAGTAAAATCCATGTCGCGTAGATTTAGCCATGCCTCAGTGAAATCCGTGATGAAACGTCCGAAACGTTTGTCTTTAAGTAACCGTTCGGTTTGCGCACGAAGATTGTTGCGCAGTTTGTCTTCGTGGGCGAGCGCCAGCAACTCATCATCGGGTGCGGTTCGGTTAAGGAAATATGAAAGGCGGCTAGCCAGCGCGTAGTCATCAAGGGCTCCGGCCGATTCACGCAGGAAAAGGAAATGAGGTGAACTCAATACCGCCGTAGCCGCCGTACGCAATGCGGATTCAAATGCCTCGCCCTTGGCTCGTTCGGCTTCAAAGAGTTTTATGTAAGGCGCGATCTCACGGGCGTCTACCGACCGGCGAAAGGCGGCGTTGGTCAAGCGGCCGAGCGCCTGTTCGGCATCGGCCTTTTCATTGGTCGATTTGATTTCAAACTGTGGCTTGTACCACTTCTTTTCACGGTCATGTGGGTTGCGTGGTGGAATCTCTATTCGTTTTATACCGGCTAAAAGTAGCTTATGGCCTGCAGAGGGATATTCGCTAATCAACGGACCCTCTATCTCCACAGAGTGAATGCCTAGACCGGGTGTTTTCACAGTAGTTATGGGAGTTTTATCCCGGCGCCGAATACCTAAATCCGGATCAATGATGCCGTAAGGCTCAATACTAATCATGTAGTTTGCGCCGATCTTTGCGGTTAGTTCAACCGTGTGCATTTTGTTTGGTCCGCCGGGGGGAAAAGAAAAGTAGTCGAGCACCGGCTTCGGCACACCCCGCTGAAAGGTGGTGAGGCCCACAGAAAATGTGATCGGTTTATCAGATTGATAGGCAAACCCATGCACCTTAATCCGGTAAAAGCCCTCCTGCCTTGTACGCGCAGAACGAATCATGCCGGTAGGATAACCCGTACGCGCAAATCGAACGATGGAATCATCCTTGAGCTTCAGCCACTGGTCGCCGACGAATTTTCTTGCGCCCTTGTCGTCCGTATACCGCCCCACGATCTTTTCCGGCTTGGGCGCCTGAACCGTCTTGGCAACGGCCTCATTTAGCACCACTCCGGCAGCCCTCAGATACATTTGCATGTGCTGCATCGAAATACCCAGTGCGTGCCCGACATTATCGAACTCATGTGAACGACCATCTTCTGGCAGCATGCCTTCCAATTCCAATGAGGTGCCGAAGAGATCGTTCATAGTATTCGCATATTCGCGCTGGTTAAGTCGGCGTAACACGGTTCCCTTCGCCGCCGCATGCGCTTTCATCAGTTGCGACTCGAGAGACGCGCGGAAGCCGGCCAGCTCTTTAGCCGCAGGACGATCCTTAACCTTAGCTGGCGGCATCTCGCCCTTGTCCACCCGATCAAAGACCCGTTCCCATTTTGTAAACACTGCCGCCTCGGTCAAATCATTACCCAGATTTTCCAAATCCAACCCACCCTTCTTTTTGTCTTCACCATGACAGTCAAAACAGTGCATCTCCAAAAACGTCTCAGTCCCCTTGGGAAACAGGGCAGCCGACAACAACGTCGATGCGGTAACGGACAGGAGCAGAAATGTGGGGATTAGTTTCACGGAGCAATTGAAATGCTAACTCAATAGCATTGAAACGTCAGTGATTTTTAGACTCAAGCAGCAAACTAATCCTTCAAATATATATTACCGCACGATTAAACTGACCGACCATAGGCAACTCATTTCATTAATCTACAAACCTATAAACCGGCCATTTATGGGAGCTGAAATGATACATTAATTTAGGCATACCTGAACCGCTTGAGTAATATAGAGCCCTACCTTTGTTACCGTTGAGGTTCACAGCCAAAAGCGACAGCCTTAGGTCTTTTATTTGAGGTATGCCCTTTTTCTTCGACTGATCAAACAGGAGACCAGCCCAGGGCAGGCGTAATTCTCCGCTATAACCGCTGTCACGATCACTGGACTCATTAAGGGTAGAGAACTGATTGTTGGCTTTCTTTTTTAGCTGGACCGCCTGCTTAAGGGTACGGGTCCCCTGATCCGGCAGATATCGGTCCCGATGAAAAGTGACATGCTGGTAAGCTGGCTTCTCAATCTTGGCGAGTTGATCGAGGCTCGGGATTTCAATCCACAAGGTATTCAGATGGTTGGCGGCATTATGATGAATCTCCCAGAAGAACTGCCTGCTCCCAAAGGAAATGAAGAATTCGGCGAGATCAAGATTCTTCTCCGGCGCATATTCCAGACTCTGGGGCCGACGGTTTTTTGGCGGTCCAGTCTTTTGTCCGGTACCCAACGCAACTAAATTTGTATCATTCACTTCATAAGCCAAATAGAGATAGTGCTTATCCCAAGTCATCCACGTAGTCATAGGAACAGGATCCGGTGTTTTGCCGGATTTGCCATGAGGATATATTACCGGGATTGGTTTAGCCTGTTTCCAACAGGCATCGTTTAACCTGCCGTCTATCATGGGGGCAGAAACAGCACGTGAAATGAGGATGACTTTTGAGGAAGGGTTGGCTCCACGGACAAATAGTGAGACGAACCCCAACAGTAGCATGATGGATTTCATGAGCATTTTCACTGTTGGTTCCAAGGCCGGCCGGGAGGTGGAGGTGGAGGCTGCTTCCACCCCCATTCGGTGGTGTATTTAAAGTTTAGGTAAGGGGTGGGAATGGATACTCCATTTTTACTCTTTGAAATAAGCAGGGCATCGAGCAAGGCACTGGTCATCAGGGTCCGCTCAGCAGGCCATGTGGGTTGGCCGGTGTGAAACATCTTTTCGGTGCCTTTCACGAGGTAAGTGAAATGCATGTAAGGCCGGGCTTCCTGCGTCCAGAAGGTGGTGGATTTCTTCTGTCCGTTGAGAGTTTTCCACGCCACCCCCCATTCGCTGACCGCACCATTCAACGTGAGGATGTAGGCCTTCAGTCCATCAAGATACTCGATAACGAAAAGAACGGGGTCTTTCACCAGCTCTTTTAAGGATTTATTTGGCTGGGCGGTAACCGGGCTGCGCGTGAGACATTTGAGGGCGTCTTGAAGCAGCGCTTGATCAAAAAGCCTGTTATCCATGGCTTTCCAAACGGCATCCCCGGTCAAGGTTTGGACCTGCCTGACACCGGTCTCTCCTCCAGCACGGCGTTCACTCAGGCATTGGACCATTTCCAAAGCATGATATCCATAAGCATCAAGGGAGTGATAGGAAACGGCTACGATTTCGTTTAGCTTGGCCCCGCGCTTCACATCTACCGGAGGATAACGCCAGAGCACCGGAAGTGATGAGCCGGCCATCAACGGCACTTTAAGTTCTCTGGCCGTATCATGCAGCCACTTGGCATCAGTCCAGTTATCTGCCAGGTGTTTGTCCACGAATACAGGGGCGGTTTGCCCCGTCTTGCGAAAGACCTTCTGCACCTCATTAAAAAGCCGTCGTTTGGGATAAATGGTGTTTCCTGTTGCGTTCTTTGGGTACTTGCCGTGTTCGGCCACCAGCAACACGCCATCAACAGCCAGCTTGCCGGTGCCGTGGGTGAGGGTTTGTTCTACGGTCTGATAAATGGGAACGTTAAACTTTTTGGCCCATTTGCGACTGGTATCGTTGCCGGGAACCTGGTCGGTATAGAGTGAAACCAGCTTCAGGTTTGGACGTTCTCCCTTTCCATCCAGAGCGTGGGTCAGCAGCAGGCGACTGACGATAACATCGGCGTGTGAGTTGTGGCGGTACTCAGTAACGACTGCAGCGATCCGTTTGGGTGGCGCCGCACAGCCAAAAACACAAATCGTTAATAAGGTGAGAAAATATTTCATCTTAGAATTAATGCATCGGCCACCTTAAGATCCATTCTGATTACGTTACCTTCCCTTTGGTGATTTACCCCTGAAGCAACCGACAGCTTCCTCTTTGCTAGATCAGGCGGCAGCTGTATTTCAAGCTCCTTGATTGGCCTACTGCTCCAATTGGTTAGAATAACGACACTACCCTTGGGTGAATCGATGATGTTGGCCTCAACCAGTTTGTTGGAGCACCTAATAGGATTGAATGCAGACTTCCTACCCACTTGCAGTAATTTTTCAATCGTTACGTGAAACTGATTGGGGATGAGGTGTGCCGAGGCATTCGCGTGTGTGCCGCGGTCAACCGGCACCTTGGGGGTGCCGGGAAGAAAATAGGTTAATCCCGGTAGAAATGCCGCGTAGTATGCCTGCCCCTGACCTTGAGCGTTAAGCGTGAGGGCGGGAGTGTTGTTTTTGAATTTGAGCTGCATTTTTGCTCCATCAGCTTTCACGCGACTGCGCACCCCAAATATCGGAGTCGGTTCGCCCGTGTCGGTAATTTCATCAATGGGTGAAGCGAAAGGTAGATCCTGTTTCACCATTTCCACCTGAGAATTTTCCGGTGAGTCCAGCGCAATGGGTTTCACTCCCAGCACATTGCGCAACAAGGTATTGGGTTGGTTCAGTTCATCAAACATGCCTGCCCCAGCAGTGGCAAAGAGAGTGCCGCCAGTCCCAACCCATTTGGCAATGGCATCAGAATCCCGGCGTGACACGTGCGCGTCAGTAAGAAATAAAACGTGGTACTCGTTCAATGACTCGCCCTTAATAATAAAATCCAGTGGAATATCCTGGTGGATTACTGCCGCATAAAGGGTTCGTTTTCCGGCTCCGAAGGAACCTTTATTATCAGACCATATATCGCCTGTCTCACTGAACCATAGTGCGGCCTTGGCCGGGCGTTTGCGACCAGACTGAATGATGTCTTCAAACAATCCCAGTTCGCGGAAGCTGCGGAGTATTGTACGATAGGTTTCAGGATTACTGCAGTGGTTCTCAGTATAGGCGGCGTGAACAGGGCGAAACTCAAAGAGGTTCACCACCTGCATGCCGTGACCGAGCGCACCATAAAAAAGCCGCCGCCAGTTTTCCGGGATCTGCCCAGGCCAATGAGGCATGCAGTAGTAGTGGATTTTTTGTTTTGGTTTATCCCGCACGCCGGCCCGCAAAAGATCAAGGTTGATGTTATTCATCTGTTGTGTTGCGACTGGCATCTGGAAAATATAGTCCTCACTCCACGGCATGGTCATACCTTCCTCACGAAAGATTCTCACCCATTTGTGGACTTCACCAAGGTAACGATGCTCTGCTGGATAATGTGGGGAATAATTGGCACCGATGCCGGCATTGGGTAGATGCTTGCGTAGGATATCGGTACGTTTCTTGGTGGCTTGAATTCCATAGTGATGCCGGTAGCGCCGTGACCAATAGTAGATGCCCGGTTGTGATGTCATCGCCTCAGTCCCGGGATTATATTGAATTGTACTCCACTTGCTCGTACCCGGGAGGATATCTGCAGGATTCAGGCCCAGCGATTTCAGCCAATTAATCATGTCTTCAGTGGCGACTGGATTCTTGGGGTCGGGCAGACGAATCTCATCACCTAGACTAACACAACGGATACGCTTCGCACGTGGCCCGAGGTTAAGGCAGTACTCGGCCAGCTTTGCGGTGGGAACGCTGCGCACATCAATGTAAGTACTAGCCTTATCTTTGCCCGAAGCTTCCTGCAGACTGAACATCTGCCGGAACTCAGTTACTGCCTTATCGTATTTTGCCCCCATCCCAGGCGAGAAAGTGTGACCATAGATCAAGGTTTCTCTGGGTGCACTTCCACGCAGGGGTTCTTTCTTCACCTCGGTGAGTAAATCGAAAAGCACGTCCTCCTGCTGGCGTAGGCGACGCGAGTAGCGCGTGTCGGCATCGGCGGCGAGCTTAAGAGCCCCTTCGCCATCGAAGGCAGCGATTGGAGTGAGTTTTCCATTAGATTCCTTCACCGCAAATTCCGCATGGTATTTGCCATTACCGGTGAAGTTCCATTGGCCGTCATTGAGTGTATCCATCGCACCTCCGACTTCCACCCAGTCGGTGCTTTTGCCGGGAGCGACTTTCACGTTTACTTTTGGCCAGTTGCGCAAGTGCACCCAGTAGGGTGAATGCTGCTGCCAGTTGCCACCGCCAATCGCGTTCGCACCACCAAAAGTCAGTTCCGTGCGGCCACGATTGGACACCTTCACGAACACATCACCTGCCTGGGTGAGCATGCCATCCAGCGGCAAATATTTTTCCTTCTCGATACGCATCTTCACCTGTTCCTCGTCGGTGGTGAGCAGGAGGCAATCGACATTGCGCTTGGCCCCCGGCTCCGGTTGCTTGGAGGCACTAAGTGTAATTGTTGCTACGCCTGGCTTTAAATCGGCAAAGGCATCGTGACCTTCCCATACGATATTCTCCGATGCCCCCCAACTCCAGGCGTGTTCGGTCTTGAGCTTCTGGCTAAACGCCCAAATCTTCAGGTTTTTACGTGCGCCATAAAGCCGATCCAGGACGCGTCGGCCTTTCTGCTCTACGCGAACTCGAAACTGTGTTTCAAACCGATAGGCTGCCTCGTAGCGTACCAGCACAAGATAACGTCCGGCCTTGGGCACACGGATCTGAATGGCGGCTTGCCCTTCGGTCTGTTCATCTGCACCGAGATAGGCTTTTCGGCTAAGAAACGAATTGGCAAAAGTCGCTGCGTAATAGTTTTCGCCCCATTTTCTTGCCTCCCATCCAGGCTTAAGTGGCTGAAACTCCTCCGCCTCGACCAGCAGGTTTCCATCAGGCATGGCTTCCACGGGTTGATCTTTCCGGAAAGTTTCCGGGTCGATACGAAGGCTCGGTTGTACAGCGGTGCAGCCAATCGTGAAATGAACCAGAAGTATATAGCTGAAAATTTTAGGCATGAATTTTCTTCAGGGAGTTTGTGTTTTTGGGTTTACAGGGATGGCTAGTTCGAGCACCGCATAGACAAGGAATGGCGGGACTGTAATCTGGAACTTTCCAGAATCCAAACGGGTTGCTTGAAGCACAATCTTTGAATTGTTTTCCGGAGTAATAAAATTGACCTGCTTTAGATCAGCACCTTCAGAAAGGCGAAGCGTAATGCGGATATTTTCAGCCTGAATGGGTTTTTCATCCTGGATACCCCGTCCTGCACTCTTGGGTTTTTTGGGTTCTGTACGGTTGTAGTTAACCAGATGCAGGTGCAAAGATTTGCCCTTTGCCGGTTGACTGAGTGAAGCCCGTACGGTCGCTGGTGCCTCTATTTCAAAATGGTTCACCGGCTCGGGCTCCTTCTCTCCCACCCGGTAGACGGCCCGGTATGCTGTCAGGCGCTCGGGGGTGGCGAGGTCATCAGGCAGAATATCAAACAGGACGTGTCGATTAAGGAGGGAATCACCCAGCTTCAGGAATTGTTTTACCGGCTCCACTTCTCCGCCATGTACTGCTTGTCTTGGGTAAAGTAAAACGCTGCGTGCAGCAGATTGATTGTCCAGGTATATATCCCGGTGCGTCCGGAGGAACCGGTAGTATTGAGTGATGATCTTCCTGGCCTGGGCATCAGTGAAGCGGGTATAGAAACCCATGGGGACACCCCCATTTGCGGCCAGCTCAGCAATGGCAGCGCGAATTCGGGTGCCCTCGTATTTGCCCAGTGTGAAGGGTTTCCCTCCGGAGGCACCCCGGATATATCGCGCGAGGAGGGTGCCTTCGCCGAGATAGCCGTTCTTGAGGTCGGTGTAAAAAGCAGAGTTACCGGTGCTGTACCATAGGTAATCCTCATCCTTGGCCCAAAGTTCTCTGGGCAATAAACATCGCTCATCACTGTTAATCTGGTTGAACCTGCCGATGTGGTTCCATTGGCCAACAATTAAGTCAGGTTTTAATGAACGGCCATACTTTACAAACACCTCATCAAAGCAGGCCTTGGTGGCCATCTGTGAAAAGCGCAACTGTTCCAGTTTAAAGGGATTGGTTTCAGCCGGCTTATGCCACGCGCCGATTTCCTTGAACTTGTGCGTGGCCAGTTGGTTGATTTGAAATTGCGACATCAATTCCGCCGCCGTGAAGCGTCCGCCGAGGTATTCGCGAAATTCCCGCTGGCAATGTTCGCACAGGCAGTTGTGCCGGTAAAAATAATTGATCATGAACCCGTCCACGCCGCCGTTGATGCCGTGGCGCACCCACGCCTTGAGCACTGTGCGCCAGTGCGGGTTGTTGAGGCAGGCCCAATATTCCTTCATGCCTCCGATGGAATAGTTGTTATTGATGCGCGGGGAGCCGTCGGCATTTTTTTCCAGTAATTCCAGTGGATCCTTCACCGGCCTGGGCCCTAGTTGAGATTCATCCCAGAGCTCTCGGTAGAACTTAAAGAAACCCCGTGGTCCCTCCTTGCTGGTCGGATCGCCCACCAGGAATTCGATATTGAAATGGCCGATGACCAATGTGTTGAGTTTATGTAGTTGTTTGTTGCGTTGGATAAGCCAGTCACGGTTTTCCTTGAGGCCCACCCTGGGGAAATGTGCCGGGTATCCGCCGCCATGCCGAGCGTGGGATAGGCTCCAGTAGTGTCCGCCATAAAAACCGACCTGGACCAGGTCAGGCCGGGCTTCCTTCACGAAGGACAGATAGTCCTCGTGGGCATAGTTTGCCCAGTGCGCGATCATGGTGTTCAGCTCGAGGGGGCGTGCTGGGGCCGATTGGCAACCCGACCAGAACAAGGTCAATAACAGCAGAATACAAGGCTTCATGGACTCGCGAAAAATTGTGGCACACGATTCTGAAAATGCCAGTCGGGATAAGGCTATGATCGCAGCGGTAATGAAACAGGTATAATAAACCTCACCTAAAACAGTGCTTTAATAGGGTTACCACTGCTGGCTGGAGCGGTAAAGCCATCGAGCCCAAGGGGTGAAGCCGGGTTGATGTTCATTGCAGTAAAGAGTGTGGCAGTGAAATCCTCCAGGGTTACCGGATTGGATTTCACATAAGCCGCCTGTTTGTCTGATTCCCCGTAAACACTGCCGCCCCTGATCCCAGCACCTGCCAGCATTGCTGAATAGCAGTTGGGCCAGTGGTTGCGGCCGATGCGCTTGGCACCCTTACTGATTTTTGGAGTGCGACCAAATTCACCCACCAATACAACAAGCGTGGTATCGAGCAAACCCCTATCCTTGAGATCCTCAAGCAATGTTGCGACCGCCTGATCGGTGCGAGGCAAAGCAAAGGGCAGTCCATTCCATCCATTTTCAAAAATGCCCACATCAGCATTGCCGTGCATATCCCAGGTTTCCACACTGACAAATTTCTCACCTTTAGCGAGCCCGGTCCACGCAGCGACATTGACCAGTCTCACACCCGATTCGACAAGTCGTCGGGCGAGAAGCAAATTCTGGCCCAGGGGGTTTCTCCCGTAGCGGTCCCTTGTCTTTTCACCTTCCTTCTCAATGGTAAAAGCCTGTTTGGCCGCTTTTCCATACAACAGATCAAAGGATCTTTTTTGGTGGGTTTCAAATGATTCAAATTCAGATGTTCCTCCTATAAGCGAAAGGCCTTGGGTTGATTGCAGCAGGTCCTTGCGGTTTTGCAGCTGCTCCTTTGTGACTTCATCGGGTGTATCAAATGCGCGCACACGGAAATCAGGAGAAGCAGGGTTATCATCGTGCTTCTCGCCAATCAACATAGGGGCATAGGCCATTCCCAAACGCCCGCCCGTGAGATAGGTATGATCGGGAGGAGCCGCTCCACCACCAAATTTCTGCAACCACACGTGATCAGGAATACTGGCACTTGAGGGGCGCAACTTGGTAACCATGGCACCAAAGGACGGATCATCGACTGCGGGCTGATCACGGCCGGCCAGCAACATTGAGTTGGCCCTTTTATGCTCGGACTCCTTGTGTGTCATCGAACGGATGACTGCGTACTCTTCAGACAGCTTGGCCAGACGCGGCATCAGTTCACAAATCTGGAACCCTGGCGTGGCAGTCTTGATCGGCTTATAAGGGCCACGAATCTCCTGCGGTCCATGGGGTTTCATGTCCCATGAATCGAGCTGGCTCAGTCCACCATACTGATGAATGAAGATACAGGACTTGGCCGGACCACCTGAACCCAGAACTTTTTCCGCCTGCAGGAAGCCGGGC
>JASLKQ010000033.1 GCA_030747505.1 Verrucomicrobiota bacterium | reverse complement strand
GTGCTGGAGGCCGTACAGGCCGCACAGGCCGCACAGGCTGCCCAAGAGGCAGCGGGTCCCTTGGAGGATGCCTCTGAATTGATTGAGCCTTTGGCCGCAGGTTTGGAAGGCCAATTGCCGCCTAATGCACAGGAGGCTTTTGATCAGGCTGTGGGAGATTTAGCTGAAGCAATTGAACAAGCCATGGCCAATAACGCAGTGCCTTCGCAGCAGGCGTCTCAACAGGCCCAGCAGGCACTTGCTCAAGCTGCTGCCGCCCTTTCAATGGCGCAACAAGGTCAGCAACCGGGCCAGCAACCGGGCCAGCAACCGGGCCAGCAGGCGGGCCAACAACCCGGACAGCAACCAGGGCAGGGGCAGCCCAGCGAACAGGGTGATGGCAAAATTGGTAACTGGCAGGGATCTGGTGGTAAGGATGGCAAATTGGGGTCTACAGATGGTTTGGGAAGTCGTTTAAACCTTCCGCAGCGTGAGCGCGAGGCCTTGTTGCAATCGTCCAAATCCAAGACGCCGCAGGAGTACAGTACTTTAGTCGAACAGTTTCTTAAACGTCTCTCGGACAGGCCGAAGAAATAATTTTTTTAGGACAAAGTTGTGATTCGTTTTATTTGTTTCAGTCTTTTTATTGCTTCAATTATTTGGCTGCCTGCAGCGACCCCTGGGGTGAAGGCTAAGCCGCGTCCCCGGGATAATGTTAAGGTTTCCAAAATCCATGAAAAGTACATTGAGGGAGCTTTGAAATATTTGGCTTCCAAGCAGAAGCCAGACGGGTCGTGGGGGGAAAGCTCTGAAGAACGACGTCATCCCGATGCAATTACCGGCTATACGCTCATTGCCTTTCAGGCGGCAGGCAACCTTCCAGGGGAAGGGCCCTATGGTAAAGTGGTGAAGAAGGGGATGGATTATCTTCTGAACCGAATTGGGCCTGATGGTATCTATGGTAATCGGGCCAGTGGTCAGTACATGTATGCACACGGGATTGCCACAATTGCCTTGGCTGAACTCTATGGGCAGACGCAATCTCCGGTCATTCGCACCAAGCTGGATCGGGCGATTAAACTGATTATCGCCAGTCAAAATAGCCAGGGAGGATGGCGCTACCGTCCGGTGGTGCGGGACGCGGATATTTCGGTAACCGTGTTACAGGTAGTAGCTTTGAGAGCCGCAAAAAATTCTGGTATTGATGTACCTAAAAGGACAATTGATAACGCTGTTAAATATGTGAAAGCCTGCAATCATTCCAGTAGTGGGGGTTTTAGTTATCAACCCGGTTCATCCCCGGGCTTTGCCCGTACAGCCGCCGCCATTTATTCCCTTCAAGTGTGTGGTTTGTATGATGATCCCATGGTGATTAAAGGCTCAAAGTACCTAGTAGCCAATCATCGACTGGGTCAGGAATGGTATGTATACGGTAGTTTTTATGCGGCTCCGGCCCAATACATGATTGGGGGAGATACATGGGAAAAGTGGTATAAAGTCGTCTCTTCAACAGTGGCCAAAAGTGTCCGAAAGGAAGGGGCGCATTACCGGTGGGACGCCACCGGGCGAGGTGGAGTGGGGCCGATTTTTACCACGGCGGTTTTCACCACCATGCTGGCAATGCCTTATCATTACCTGCCTCTCTATCAGCGTTGAGTTACCATGTTCAGGATTGCCGTTATTGCTTGTTGGGTTACGGCAAATCTTTTTCTTTCATATTCAGCAACGGTTCGGACCAGAGATGGTCGGTTGCAATCGGGTAATCTTGATAGGATTGATTCAAAAGGGGTTCAGGTCGCCGGGAAGGCGTTTAAATGGAAGGATTTGATCCGTGTACGCCTTAATCCTGGGCCTTCAATTCGCCCGGGTTTGAGTGAAGTCAGGACACGAATCTGGCGGGGCAATCATAGTGATTTTCCCGATGAAACTGCACTCGATCCCAGTTCCATCGACAATATTCGTCGGCACTACCTTACAGTTCGTAGATTGGGCAATACTCCCGGAGCAATTCTTTTTGAAGGCAAACTCAATATACCTCGTTCTGGTAACTACCATTTCAGGTTGGGCTCGGATGATGGAGTGCGTGCATTTATAGGGGGTAAGGAAATTATTTCAACTCCTGCTGAGCACTCTTATAGGCGGGCTACTAAATCCATTCGACTTGATCAAGGGGTACACGCTTTCCGGCTGGAATACCTGAACCTTGCCAGTTATGCGATTCTTGAACTTGAATGGAGTGGCCCGGGTTTGTCATGGACATCCCTTAGCGCAGTGACAGACTTGCCGCTTCCCCAGGCACCCCCGGCCATTCCTGCTGCTGGAGCCTTGGCATGGAATGGAAGCTACATAGCGCACCCGCTCGAATCATTGACTGGAAGCAGAGTGCATTTCGTTGGGGAACCTGCCGGAATTCGCCTTTCGACGGTCAATGCTTCGGCTATTTTCTTTCATCCACTTTCCTTGCCGATGGCTGATCGAATTCGTTCTGGCAAGGTGGGGAGAGAGGGAGTGTTGCTGGTTGGAGGTGATTTCCAGGAAGGGGAGATTAGTTCAATTAGGGACAATGTCATTACTCTTCAAACTCTTCTGTTTGGCTCACGTAAATATCAGGGAGGTTCCCAAGCTGCCGCAGTGTTTCTCCAGAAACCAACCAGAGCCAGGGAGAGGTGGATTGTCCGCACGCAACTGGGCACGGAGATTCGTCTACGTAAGCTCGAGTGGGATGGATCAATCCTGGTGGCTAACCAGACGCCATTTCGTGATTTGAGACTCAAGTCTGGGGAGATTCATGAAATATCATATGTGACTGAACCCAACGTTCTCGAGAGGGCGTGGTCAACCTGGGCCTCGATGGACGAAGAACATAAGCGGCAAATCGTTGCCGGACAGGGTGGTTTTGACAGTGTTTTTAAGGCCCGCTCTGAGGCGAAAGTATATCTTGCTCAGCTGGACGAAAAATGGCGCCGGCTAGAGAAGGAACATGTTGCCATCCAGAAGGAGGTGAAAACAATTCTGGTTGGTTTGAGTCAACAGGAGGTTTCGGTGCGGAAAGCGAGGGCTGATTTGGCAAAAAGCCAGAGCAACTATGCTGTGGCTGATAACTGGCTGAAAGTGAATACACATTATTTTAACCCTAAGTTGAGAGAGGCTCATGAGGCAAAGGTGCGCCGACTAACTGAGGCCAAAGCGGCGGTGGAGTCAGAAAATAAAATTTCTCTGGCAACGAAAAAAAAGAACACCGAAAGTTTCTCCAAATTTCAGGCTGATCGCGCAAGACAGCTGGAACAGTATGATAAAAATGCCAAGGATCGTAATTCGAATTACACAAAGGTGCGGGCCTTGTATAAAGGCGACTTTAGGCCGGTTGAAATTTATGCGACAGCTTCCCGTGACCGTAAGGCGCTTGAGTATTCAGAAACCAGGAGGAATCGAGCGCGGGATTTATTTAATCAGTATACCCCCGCTCGCGACGAAGCCCGTCGCCGCCGTGATGAAGCCAAGCGTCGATTAGACACTGCCTTGGTTCGGTATAATGCCCGGAAAAAGCAATTCGAGCAGGCTGTTGCGCAAGAGGCGAGTATCCTGCGCACCCGATTGAAGCCGGCCGAAAAAAAAGTACTGAATTTACGTGCTGAACATTCGGTTAAAGCAGCTCTCTACCATGAGTTAGTCGGGAAGGAAGCGGCTATCGATCAATATCGATTGGATTCTGTTATTAATTTGCAATCAGTTGACCGCCATCTCCGTGACTGGGAAGGGCAGTTGCGTTCTTATCAGGGTAAATTACGGCAGTCTGAACAAAAGAAGACCAATGCATTGCGCGACCATACCAGGCGGCGTGACTTGCTGGAGGCTGCACGTAGAACTCTTTATGAATTTGTGGACAAACAAGAATTGCCGGCTCTTCGGAAGCTAAACGCTACCAAAGCCCGGCTTGAGCAATGGGCTGCTCAGGCCAAAAAAGCACCTGAAGACAAGGGTTTGGCGGGGCGCTTGAAAGAGGAGCAGGAACAAATGGCCCACGATTTATCTGCTGTTACGACGTTAAGAAAGAAACTGAATGGTTTGATTGGGCAATACCAGTCCAAGTTACATGACTTCGCGAACCACCAGACTGCCTCAAGTCGGATGGAGGAAGAATGGAAACAGACTCAGGGAGACATCAAGTTACTGGAAAAATTTCTTTCGGTTAAAAAGTCAAGACAGACCGAATTGAAAAATATTACCGGGGATCTAACTCGTCAACGAACGGGTAGATCCAATAAAGCTCGTCAGGCGAAGGGCGAAATGGGCCGGGCATTGAACGCTTTGAATCAGGCCTTGGGGGAGCACAACCGACGCATTGGTGAGTATGGTGTGGGAATCGGCAAGAAATATGAGGCGGCGCGCAATCTTGAGGATAGCGAGAATACGATGAAGCGTGAGCAACACAGTCTCTTGCAAGAGGAAGCGCTGGTAAAGCATAGGGAAAATGAGTGGAAGCGTCGTGAACAGATATTCAAGCAGACCGAGGCAGCATTTGTAACCGCAGGCCGGGCTTCCGTGCAATCGGAAGCTGCCAAGGCAGCTTTAAAGAAGCCACTTGATGAGGATCAGGGGAAGCTGCTGGGTTTTCTGGAAGGCTGGTTGCAGGCACAACAACTGGTTGCGCACTATAAACAGGAAACAGCTATTGAGTTGGACAAGTTGAAGGGCGAGTTGTCTGTGGAATATTTACGCTGGGGCCCATCTATTACCGCCCGCGAGATCGAACTAAAACGGGTAGAAACCGAGGAAAAGAGTGCGGCGGAGGCACTCACCAAAAACGAAAATGAGAAGAAAACACTCACGCAGGCGCTCAAGGATGCAGGAGTCACCGACAAGGCAAAGCAGTCCCTTCAATCGGGGGCCATCAAAGCCTTGGCCGATGCCAGTAACAGATTGCGGGACGCACGTTCCCGGGCGGGAAACAAGCAGAGAGAATGGCTGGAGGCAGTCTTTCAACATGAGCGATATCGAGTTCAAAAACGGAGTGTGCTGGGGTTTGAGTGAGGGAGAAAAAGGATTGACCCGAATGCAGTGGTTCTGGATTACTTGCCGCGGTCGCCTCGGTAGCTCAATTGGTAGAGCAGTTGACTCTTAATCAATTGGTTGTAGGTTCGAGTCCTACCCGGGGTACCACTTTTACTTCTGTTATACCGTGCTATTCTGAGATTTGCGGTTGAACGCTGCCCCTCGGAAATACCCCTTGGACAAATTTTGGACAAATTAATGCTTGGCAGGTGGCCCTCAAGGACTTTCACGGGGAGGAATGAGGGCGGTTACTTCGTGGGATTGCTGACGATTTTGCACTTCGGCAACGCCTTTTGCAGTTCAGCAATCTGAGCCTTGGTTAGGACGGGGTTGCTGTAGAGATTCAGAGTCGTTAACTTCGTGAGCTTCTCCAGACCCTTTACATCGGTCAGTTGATTGAATTCGAGATACAGTTTCTCTAACTGCGTAAGATCCTTCAGACCCTTTACATCGGTCAGTTTATTGTGGCGGAGATTCAGATACGTTAACTTCGTGAGCTTCTCCAGACCCTTCACGGAGGTCAATTGATTGCTTCGAATATCCAGATACGTTAACTGAGTGAGGTTCTCCAGACCTTTTACATCGGTCAGTTTATTGTCCAAGAGCTTCAGATACTCCAACTTCTCCAAATCTGCCTCGGTGAGTTTGCTCAGAGGTTTCTTCAGTTGCTTGCGTATCGCCTCCTCAACAATGGGGTTGGTAATGAGTTTCCCGACAGCGGCTTTGGGTAGTTCTTGATACGGCGTGGACCGCTGCACCTTCACCCTGATTCCCCCCTTCGGTGCTTCCTTCTTCCAGCACCCTACCAACGCCACCACCGCACATATCAAGAGGAGTTGCTTCATGCCATTGAGGCTATCGATTGCCCCGTGTCAGGGCAACTCCCGAAGGGAGGATTACTTCGGAGGGTTGCTGAGGATAAAGCAATTCGGCAAAGCCTTCTTCAGTTCATCAATCTGTGCCTTTGTGAGGTCGGGGTTGTTATCGAGCCACAAATCCTCTAACTGTGTGAGCTTCTCCAGACCCTTCACATCGGTCAGCTGATTAGCTCTGAGATTCAGCTGCTTTAACTGTGTGAGCTTTTCTAGACCCTTCACGGAGGTCAGTTGATTGTCGAGGAGAGACAGCCTCGTCACCTTCTTATAATCCGCCTTGGTGAGTTCGCCTTTTGGTTTCTTGGCAGCTTCGCGAATCGCAGCCTCAATGACCTTCGCCGATTCTTCCTTGGTTAAAGGCTTCTTGTCCGCTGCCAAGCCGGATTGCCCCGCCACCACTGCACATATCAAGAGGAGCTGCTTCATGCCACTGAGACTAATGATTGGCCCATGTCAGGGCAAGGGGGCATTCATCTTCTGCTCACCCGCCTGACCGAGCTAGGCAGCAAGCGGTTTGTCGATGAGGGTGCGATTGATGCGGAGAATGAACGGGTGACATGTGTGCTTGAGAAAATCCTGTGATGGGCAAAGGAATTTTTACCAAATAGCCTTCCTCAAAACGTACAAGTCAGTGTGTCTAATATGAGCTATATGAGCCGTTTGGGAGGATGAGTGATTTACAGTTTATGCCTGTGAATGAGGGTGAGTGACTGTGTGAGCAAAGAAATTTACAGACTCTTAATCAATTGGTTGTAGGTTCGAGTCCTGCCCGGGGTACCATTTTTTTACTTCTGTTTTCACGGCGAATAAGTCCATTTGATTGATCTTCACAGGGTGGCTGCTTTGGGCGAGAAAGAAGTGCGTGACATTGGAGCAGGGCATCGTTTTGGGTGTGATAGTGGTGATCTTCGGGCTCTTTGCCTGGGGTAAATGGCGCTATGATGTGGTGGCGTTAATTGGGTTGTTCTCGCTGGTCGTTGCGGATGTCCTTCTGGAAAAGATACTAGAATATGATCAGTCCAATCTTATTGATCCGGAACATGCTCTGGATGGATTTGGGCATGCAGCAGTAATTACTGTCGCTGCTGTTTTGGTAATTAGCAGGGCCCTGCGCAACTCAGGAGTGGTTGATTTGATTACCCGCCGACTTGCTCCTTTTGCCAAGAATCAAATGCTGCATATTGCCAGTCTTTGTGTGGTGGCGGCGGTATTGTCTGCATTCATGAATAACGTCGGTGCTTTGGCACTGTTATTGCCCGTGGCATTGAAGACTGCCAATGAACAGGGTCGTTCACCGGGCCTTATTTTGATGCCGCTGGCTTTTGCGAGTATCCTAGGAGGAATGATCACGATGATTGGGACTCCTCCCAACATTATTATTTCCACTTTCAGGGCACAGGAAATGGGGGAGCCTTTCGGTATGTTTACTTTCGCGCCGGTTGGTGGATTGGTAGCGCTGCTTGGGGTTTTGTTTGTGGCAGTGGTTGGGTGGCGACTTATACCAAAAAAATCTCTCAAGGAATCCGGCAAGGATGAGATGTTTGAGCTCAAGGAATATATTACCGAAGTACGTGTCCCAGAGGACTGTGAGTTTATTGGGAAAACACTTGGGGAGGTGGAGAAGGATACCGGGGAAAAAATGATGATCTTTGGATTCATTCGCAAGGATGGAAAAGTGATGACTCCCAATAGGAACAATCTGGTTCGCGAAGGGGGAAGATATCTGGTGAAAGTGGATCCTGTGGATTTAAAGGCGATAATGAACCAATCGGGGTTGCGACTGGAAAAGGAGTTGCGTACCCGAATCGATAATATTGACGGAGATGATGTAAATTTTACCGAGGTCGTGGTGACCCCCAATTCACAACTGCTTGGCCGCTCGCGGTCTTTTTTGCGGGCGCGGACTTCCAATTCAGTGGTACTAATGGCGGTGGCGCGTCAGGGACAGCCCATTCGTAAGCGTTTGGGTGATGTGGTGTTTCGGGTAGGCGATGTGCTTTTGTTGCAAGGGATTCAATCAGACATTGAGGAGCATGCCTCAAACTTGCATTTGTTACCTTTGGCTGAACGTGAGGTAAGGGTTGGGGTTTTCTCGAAAGTGAGTTTAGCCGTGATTATATTCGGAGCAGCCATTGCTTTAAGTATGTTTAAAATCATGCCGACAACCCTCTCTTTTGTCGGAGCAATTTTGGCCTACATCTTTTTAGGCATTCTTCCCTTACGGGATTTGTACCGGGAAATTGACTGGCCGGTCATCGTGCTTTTGGGAGCGATGATTCCCGTAAGTCAGGCTTTGCAGGATACCGGACTAACAGATAAAATCGCTCTATACGCCAACCATATAACCGATAGCCTTCCGAGTTGGGGCATTTTGGCGATCCTGATGGTTGTGACCATGTGTTTATCCGATGTCATTAATAATGCAGCAACGGCACTCATTATGGCTCCCATAGGGATGGGTATTGCAGCCCAAATGGGAGTGAGTGCAGACCCATTTCTCATGGCAGTGGCCGTGGGGGCTTCCTGTGCCTTTTTAACGCCGATTGGCCATCAGTGTAATGCCTTGATTCTGGGGCCCGGCGGTTATCGGTTTGGAGATTACTGGCGCATGGGCTTGCCCCTTGAAATAATGATTGTGGGAGTTTCTATTCCCTTAATCTTGAGGTTTTTCCCGATGAGTCCGGTCGGGTAACCGAAACGGTCTTGCTGCTAAGTCCTGCTTGGTGTTAGCTGTCTGCTGCCCATGATGATTCACGTGATGCGAGATGGTCAACAGTTTGGCCCCTATACCCTGGAAGATTTAAATGCATATTTAGCCCAGGGTTCCATGCTGCCCACTGATCAGGCTTGGTGGGAAGGGGCTCCTGCTTGGGTCACCATGGATCAGGTGCCCGGGGTGCAGTTACCGGGGATGCCGATGGCTGCGCCTGTTGTTGAGGAAAGTGTTGCTGATCCCGGTGTTGATTCGGCTGCCGGTTCCTCAAAGAAAAAGAAAATCATTATAATTGGGGGGGCAGTTTCAGCGGTGGCAGTTATTGCTGGCGTGCTTTTATTTGTTTGGCCGGGGTTTCTAAAAGACAGTAAAGGAGGCGCTGAGAAGGCAGATGGAGATACACCTCCGGTTGAAGAGGTGGTGTTATATGAGCCGACGATCAAGAAGATATTCAGCGAACACAATTGTTATGATTGTCACAGTAGCGAGGGAGGCAAGGTAAAGGCCAAATTGGATCTTGATAAGCCTGATACAGTAACCGATAAAATTGACGCTTTCATGGACAGTTTAACCGCTGCAGACCCCGATGAACTTATGCCTCCACCTGATGATGGGACCAAACTCAATTCTGATGAACTGTCTAAAGTGAAGGCGTGGATTGATGGAGGGGCCAAGTTCTAGAAGGTAATTTAATTGTAAGGGAGTTATGGTGTAATGATCTATGTGTTGCGTGATGGAGACCGATTTGGTCCATATACCATGGAGGATGCGAATTTGTTTCTGTCCCAAGGTTCCCTTTTGCCCACTGATCAAGCTTGGTATGAAGGGGCGTCAGACTGGGTGCCCATAACACAGGTCCCCGGTATAGTATTTGCAGCACCGACACTACCTTCGCCTGGTGATTTATCAGTGGAGCAGGTGCCGTTGAGGAGTTCGTCCAAGAGAAAGAAAATGATAATCAGCGGTGTGGTCGGTTTATTGGTTTTGGGCGTGGGTTTGGTGTTCGCTTTAGGTGGTGGTGGTGGCAAATCCGAGGCAGCGAATGGGTCCGAAGAGAACTCCTTGCCCAAGAGTCAGGCGTCCCAAGAGGAATCGCCCCAACCTCCTTCTGGGATAATGACTTTCTCCAAGGTAGAACCGATTTTCAGAAAACATCGGTGCTTTGAGTGTCACCATTACAAGGAGAGTAAGAAAGCCAAAGCGGATTTGGATTTCAGTGCTCCTGTTACGCTGCGGGGATTTATTTCGCCCAATGAGCCGGGTAATTTTGCCGTCACGCCGCTAGTGCTCTGTTTGGCTCCTGATGCGGCTACGAAAATGCCCCCAGGTAATGGTCCGAGGGTTTCTAAGAGTGAAATTTCACTGATCATTCAGTGGATCGCCGATGGGGCTAAGTTCTAGTCTTCGTTATTGCGCAACTGATCGATGCTTTGGCGCAGCGGTTCTAAATCTGGGTCAGTGGCCGCGGCCGTTTTAACGGCTCGAGAATCGATCCGCAGGGCTGAGTGAAGTTCCTTGGCAGCTTCCTCAATTCTTCCCAGTTGGGTAAGATAACAGGCCAGATTGTAAGGGATGACCCATTGCTTGGAAAACAGTTTGCGGGCAGGTTCCAGTAAAGAGAACGCTTTCTCGGTTTGTTTCATTTCGTGCAATGCAAACGAACGATGAATCCATCCATCAGGCTTCTCTGGAGATTCTTTGACGAGTAGTTCAGCGGTTCTTACGCAAGCGTTCCAGTTTTTTTCGGCGGCAAACAAATTCCATCTCAACTCCAAGACTTTGGGGTGGTTTTTCTGGGGGCTGGGAATTAGGTCGAGTTCACATCGAGCTTCCTCTGGGTTACCCAAATCCAACCAACCTTCTGCAGCCCGGAGGCGATGTAAATCAGTTGGATCCAGGATATGCATGCGACTGTAAAAAAACGGTAGTTTTGTAATAGACCCCCAATTGAGCCAAGGGTATATTCACCCCGCCCACGCTCACCTCAATATACTCCTTTTTCATTAAAAATGCAAAATTCCAACGAACCTTCTTTTAGGGAAAATGTAGACCTCATGTTTGATCGAGCTGCAGCCACACTCGATTTGCCGATTGGATTATCAGAGCAGATTCGTACCTGTAATTCGGTTTATCAGGTTAAATTCGGCGTTAAACTTCGTGGGGAGTATAAGGTTTTTTCCGGATGGCGTGCGGTGCATAGTGAGCATCGGTTGCCTGTTAAGGGGGGTATTCGCTACGCCGATTTTGCAAATCAACAGGAAGTTGAGGCGCTGGCTGCCTTGATGAGTTATAAGTGTGCCATTGTTGATGTTCCCTATGGAGGTTCCAAGGGGGCATTGTGTCTTCGGCCAAAGGATTATTCAGCAGAAGAGCTGGAACATATTACACGCCGATTTACTCAGGAGTTGAATAAACGCAGCTTGATTAGCCCGGGCTTGAATGTACCGGCCCCGGATATGGGGACCGGAGGCCGTGAAATGGCATGGATGGCTGATGAATATCGCCAACTAAACCCTCAGGATATAAATGGCCTCGGGTGTGTGACCGGCAAACCGGTGGATAATGGAGGGATACGTGGGCGGACCGAGGCCACAGGGCGCGGGGTTCAATATGGATTACAGGAATTTTTCCGGCACCCTGAAGACGTTAAGAGGGCAGGAATGGAAGGAGGACTTGAAGGGAAGCGAATTGTGGTTCAAGGCCTGGGTAATGTGGGCTTTCACGCCGCAAAGTTCCTTTCAGAAGAAGATGGAGCGCTGATCACGACAATTATTGAGCGCGATGGAGCGATAATAAACGATGCTGGGCTGAATATCGAAGAGGTTCATGCGTACCGTATGGAGAACAGTGGGGTGAAAGGCTTTCCTGGATCCGAATATGTTGAGGATGGTCCTTCGGTGTTGGAGAAGGAGTGTGATATTCTCCTTCCGGCTGCATTGGAAAGCCAAATTCATCAAGGAAACGCTGACAGGATTAATACCAAGTTGATAGCCGAAGCTGCCAATGGCCCGGTGACCTTTGGAGCTGATGAAATTCTGCGAAATAAAGGTGTGGTGATTATCCCCGATGCCTACCTGAACGCAGGCGGGGTAACCGTGTCGTATTTCGAGTGGATCAAGAATTTGTCACATATTCGGTTCGGGAGGATGCAGCGACGATATGAAGAGGCTCAGAGCAAGGGGCTAGTTGAGGCAATTGAAGAAGCCACAGGTAAAACAGTTTCTGATGCAACCAAGAAGAAGTTGATCTCTGGTCCAGACGAGTTGGATCTGGTTCGCTCAGGCTTGGATGATACCATGCGCGAGGCCTACAATAATATTCGTGATATTTTTAACGCACGAGATGCAGTTGTGGATTTACGCACGGCGTCGTTTGTACTGGCGATCGAGAGAATTGCCGATAGTTACAGCAGTATGGAGCTTTAGTCTCCTGCCTCTCGCAGAGGTTTTGAACGCCTCCGGTTCATTTTTGTTATCTATTGGAACTTAAATAGATTCTTATCAGTGCGTATGAAGAGTGCGCCGTCAGCTACGGCTGGCGAGGCAAGGGTGCGTTCATTCAGATTATTCTTGGAAAGAAGGTTAAATTTTTCTCCAGCATCCAATACATAGACCATTCCAGACTCGTTAATTACATAAAGTTTTCCATCTGCCAGAATGGGAGAGGCTGAGCAATTGCCTCCCAGACGTTCACTCCAGACAGCCTTGCCACTCTTGGCGTCCACGCAGGTGGCGATTCCTCCATCAGAAATCATATAAAGTTCATCTCCATCGAGAATCATGCTTGGAGTATGCGGCGCGCCTTTGGGCAGAACCCATTTTATGTGTGTCTTGGTTACATCCCCTTTGCCTCCCAGTTTTACAGCCATAGCCTTAGCCCGGTCAAAGCCAGTGCTGAAAAACACCATCCCATGTCCAACCACCGGACGAGGCACTACAGAGTACCCATCATAGGTGACACGCCAGATTTCTTTACCGTTATTCGGATCATAGGCGCCAATCATGTCACTGCCCGGGAGTAATATTTGTGTGCCTCCTGTGCCCTTCAGTATGAGGGGAGTACAGAAGGAAAATTTCTTTTTGGCATTTACACTGCGATTGACTTTCCACACCTGCGAGCCATCCCTTGCATTCAAGGCGATTACGAATGGGTTTTTGGCACCGTCACAACTGAAAATAAGTTTGCCAGCCAACAATGCCGGGGTGCCACCGTTTCCATGGACTGGAGAATATTTAACAGCTTCATTTTTCCAGATTATTTTGCCATTGAGATCAAGGCAAGCTGTTCCCATATGACCAAAGTGTACGTAAAGACGTCCGTTTGTTACGATGGGGGTCGGGCTGGCCTGGCTGTTTTTACGGTGCATACGCGGGGCCTTGGCAACATTGATAACCGCGGTTTTCCAGAGTTGTTTACCGTTATTGGCATCGAAGCAGAGCGCGTTTAACGTTATTGCCTGGCCTTCTTCAATTGCACTTGTGAGATAGATGCGGCTCTTCAGGATGACGGGCGAACTCCACCCCGAACCGGGGACAGGAGTCTTCCATCTCAGGTGGGGGCTTTTGGTGCTTATGTCGGTGGGTAGTTTTACTTCTTCGGCATATCCTTGTGCATTAGGGCCACGGAACTCAGGCCAATCATCGGCCAGCAGGAGGAAATTAAAAAAACAAAAAACGATTACGAGCGGATCTCTCATGGGCAGAGCTTGGAAGGTTCATTGGGGACGAGTCAAGTAGCACAAGTTCAAAAAAGATTGTTTTTTGGGGTATTTTTGCACACCCTGCGCCTCCTATGTCTGTAATGGAAATCAAGCCTGCTGGTCAGTGTCGCTATGACATGATGGCCTTGGGTGAAATTATGCTGCGGCTCGATCCCGGAGAGGGGCGCGTGCGAACAGCCCGTCGACTTGATGTGTGGGAGGGCGGCGGTGAATACAACGTGGCCCGTGGTTTGCGGCGTTGTTTTGGTATGAATACCGGTGTGGTAACGGCTTTTGCAGATAACGAGGTGGGTCGGTTGGTGGAGGATTTCATCATGCAGGGCGGTGTGGATGTGGATTATATCCAATGGCGGGACTATGACGGAATTGGCCGGACAGTGCGCAATGGCTTGAACTTTACCGAGCGGGGATTTGGTATTCGCGGAGCCAAGGGAGTGCCCGACCGGGGCCACACGGCTGCTTCACAGCTTAAAAAGGGCGATATCGATTGGCAGAAGATTTTTGGAGAGGATGGGGTTCGGTGGTTTCATACAGGAGGTATTTTTGCCGCATTGTCTGACACCACGCCGGAGATGGTCATCGAGGCGGTGCAGGCGGCCAAGAAACACGGAACGATTGTCTCTTATGATCTCAATTACCGCCCCAGTCTGTGGAGTAGTATCGGAGGTCAGGCCAAGGCTCAGGAAGTTAACCGGGAAATTGCAAAGTATGTTGATGTGATGATCGGTAATGAGGAGGACTTTACAGCATGCCTCGGATTTGAAGTGGAAGGTGTGGATGAAAATATATCCACGATTGAGATCGATGCCTTCAAGAACATGATCAATACTGCAGTGGCTGAATTTCCCAATTTCAAGGTTACCGCCACGACCTTGAGAGCGGTAAAAAGTGCCACAGTGAACGACTGGGGAGCCATATGCTGGGCCGATGGCAATTTCTATGAGGCAACAAATCGTACAGATCTGGAGATTTTCGATCGTGTTGGCGGCGGCGATAGTTTTGCCAGTGGGCTCATTTACGGGTTTATTTCAACTGGAGACCCGCAGCAGGCGGTTGAATACGGTGCGGCGCATGGGGCACTGGCGATGACCACACCCGGAGATACCTCCATGGCCACCAAGGCAGAGGTGGAGCACCTGATGAGTGGGGGTGGATCGCGAGTGCAACGCTAACTGCTTGGCTGTAGTATAACCTTCATCAAGCCCGCCTCGGCTGCGTATAAGCGATCAAACCAGTCCGCACCTTCCTCAAGTGGAACCTTGGCGCTGATCAGGGAATCCACCTTGATTATCCCACGAGCTAGAAGATCTATGCACTCAGGGTATTCGCCGTTGGAAGCACAGGAGCCATAGATGGTAATTTCACGGGTAACAACCGATTGCAAAGGGAAATCCACTTCAGGAGCCAGGTTGCCAACCAGTGTTACATGACCGCCCTTGCGGGTGCTTTCAACGGCACTCTTCACAGTTGCCGTGGCACCGACAACTTCCATGGTGATGTCCGCACCGCGGCCGTCGGTGGCCTCTTGAATGGATTTTACTGCGTCGGTGGCCTCGGGGTTGATGCCGGAATCTGCGCCCAGTTCCTGGGCAAGCTTGAGTTTTTCATCGGCTAAATCAACCGCAATAACTTTGGAGCAACCGGCGGCTTTAAGTGCCTGCACGACCAGTAATCCGATCATTCCCGCTCCAATGACCGCGGCCGTGTCGCCTTTTGAGATCGGAGTACGCTTTACAGCGTGTACTGCAACTGAAACCGGCTCAATCATCGCGGCATGCTCAAAGGGAAGGTTGTCGGGCATCGGGTAAATGATATGTTCTGGCACTACGGCATACTCCGCAAAACAACCGTGTTGGCGGTAATCTTCGCAGGAGACACCCAATACTCTCCTGTTTTCGCAGAGGTTCATCTCATTGCGTCCACAAAAATAACAATTGCCGCAGGATACCATTGAATCGAACGTAACACGATCGCCTTCCTTCACCTGAGTGACAGCACTTCCGGTATCGGTCACCACGCCTGCCGCCTCATGACCCATGATGAGTGGTGGAACGCGTCTGCCGCTGGAGCCGTCAAAGCCGTGAATGTCGCTCCCGCAAATGCCGCAGGCTTTGATTTGCACCAATACGTCATGATCGCCTACTTTTGGTTGAGGCATGTCAGTGATAGTCAGCTTTCTATATTCCTCTAGCAGTAGTGCCTTCATGTGGGGCGAAGAGAGTATTCTTTCAGCCCCCCGCCAGCAAAGGATTTAAATTTTTGAAGTAGTGCCTGCAAAATGACATTGGGAAGGGTTGACCATTTGAAATCGTCTGGTAGAAGAAGTAAAAAATCATATGAGAACAAAATATATGTTTCAATTAGCTTTTGCTGTTTCTCTGACTTTCACTGTTCTGGCTACGGATCCGCCAAAAGTACAGGTTAAGCCTGAGCTGCGTCCAGCGGTTCAGCCAGTCCCACGTCCGGTTCCAGGAAGAAGGCCCTTGCCGGGACGTCTGCCCGGCCGTTTCCCTGGTCAGAATGCCAAACCACAACCGGTTCAGTGGGGGGAGAAACAGATGGTTGCCATTGCCACGATTACGGAAATCAAACAAGGGCCTACAGCCCGATCATTTCCTCCGATCTACAATCATACCCTTACCATGAAAATAGAGGGTGTTTTGCGGGGAAATTTAAAGGCGGCCAATAATCTCACCGCAAATCATTCGGCACGGCAGCAGCAAAAGCCGGTTTATCCTAAAGGTAAGATTGTCGTTGCCCTGTCTAACGTGCGTGGAGGCCTTCGGGTTGAAGCATTGGAAGAGGCCGATGAAAAGAAACTAGATTTAATTCGGCTTGCCTGTGAATTGCCTCTGGGTTGGAAGAATATGGCTGGCAAGTTGATTTCACCTTGGGTGGGGCAAAAAGGCCGAGCTTGGCCCAAGACGCAAAAAGTTGATGCCAAGCATTTCTGTAGTGTTACAGGCAGGCCAGCCTTGCTTGTCGGTGGAGGGGTAGCCTTTTCCGTTGAAAAAGTACCGCCTGCAAAGGAGATTAAATGGACTAATCCTGATGGAGATGGGGAATATAAGATCTCTATAAGCAATCCAACAGATAAGCCATTGGTTATTGAAGCACTGAGGCGGCAGGGTAAACGTATTTTATGGAAGGAAAGCCTTGTGGTTTTGTGCCAGAGTAAATCCTACTCGATGCCCGGTTCTGTAGGGTTATTACGGCCATCTGAACCGGTCACACTCAATCCCGGCCAGAGTATCAGCACCGTTGTCCATGCACTCGCCTTGGAGGGGCCAGACTGGCCAAAGGGCGGTTATCGGATTGAGTTTCAATTTTGTCTGGGGGAGCGCAGTAGTAAACAGAGCTTTTACTACATGTCCCGGCATCACGATGTGATTCGTTCCGGGCTTAAAAAACAGGTGAATTAATTCACTGCCCGGAGGCCGTTTTTAGACGACTCATAGATTTTGTCGATTGTCTCGAGTACCGTTACGGTGCTCTCAGGAGTGTTGCGGCAATCACCGCCTTCACCGATAGCACGGATCCAGTCGTGTAGTAGAGCCACCATGGCCTTGCCTCCGTAGCCGGTTGTATCGTCGATTGGAAGTTCAAAGGTTTCCTCCATGGCCATGAATTGCGGCTGAGGGCCGTGAATTTCCAATACGCCTCCGGTGTTAGGTCGGCCCGGGTCCCAGTGAACCCAGCGCTCAGTGCCCCGAATTGTCCATCGGATATCATTCATCCAGCGTGGATGCCAATACCCTCCGGTAAAGGTAGCCAACCCTCCTCCCGATAGGTCCAGAATGGCACTGCCTCCATCCTCAACGGCTGAAACGGTTTCTCCATAATTTCCAACCCGAGCACTCACCGCGGCTACTGATTCACCGGTGACATAGGTGAGTAAATCCAGATGATGACAGGCCAGCCAGTTGAAAAACCCTCCACCACTTTTTTCCTCATCAAAAAGATAATGATCAGATCCTCTCCGGTCGACATTGCTCGTGACCCAGGTCATTTCCACGCTGATAAGTTTTCCAAATCGTCCATCAGCCACCATTTCACGGAGGCGATTGGCCAGTTCGTCATAACGCCAGATGAAGCCGTTCTGGAAGGATACCTGGTTGGCTCGGACGGCTTCAGCCATGCGTTGGGCGTCTGCCGCATTAGCTGCTCCAGGTTTTTCCAGCAGGATATGTTTTCCGGCATTGGCCAGAGCGATAACCGCATCGGGACTCTGGTCGTTGGGCAGGCAAACCAGCGCTCCGTCAAATAAGTCACCGCCCGAGTTAATGAGCTCGGTTACTGATCCGAAACGAGGGAGATTTGCATGGCGCTCCTCAAGACTGGATGTTGCCCCATCAAAAGCAGGAACCAGTGCGCTAATCTCCAGTTTATCAGAAACATGCGTTAGCGATTCGCGCCAACCCATGCCGTGCGGATGATCGATCCCGATGAGGGCGATGGGTATTTCCTCTGACATGGATCGTTATTCAACTGGCAGAAAGGTCAATGTGCCGCCGAGCATGTCTGGGATAACCAGTTGTTTATTCTTTCGGTCATAATAGAAATCGGCAGCCGTGGTAAACTTGTCAGACAGGACAATTGTTTTTTTGTTTTTACGGTCATATTTCCAGACCTTGCCAAGGGGCCAACTGGAGACATAGATCACACCCTTCCCAAACTCGACAGCGTCAGCGCCACGCATGCCTTTAGCCAGTACTTTAAATGACTTGCCGTCGTACTGGACAATATTTCCGGTAAAGAAATCACCCATCACGAGTAATTCCTCATCCTTTTTGCCGGTTACGGTTACGCCGTTGGGGAAGCGCATGAGCTCGTTGCCGGCAGGTACAGCGAGTGTTACCTTGCCTTCCAGAGTCACCTTATAAACGCAGCCTTTGCGTGGCAGTTCCTTGTCCTGCTTGCTGCCGATGGGCCAGAGCGTGCGTTCCTTGTCCGGGTTAAACATGGGCCCGGGAGTGCTCATCTCTGTGATATACACGCTCTTCCTATCGCGACTGGCGGCTACATCGTTAAGAAACTCAATCTTATTCGGGAAATCATTTGCCTCGGCTAGTTTGGTTACTTTGCCCTTCTTATCCACCTTCCATACGTTGGTTTCATCAGCAGTTACAAGGAAGCCTCCGATGAAGGCAATTCCCTTGGGTGAATTCATTCCACGGCAGAACGTTTTTACCTTATCGCCTTCAATTACGTTGATGCCGCCATCCCCTTCTTCGTCACCATTGATCATGGTGACGTAGAGTTTGTCGCCGAAACCACGGCAAACACTTTCGGGTTTGGTGCCGACTTTAAGTGTTTTTGCTTCTCCGAATATTGAGAAGGCGAGGGCGAGGTTTAATATGCAGAGTAATACCTTTTTCGCTTTCATGGATAGGCCCTGAGACTCACGTTTTGGCCTGGTATGGTCAACGTCAAACAAACTCAAAACCTTGCCTATAATCGCCGAATCTACGATGCTTTGAGCACTTCCAAATGAAATATCTTGTTCGACTTTTTATTCTGCTGGTTACTCCTGCTTTTGCCAAGGATGCTTCGCGTCCCAATATTGTGATTATTATGTCTGATGACATGGGCTATTCGGATATTGGCTGCTACGGTGGGGAAATTCAGACCCCGGTCCTTGATGGTCTGGCGGCCAACGGGCTGCGTTTTACCCAATTTTACAACACCGCCCGCTGCTGCCCGACCCGTGCATCGCTTCTGACCGGATTATATCCACATCAGACCGGCATTGGGCACATGATGAACGATCGGGGACTGGATGGTTACCGCGGTGAATTGAACCGCAACTGTGTTACAATCGCCGAGGCATTGAAACCTGGTGGTTATTCGACCTACTGTGTAGGCAAGTGGCACGTTACCAGTCACACCAATCCATCGAATGACGCTGAGAAATTCAACTGGCCGTTGCAACGAGGGTTTGATCGCTACTACGGCATCATCAATGGCGCCTCAAGTCTTTGGGATCCTAATTCGCTGACTCGCGGAAACAAGCCCATCACCCGTGAAAACGATCCGGGTTATAAGCCTTCTGAGCCCTATCATTTTACTGATGCAATCAGCGACAATGCCGTTAAGTTCGTTAAGGAGCACAAGGGGGGTAATCCCTTCTTCATGTATGTGGCATACACGGCCGCACACTGGCCGATGCACGCTCGTTCGAGGGACATTGCCAAGTATGATGGGAAATATGACCAAGGCTATGTTTCAGTCCGTAGGGCACGACTGGAACGAATGAAGAAAATGGGATTAATCGATAAAGACACAAAGATGACGCCGACGGTTGGTGACTGGAGTCAGGTAATAGATAAGGAATGGGAATCGGCTTGCATGGAGGTGTATGCGGCCATGGTTGATCAAATGGACCAGGGGATCGGCCGGTTGGTTCGAGCACTGAAGGCCCGTGGTGAATTAGACAATACATTGATATTTTTCCTTCAGGATAATGGGGGTTGTGCTGAAAATGGTGGCCGCGGCAGCAAGCCTTTTCCCCGGCCAGAAAAGCCCACTTTTGAGCCCATTGGTGATGATGTGATCCACTATTTTGGCTCTGTGCCGAAGCAAACTCGAGATGGTTATCCGGTGCGACGCGGCCATGTTATGCCGGGGCCGGAGGACACCTATATCGGCTACGGTCGTAACTGGGCCAACGTTTCCAACACCCCTTTTCGCGAATACAAACATTGGGTGCATGAGGGAGGGGTTTCTACACCTCTCATCGTGCATTGGCCTGATGGGATTGCGGCAAAAAACAAGCTTCGCAGAGAGCCTAGTCATCTGATTGATCTGATGGCGACCTGTATTGATGTATCGGGAGCAACGTATCCCATGAAGACGGGGGGGGAATCCATCAAGCCGATGGAGGGCCGAAGCCTGGCGCCGGTCTTTGCGGGTAAATCGCTTGATCGTGAAGCCATCTATTGGGAGCACGAAGGCAATCGTGCGGTTCGGGTGGGCAATTGGAAGCTGGTCGCCAAAGGCCGGCAAGGAAGCTGGGAGCTCTATGATTTGAACGTCGATCGGGTCGAGATGAATGATCTTTCTGAAAAGTATCCCGAACGCACCTCGAAACTTCAGGCCATGTGGCAGGCCTATGCCAAGCGTGCCAATGTTGTCCCATGGCCGGAATCCAAAAAGAAAAACAAAAATAAGAAGAAATGAAATACATTGTTTTGACTCTCACTAGTCTCCTGTTACTCGATATTTCCGGGCAGGCTGCCGCCCCCAAGCGGGTGCTGCGTATTATCGCTTTTGGAGCGCATCCGGATGATGCGGAGTTTCAGATTGGAGGCTGTGCCATCAAGTGGGCGCAGTTGGGCCATAAGGTAAAACTGGTCTCGGTGACCAATGGCGACATTGGTCACTGGAAGATGGCCGGGGGGCCATTGGCCAAACGACGCACTGCCGAATCCAAGGAGGCGGCCAGACGCATGGGGGTGGAATCGCTGGTATTGGATATCCATGACGGTGAAATTATGCCCACTTTGGAGAATCGCAAGATTATCGCGCGGCTTATTCGCGCGTGGCAGGCTGACCTCGTCTTCACGCATCGGCCGCATGACTATCACCCCGATCATCGAAACGCCGGACTGCTTATCCGTGACGCGGCGTTCATGGCCGGAGTGCCTTTTTATGTGCCTGACACGCCGCCGACCAAGCGCAATCCTGTGTTCATGTATTTTCCTGACCGATTCACGCGTCCGTATCCCTTTCATGCGGATATCGCAATTTCCATCGATGATGTCTTCGATAAAAAAGTGAAAGCACTGGATGCCCTGGAATCACAGGTTTACGAGGGTGGCGCCAATGGTTCGGCCATCACGCTTATCCAGCGCAAGGCCAATGACCCTGTGGCACGGTTGGAAATACTAAAGGCCAGCTGGACGGGGCGCAATGGGCGTATCGCTGACCGTTTTCGTGACTCACTAATTAAATGGTATGGTCCTGAACGGGGCAAGGCGGTGAAAACGGCTGAGGCCTTTGAGATATGCGAATATGGTCGCCGCCCAAGTCAGGCTGAACTAAAAGAACTCTTCCCGTTTTTTAAATAGGATTAAAATGAAACAAATTATATCTATTCTGTGTACGCTTCCTTTTGTGGCTTCTGCACAGGTGGTGAAGCTTGAAGGAGCGAAGGTGCACCAATACAAGCAGGTGGGTGACACGAAACTGTTCCTGCACGTGTATAATCCCAAAGGACACAAGGGCTCCGATCAGAGGCCTGCGATTGTGTTTTTCTTTGGTGGTGGCTGGAATGGAGGAACGCCCAAACAATTCGAGCCGCACTGTAATCATTTGGCGAGTCAGGGAATGGTTGCGATCACTGCTGAATACCGTGTTAAAAGTCGAAATAAGACGACACCATTTGAGTGTGTCAAAGATGGCAAATCAGCCATTCGTTGGGTGCGAGAGAACGCAGGCAAACTCGGAGTAGATGCCAAGCGTGTTGCAGCCGGTGGCGGCTCAGCCGGAGGTCATGTAGCCGCAGCAACAGGCAATTGCCCGGGGTTGGAGGAAAAGGGTGAGAATTTGAAAATTAGCAGCAAGCCTGATGCGCTGGTTCTCTTTAATCCGGTTTATGATAACAGTTCAAAAGGTTTTGGCCATGACCGGGTGAAGCCGCGATGGAAGGAGATTTCCCCGATGCACAATATTTCCAAGGGTGCTCCTCCCACAATTGTTTTTCTCGGTACGAAGGATAAACTCATCCCAGTTGATACCGGCCAGGAATATGATCGCCGCATGAAAGCGGTTGGAGGCCAGAGTAAACTGCACCTATACAAGGATGCAACCCACGGTTTTTTTAACAAGGGCAAAAAGGGCGATCATTACCCCGATACAATTGCCAAGATGGACAAATTTCTTGTGTCTCTCGGATGGTTGAAAGGTGCAGGGACTAAAAAGAAGAATTCGAAATGAAGAAAATTATTTATCTCACTTTATGGGTGGCATTCGTACCATGGGTCAATGCCCAACAGCGGTCACCGGAGGCGCTTTTTAAGCAGTGGGATAAAAACAAGGACGGCAAATTGTCGCCAGCTGAATTGCCTCAAAATGCCCGGCGCAATTTTGCCAAGGTGGACACCAACAAGGATGGTGCCATTTCCATCGAAGAGCACGTGCGTTTCTTGAAACGTCCGCGCAAGGATCAGCCTCGCCAGCCCAAGGGAGTGACGGTACTGCGCGATATTCCCTACGCAGGAACTAAAAATCCGAGACAAATGCTCGATTTGATATTACCGGTTAAGCGTGCTGGCAAGGAACCGTTGCCGGTAATTGCATTCATACATGGCGGAGGCTGGCGTAATGGCAACAAGAGTAGTGGGGTAAATCGTGTTTCGGGTCTGGTTCAAACCGGTCAGTACGTGGGGGTGAGTATCGGCTATCGGCTCACGGGCGAGGCAATTTGGCCGGCACAAATTCACGATTGCAAGGCGGCTATTCGCTGGCTGCGGGGTAATGCGAAAAAACATGGAATGAATCCGGGCAAGATTGCTGTCTGGGGGTCTTCTGCGGGTGGCCATTTGGTTTCCATGCTGGGTTCAACTGGAGGAGTAAAGGAATTGGAAGGCAAATTGGGCCAGTATCCCGGTCAATCCAGTCGCGTGAGTGCCGTGGTTAACTACTATGGTCCCAGTGCCCTGCTTCAAATGGACGATCATCCGGGCAAAATGAAGCATAATGCACCTGATTCGCCGGAAAGCCTGCTGGTTGGGGCACCGATTCAGGCGGCAAAGGAGAAAACAAGGCAGGCTTCACCGTTGAGGCATGTTTCAGGGGACGATGCTCCGCATCTGCACGTGCACGGTACAGCTGATCCTTTGGTGCCATTCCATCAATCACAGATTTATCACGCGGCATTAATGAAGGCTGGCGTTGAGTCCACGCTGATTACAGTTAAGGAAGGAGGGCATAACGCTCCACAGGCTGTGGGAGAGAATCAGGTGCGCTTGTTTTTGGGTCGGCATTTGCGAGGGCAAGGGAAAAAGCTGAAGGACGAAACGGTTTCCTCATCCCGGTAAAACGCACTGACCGTTTTGCGCTTGTCGATAACCTGCGATGGTTCGCGCACCTTCAGGCTTCTATTATCTTTTTTGTGTTTAGGAGGTTCAATCGGTTTCAGTTCGTGCTGGCCATTGGAATATTTATCGTTGGGGTATCGGGGTTGTTCGCGTGGAGAAATGCGCCACGTTCAGATCGTTCCGAGGCAGCGGCAAAACGTGTTCGACCACCGCTTGAGGCTGCCCTGCGTGCAAAAGGTCTTCGCTGGGGGGCTCCGGTTTTCATCCGTATCTTCAAGGAAGAGAAACAGCTCGAATTGTGGGTTGATAACGGAAAAGTGTTCAAGCACTTCAAGACCTGGCCTATCTGCAAGTTCTCAGGTGGCCTTGGGCCCAAGTTAAAGGAGGGAGATGGGCAGGCTCCGGAAGGGTTTTATTTTGTGCCGCGCACCCGCATGAATCCCTATAGTCGGTTTCATTTATCCTTTAATCTGGGTTACCCGAACACATATGACCGGGCTCATGGGCGTACTGGGAGTGCTTTAATGGTACATGGCAATTGCGTAAGTATTGGATGTTATGCCATGACGGACCCTCGCATTGAGGAGATTTATTCGCTTTGCGATGCGGCCCTAATGAATGGGCAACGGTTTTTCAGGGTGCATTGTTTTCCCTTCCGAATGACTGAGGCAAACATGAAACGTCACGCTAAATCCAAGTGGCTTGCAGAATGGAAGAATCTCAAGCGAGGTTATGATTGGTTTGAGAAAACAAAGCGTCCACCTAATGTGGAGGTGAAAGGGAAACGATATACGTTTAGTAAAGCAGATTAACGGGCCTTGTGTTAACGGTTTTGATGAGCCGCAAACCAGCCCCATGCTGCGCCTGCGACCAGTCCCACTGTGTGTGCGGTGTTGGCGATGTTGCCGACGAGGCCGGTGAAACAAATAGCAAACCAAATCAACAGCAGTGTAATAGTGCTACGGTCTAATTGAATGCCGAAACTCGGGTCGCGGTCTCCTCGGATCCAGATATACCCAAAGAGGGCATAATTCACGCCGGACATGCCGCCAAAGCTGGGGCTGCCTTCCACGATGTACTGCCCGATGTTGCTTAGCGCCGCAGTGAATAAAATGAAGAGGGCGAATTTGAACATGCCCAAACGACCCTCCAGTCCACCTCCCAAGTAATGCAGCCAGTAAAGATTGAAGATGATATGCATAAAGCCAAAGTGAAGGAATATGGGGGTGATAACTCTCCAAAGGTGGCCGGATTTTATCTCCGGCAAACCGGGTAACCACCGGATCATAGAACCATCCGTAACGTATTCGGTAATTGTCCATTGAGCATTTGCTTCTGGAGCAGTTCCAACTTTCGTGAAAAAGGCAGCCAGCACGCACAGTCCGATCATAAAATATGTAAGATAGGGGGTTGCTCCGGTCTCCTGTCCGAATACCTGTGTTCGTACGTCAATCTGACGTTTAGCTGCTAGTTCATCTGCCTTGGCTTCCTCAAGGCGGATATTCTCTGCCTTGGTCTTTGCTTTTTTGTAACGAGGGTCTTCCGGTTCCTGATTAAATTGTGATAATTCAGCCTCTGCTTTCTCTATTTGGTCATCATCATGCACCCATATTGACCATGTCCCATCCTCCTCATCCTCGATATCGCAGGGGATGCCACTGACCAAGAGATAGTCACCAAATCGTTTGGCTTGATCTTCGTTGTCGATTTCCCCAATGGAGCGCATAAAAGAAAGCGCGCCTTATGACGCGCTTGGGAGGATGGTTACATGTAAGCCCGAGTAAAGTCAGTCTTTTTCGAAGGCCGACGCTTTAGTTTAAACTTTTAAGATAGATGTTTCGGTACCATACATCTTGGCCATGATCCTGAAACCCGATATGGCCCTTGCGAGGTAAGTCTTTGAGTGCAGTTTTGAATTTGTTACGTGAGCCATCCGGGTTTTTATTGCCGGTGGTCCATTTATCCAAATCGGCTTTCACCACCTCGGTGCCGTTGATGCTGACACTGATATTGGGGCCGTTGCAGGCAATCACGAATCGGTTCCATTCACCCAGAGGCTTGGCTGGGTTGGCGCTGGGAGCAAGTGCATCATAAAACGCACCGTTGTCATGCTTGCCGAGCTTCTTTTTTCCGGTGGTATCCATTACCTGAATTTCAAATCCACCTTGCACGGCGTTTTTTGGGTCAGTACGAAAAAAGATGCCGCTATTACAGCGCTTGGATACTTTTACTTCCACGTCCAAAATAAAATCTCCGTAGGCTTTCTCGGTCCAGATATAGCCACTCTTGGGCTTGCGCGTCAGAATCCCATTCTCCACAGCCCAACCGTTTGGTTTGGCGTTCCAGCCATCGAGATTCTTTCCGTTGAATAGTGCGCTGAAGCCTTTGGGAGGCTCGGCTTTTGCCAGAAAGGTAAAAACACATATGGAAACCAAGATAAGGGTGTGTTGTTTCATTCCGGAGAAGTTCAGCTTGTTGGTCGGTTTTGTAAAGCTCAGTGACTGTCTGATGATGATGGTGATCCGGTTATCGGTGAATCCGGCTCTCTTGAATTAAATATAGGATTGGCCGATAGGTTTGATTACCAGTTCAGGTACGTGGGCCAGTGCTGGCAGTTTGGCGATTGCGACCACAATATCGCCGATGTCCTTGGACTTGAGGATCTTTGCCCGATGCTCTGGACCCGGAGGTACGGGGCGGTCATCCAGAATCGGGGTATTCACTTCACCGGGAAAAATGGTGGTCACACGGATGCCGTTTTCCCGTTCGTCTTCACTGGCGCTGGTGCCCAGCGCGGCCATGGCAAATTTACTGGCGTTGTAGGATACCCCCCCCAAAGGGGCAGCACGCTTGCCACTGGTCGATGAGATGTTGATGACCAAGCCATTCTTGTGCGGTCGCATCAGAGGCAGTCCATAGTGCATGCAGTTAAAAGCGCCTGTGGCGTTGATATTCATTACCTTGTCCCAGTCCTCTGGGGAGAGCTCGCTCATGGAACGCTTGGGCACATTAATACCGGCACAATTCACCAGTAGATCAAGTCGGTCATCAAAGGTTTTGGCTGCCCACTCGAACAAGGTTGCGACACTGTCGCGGTTTCCGACATCAGCTGTTTGAGTCAGGATTCCCTCGGCTTGTGCGGCGACTGCATCGAGTTTCTCCTGGCGCCGGCCCGCTACAGCTACTTTCGCGCCCTCGGCGGCTAAACCCAGAGCGATGGCTTCGCCCATGCCGGTGCCACCGCCGACTACCAAGGCATTTTGTCCTGCTAAATTCATGGTGGCAGGGAGGTTACCGGTGCTGCTTCTGTAGTACAACTGCTGATTGCCAAGTTTGGTTGCCTTTGAAATGATCTGGCCGTCCATGAATTCCAGAATTTCCGTAGGCCTATTGTGTGTTTTCCTTTTCCAATCCATTACTGCTGCTGAACCCAGAGTCTCCCTTATCCTTGGCAACTGGCTGCCCAGCGAAGGAGACGTAAGGACTGCTCAACCCAATTTATTGAAACAGCCTTTTGGGGTGGATTTTGATGCCAAGGGTAACATGTGGATCGTGGAACTGGGCGGGGGTCGGGTGCATCTATTGGATGCCAAGGGTAAATATGCCAAGATGGCCGGTGACGGGACCAAGAGCTACAAGGGCGACGGGGGTCCCATGAAATATGCCACCTTCAATGGCATGCACAATGTAGCCGTAACGCCTTCGGGCGACGTGTACATTTCTGACTCATGGAATTTCTGTATTCGAAAGATCGATGCCAAGACTGGGCGCATTAACACCGTGGTCGGTACCGGCAAAAAGGGTTTTGGAGGTGATGGTGGGCCGGCAAGGAAGGCAATGTTTACCTTTATCATGTGTATCACGATGAACGCCACGCATGACAAGATTTACATTGCCGATATTGGCAATAAACGCATTCGCGTGGCGGACCTGAAAACCGGCAACGTCAGCACGATTGCCGGAAACGGCAAGAAGGGTGTGCCTGAGGATGGAATGAAGGCTACAGAAGCACCGCTATCAGATCCCCGCGCGGTGGCGCCCGACTCAAAGGGTAATATTTATGTGCTTGAACGGGGAGGGCACGCGCTACGGGTGGTGCAGTCCAATGGCAGGATATATACCGTGGTGGGAACGGGTAAAAGGGGTAAGAAGGATGGGCCTGGAAGAAAAGCTATGCTTGGTGCGCCCAAGCATATTTGCGTGGATGATGAGGATAATGTCTATATAGCTGATGAGGCCAATGACTTGATTCGCAAATATGATCCTAGTACAGGACAGGTTTCAACAGTCCTGGGGCATGGAAAAGTGAAGCTCGATTTTCCGCATGGGGTGACCTGGGAAAAGGGAAAGCTATATGTCGTGGACACGGGGCACGACCGGATCCTTCGGGTTGATTAATCAATCCGGGGTGCCTGTCAGGGTCAGTTCCAGATAATCAGCTGCATTCTGGTAACAGATACGCTTCACCATGTTCCCGGCGAGCTCCTTATCATCAGGGATAAAACCAGTCTGCATCCATTCGCCCATGAGATTACAGAGTGTGCGGCGAAAATATTCGTGGCGGGGAAAACTCAGGAACGAGCGTGAATCGGTGAGCATGCCGATGAAACGCGACAGCAGGCCTGTATTGGCCAAAGCTTTTATCTGCCATTCCATCCCTTCCTTCTGGTCGGCATGCCACCAGCCACTACCAAACTGCATCTTGCCGGGAGTGCCCCCCTGGAAATTTCCGATCATGGTTGCAAAGGTGAAGTTATCCATCGGGTTATTGTTGTAGAGGATGGTCTTGGGTAGGGCCGAATCTTGTTCGAGCCGATCCAGGAAACTCGCCAGTGAGGCAGATTGTGGCCAATCACCGATGGAGTCACATCCAATATCCGGGCCAATGGTTTCAAACAGGCGGGTGTTGTTATTGCGTTGCGGGCCGATGTGCAACTGCATGGCCCAGCCTTTGGCGGTGTAAAGTTTGCTCAGGTGTTCCATGATGTATGCGCCAAATTGCCTTTGCTCCTCATACGTGGCAGCGCGGCCCACCCGGGCTTTGTCGAAAATGCGTGCTGCCTCGGTGGCGCTTGGGAAAGCGTCAAAGCAATAGGGAAAACTGTGATCACTCAGGCGTGATCCAATGGTATGAAAATCTTCCACGCGTTTTTCAAGTCCATCCAGGAAGCCGGCTAATGAATCAGTGGCAACGTTACTTGCGCTGGCCAGTTTGTCGGCCCAGAGACTGAAATCCTCAGGCTTATCAACGCCCCACGCCTTGTCGGGCCGGAAGGTGGGGTAAACCTTGGTACGGATATCTAGTGCAGCAATAGCTTCATGCCGGGCAAGGCTGTCGGTAGGGTCATCAGTGGTACATAAGCCGCGCACATCAAACTGGTTGAGGATACCGTGTACCGATAAGGCAGGCTCTGCAAGGCGTTCGCAGGATTGTTCCCAGATTGTTTCGGCAGTTTCCGGGTTTAACAGGTCGGTGATGCCAAAGTACCGCGCCAATTCAAGATGAGTCCAGTGATAGAGGGGATTACCCAGTGTGTGTGGTATGGTTCGAGCCCAGGCGAGGTATTTTTCTTTTGCTTCGGCTTTACCGGTGATAACCGCTTCAGCCTCACCATTGGCACGCATGGCCCGCCATTTATAGTGGTCGCCTTCAAGCCAGACTTCACCCAGGTTGGCAAATTGACGGTTATTGGCGATCTCATCAGGAGGCAGATGGTTATGATAATCGAGGATGGGCTCGTTGATGGCATACTCATGATAGAGCTGTTGTGCCGAGTCATTACTCAATAAAAAATCGTCGTGGATAAATGCCATGGAAGGTCTTTTCTTAACCTAGAATTTCCTAAAACGCGATTCAATAATTCAGCCGGCAAAAGACACAGGAGGCTGGCCGCATACGCCCGGGTTTGACTTGAAGACACACCCGGCCAGAGGTTCCTTCTCCAGATTTTTTGGCGTAATATCTTTTTTGGCGGTGGTAATGAAGAGAGTATCCAGATTCGGGCCGCCAAAAGCGCAGGCACTGGTGCGGCTTGCAGGAACCGGGATGCGTGCGAGTTCTTCCCCGTTAACCGGATCAAACCGGATCACCGCCCAGCCGCCCCATAGCGCGAGCCAAATTTTCCCTTCTACATCCATTGCCATGCCATCAGGAAAAGCGCCTTCCTGTTGGACATGATAAGCCGCGCGACGATTACTGATGGAGCCGGTGGAGTTGTCATAATCCCACGCATCGACCCGCCGCGTTGGGCTGTCGATGTGATACATGATTGTAGCTTCATCATTCCACACGATGCCATTGGGAATGGCGTATCCTGCTTGTTTTGTTTCGGCTTTGCCATCGGGATGCAGACAATACAAAGTGCCGCTAGTGCCTTCTTCACTAATGGGCATGGTGCCAGCCCAGAGTCGTCCGGCGGGATCGCACTTGCCGTCATTAAAACGGTTCTGAGGTTTGTCCGGCTCAGGATCGACGATGAGTTCGGTGTTTCCGGTTTGAGGATCAAACCAATGAAAACCCTTCTCAGCCGCTATCACCAATCGGCCATCCTTTGCTGTGACGATTGTTCCGATCATTTGCCCCACAGGCCAGGATTGATTGGATTGATCAGCTGGATCGTGGCGGCACACCAGGCCTTCAAGGATATCTACCCACCAGAGCACCTTAGTTTTGGTATCCCAAATCGGGCCCTCCCCAAGAGGCGAATTGGATTCAATGACTAACTCTGCCTCTGCCAGGATTGTGCTCACACAAAAGCGATAGGCGATGGGCTCCGTTCTGGCCAGATCAAATCATCTCGCCGATACGGCAGTTTGTTGCTACAAGGGTTTCTCTCCATGAGTGAGAATACCTCAATCAAACGCGATCCCAAGACCTTGCGCAGTGCACGGTGGTTTGGGCCCGATGATTTGCGGTCATTCGGGCATCGCTCCCGACTCAAGGGGATGGGCTGGGCCGATGAGGATTTCTGTGACAAGCCGGTGGTTGGTATTCTTAATACCTGGAGTGATCTTAATACCTGTCACTCACATCTGCGTGAGCGGGCGGTGAAGGTTAAGGAGGGTGTCTGGCAGGCAGGTGGCTTTCCTGTTGAAGTTCCGGTGATGTCACTGGGTGAGATGCTAATGAAGCCCACCACGATGCTTTACCGGAACCTGCTCTCGATGGAAACCGAGGAGGTGTTGCGTTCCCATCCCATTGATGCGGCAGTGCTGATGGGAGGATGTGACAAGACAGCTCCGGCGCTCTTGATGGGGGCTGTTTCCGCGGATATTCCGGTTATCTATCTACCCTGTGGACCGATGCTCACCGCCCGTTGGGGTAAGGAGACCTTGGGTAGTGGCAGTTCGGTGTGGGATTTCTGGGCCGAACGGTGTGCGGGAAATCTTTGTGATGAGGATTGGGCGAAATTTGAGGATGCCATTGGTCGTTCGCCGGGTCATTGCATGACGATGGGCACCGCTTCAACCATGAGTGCGATTGCTGAGGCACTTGGATTTACCTTGCCCGGTGCCTCCAGTATTCCCGCAGTGGTTAGTGAACATTTCCGGATGTCCACCGCCTGCGGTCGTCGGGCGGTGGATTTGGCTTGGGAAAATCTGAAGCCCTCGGATTTGCTTTCCCGGGAATCATTCGAGAATGCTATCACCGTGGATATGGCCGTGGGCGGTTCGACCAATGCGATCATTCACATTATTGCCGTGGCTCGTCGGGCGGGCTTTGAGGTTTCTTTGGAGGATTTCGACCGTATCAGTCGCGCGACCCCGGTGCTCGCCAATGTCCGGCCCAATGGCGAAGAATATTTGATGGAGGATTTTTACAATGCCGGTGGACTGCGGGCATTGATGGCTCAGTTGGGAGACAAGTTGCATGGCGATTGTGCAACCATAACAGGTCAAACAATTGCTGAGAATATTTCTGGGGCCAAGGTGATTGATGAAGAGGTGATCCGCACGCCTGATAATCCTGTGCAGGCCGAAGGCGGAACATTTGTCCTTCGTGGAAATCTTGCCCCTGATGGTTGCGTGGTGAAACCCTCGGCTGCCTCCCAGGAACTTTTCACCCACCGTGGGCGGGCACTGGTCTTTGATAGTTATCCCGACCTTAAAGCTAGGTTGAATGATCCAGACTTGGAAATCACCAAGGACACTGTCTTGGTATTGCGAAGTGCGGGACCTGAAGGTGGTCCGGGGTTCCCTGAATGGGGAATGTTGCCCATTCCAGATAAACTCCTTAAAGAGGGGGTGCGTGATATGGTGCGACTTTCCGATTCCCGCATGAGTGGCACCAGTTACGGCATGTGCGTGCTCCATCTTTCACCAGAAAGTCACGTGGGCGGTCCCTTGGCTTTTGTGCAGACTGGCGATGAGGTTGAGCTGGATGTACCCAACCGTAAAATTCAGCTGCACGTAAGTGATGAGGATTTGGAAAAGCGCCGTGCAGCTTGGCAGAAACCTGAGCCCAAGTATGCACGCGGTTACGGTCAGCTCTATATCAACCACGTGACACAGGCTCATGAAGGGTGTGATTTTGACTTTCTTCAACACGGCTCGGCTACCCCTGAGCCTCCCATTTATTAAATGAACAACGGCCCCATCACTCCACAGGTTTTGGCCAATTCAGTGATTGCGGTGCCCCCCTTGGCCCGCGATGCGGCTCTGAAGGTGTGTCCTGTAGAAAATGCCAAAATTATGCGGCACCTGGAGGCCGGAGGCGTGAGCACCTTGCTCTATGGAGGCAATGCCATGTTTTACCATATTGCCTTGGGTGAGTATGCCGAGACACTGGCTATACTGCAGGAACATTCCGGGGTTGATGCCACCGTGGTGCCTTCGGTTGGGCCAGCTTACGGAACTTCATTGGATCAGGCTGCTATCCTGCGTGATTTTGATTTCCCGACCGCTATGGTTTTGCCCGCCCGTGATATTGCGACCCCATCGGGTTGTGCGACTGGTATTCGTAAGATTGCTGAGGCTTATGGTAAGCCCATTGTGCTCTATATAAAATTCGAAGGATACCTGGAGCCGCAGGATGCAAAGTCGCTGGTTGAGGATGGCGTTGTAAACTGGATCAAGTACGCCATCGTGCGTGAGGATCCTGGGCGGGATGATTATCTGGCCAAACTGGTTGATTGCGTGGATCGGTCAATCATCGTTAGCGGTATTGGCGAGCAGCCGGCAATCATCCACATAAACAGTTTTGGCGTGCAGAGTTTTACCAGTGGCTGCGTGTGTGTGGCACCGAGTCTTTCTATGGGGATGTTGCTGGCCTTGAAGGCCGAAGACATTGAGGCGGCCGAATTCATTCGCAAAACCTTTAAACCGTTGGAGGATCTTAGAAATAACATCAATCCGATTCGTGTCCTGCATTCAGCCGTTGCTGAGGCGGGTATCGCCGAAACGGGTCCGATTCTGCCTTTAATGGATGAAGTGGATGAAGTGGATCGCCTGAAGATTGCTGCCGCGGTCCGGGAATTGCTCACACAAAACTAGCTCTCTCTTGCTTCGTGGGGTGCTCGGTGGTTCAATTGCCTCATGCACCGGTTTTTAATAGGGCTTTTCCTGTTGGGAGGGATTTCTGTTCAAGCGAAAGATTCGCTGCCCAATATTGTCCTGATCCTGGCTGATGACATGGGTTATGGCGATGCACGCTGTTACAATCCCAAATCAATCAACCCCACACCCAGCATCGACCGGTTGGCCCGGGAGGGGATGCGTTTTACCGACGCCCATGCGCCCGCCTCCTTTTGCGTGCCCACCCGTTATGGGCTTTTGACCGGCCGTTATCCGCACCGGATCAATTTGAATTGGCGGAGTG
>JASLKQ010000032.1 GCA_030747505.1 Verrucomicrobiota bacterium | reverse complement strand
AAACATTGGATTTAAGAATGAGTTCTCGGAAAGTTTTGTCGTCGACATCGTTCATCTGTTTAAGAAACGCTTCGAGATGGGTGAGGTCGGTTTTGTTTAGCTTCATTAACTTATAATCCTTCGATGCATCGGGTTCCTTGGCTGCGGCAAGTTTGGATTGCAGCATTTTGGCGATATTCACTTTATCTTTGGCCAGATTGCGCAGTGAGGGGGTGGGGAGTGCTTTGCCGTTTTGATTTACGACGTGTTTTTTTAGATCGGTAAACTTTTCCGGGGTATGGCAGGTGACGCAGTTGCCGTTGCTCACCTTGGCATCGGTGCGCATGAAAGTCTTGTAACCAAGATAGGCCTCGCGCCCCATGCCCTTGGGGAGCTTGATCAGGACCCGACCTTCCTGGTTGGCTAGCAGGCTGTAAACGCGTGCCGTGAAATCGAGTATCTCCTCACCTTCATCTGCTTTAGCGGGAATGCGGTTGAGGTATACGAAGGCATCGTAGGCCGAACGTTGTTTGGTATTGAGCCTGTGGATTTTGGTTTTCTCCTCGATAGACTTATCGGGCTTCTTTTCGGCAGCAGACAGGGGAAGACCGGTAATCAGCAATATGCCCGCTAGGGACAGTATCCAATATGATTTGGCGGTGTGCATGGCCTGTGTCTGGAGTATATTATAGCCTAAATATCTGGGAAGTTACATTTTCGGTCCAAATTAGCATAACACAAGTGCGGAAGCCCAATTTTTACTCCTGGAATTGGATCATAAGCCGAGTTTTTTTCTTCGGTAAGAGAGAGCGTGGCGGGTCATTTTTAGCTCTTTAGCAGTCGTCGTGACATTGGATTCATTGCGCCGGAGAGCATTTTGTATCATCTGGCGTTCAAATTTTTCCAGAGCTGTATCCAGCCCATCGGCTGGATCCAGATCGACCATCATATATACAGTCTTCGCGGCGTCCTGCGGTCTGATAACTCCTTCAATCCTGTATTGACTGTCCATTACCCTCTTTAAGGTCTGAATCTTGGGAAAGTTACATATGTTTCAGATAAATTTGTAACTTTTCTCAGCCTAGGGCTATTAGATAGGGTGCAGGGCAGTCGAATTCTTCTCTCCTGAAAGGATTTGATGATGTGTCTGGTGCCTTCGGTTGGGTACGATAACCGGGCGCGCCCTGTGATTAATTTTTTGCAGAAGTAAAATGGAATTATCCGATGAATTTGTTCTGGATCTGACGCAGTGCCAACAGCGGCTTTACGGGTATATTTTTCGGCGCGTGGCCAATCGTGAACAGGCCCGGGAGGTGTTGCAGCAGACCAACCTCATGCTCTGTCGCAAGGCCAATGACTTTGAACCCGGCACCAATTTCAATGCCTGGGCAATTACCGTGGCACATTACCAGGTCTTGTCGTATCGAAAAACGCAGGCGCGCGATCGGCTGGTGTTTACCGATGAAGTGTTTGCAGTTGTCGCCGAGCGGGAAGATGAAAACGAAATGCATGAGAAAGTATTGAGATATCTGCGATCCTGCTTGGAGGCCATGTCGAGTGAAAATCAGTTGGTCATAAAATTACGGTACGAAGGTGGGTTTGCCATGGAACAAATAGCCATGAAAGTTGGCAAGAAAGTTGGCGCGGTTCGGGTTAAGCTGCACCGACTCCGGTGCAGTCTCCGGGACTGCGTCCAAAATCAATTACAGGAGAACCAAGCATGAGTAAAAACAAACAAACCTGGCGGAACGAACTGGATACGCTGCTCAACAGACTGGTCGACGACGAATTGACCGAGGCAGAGACCGCGCGGCTAAACGACATCCTCCGCGACGAACCCGAGGCGCGCGAGGACTATCACGCGTTTATGGACGTGCATGAGGCGCTGGCCGAGCAGTTGGCCATTCCCGACTTTACTGCCGTGGATAAGGGCATCATCGCGCAGCCGCAGCCCTCTTACATTCGCCCACTGCTGGCCATGGCGGCGCTGGTGATGATTGGCTTTTTTATCAATGCCCTCGTGAATCAACCCGCTACAGTGCCGTCTACAATCGCAGCCAAGACGCCGAAGTCCATCGCCACCATCAATGCCCTGAGCGGCTCACTGATATACACCGGCGACCGTGGCATCGTGCGCAAAGACCTCAAGGAGGGGGATTCTCTGGAAGGCGGCACCATTGAAGGCATGACGCCTGACGCATGGTTTGAGCTGAAGTTTGTCGATGGGTCCACGGTAATGATCTCCGGCAACTCCATGCTGACCTTTTCTGATGATGGCCAGAAGAAACTGCGCCTCAAGGAGGGCGGATTTTCGGCCAACGTTAAACCTCAACCGAAGGACAGGCCGATGCTTGTGCAGACCCGCACGGCGATGTTCGAGGTGCTCGGTACGCGCTTCAGCGTGGATGCCGAGCCGACTGCCGCCACCCTCACTGTGAGCGAAGGTCGCGTGCGGGCTACTCGACTGAGTGACAACCTTTCAGTGGACGTGCCGGCCAAGCACCGCGTGGTGGCTTCTCAGGATCATGAACTGACTCCAAAGCGCCTGCCTGATTCGATATCCATTTGGGAAAGTCGACTTGAGAGAGGTTCAAAAGAGGGTAACGGAGACTGGGTTCCAGCCCAAGAAGGTGAACCGGCTCATCTTAGAGCCATCCCTTACACTATTAGCGCCAAGCTGGATAAGCAGCAGAGAACGATCTACACTATTTCAACGAGAGTTTCGCAGAAAGATAGTCCGTCGGTGATTCTAAAACCGGGCTCGAGGATTCGTGTGCAGGGTAAAATGGATACGCCCCACGCAATCTGGTTTGGTGTGACTCTACGCAGGCCGAATGGCGATTTTGCCGGACACTTCCAGATTATTGAGCCGGTTGAGCGGTTTCAGCCCGGGGAGACTTTTGATGTTACCCTGAACCCGGAAGAGTATCACCTGGATCCTTCATTAAAGAAATGGGCTGCGGGTTTGGCAAAAACCCCGTTCGATCTCAAGGTTGGCAGCGTCTGGTGTCACTCGCTATGGGATTCGGTTGGTCTACAGGTCAGTAAAATGGAAATCCTTGCGCCTGAAAAACCGGGCAACTGACACTTAAACTGCATTTAAGTCTTTAGTTTTACTTGAGAAGGATTGAGGACCGGATCGGTATTGATATTTGGGAAATTCTTTCTCCATTTAATCTGAGCGTATATAAGGAGGCAAAGATGAGCCTCTCCAAAGTAGTATCTCCAGTTGCGGTGCTTTTATTTTTTTTAATGGGCCTCTCGTTATGGGGGCAGGCGTCCGAATCAAAAAAGAAACCCAACATCCTATTCATTGTTTCAGAAGATAACGGCCCTGAGATTGGATGTTATGGTGCGCCGGTTAAGACGCCTCACCTTGATAAACTAGCAGCTCAGGGAACGTTGTTTCGCAATGCCTATGTTCCACAGGCAGGGTGCTCGCAATCGCGTGCTGCTTTTCTGACGGGTCTTTATCCTCACCAGAACGGGCAGATCGGGTTGGCTACCTGGAAGTACGCGATGTACTCAGGCAAGGTAAAGAACGTGGTGAAGACCCTTGGCAAGGAGGGTTACCGCACCGGCATTATCGGTAAATTGCACATCAATCCCAAGAGTGCCTTCCCGTTTGATTTTGAGGCCATCCCCAGTGCCAATTTCAGCCGCAGGGACATGGCTGCCTACGTGGAGAATGCAGCGAAGTTTATCAAGCAAAGTGATAAACCTTTTTATTTGCAGGTAAATTATCCTGATGCCCATCGCCCGTTTATAAAGACAGTTGATAAGCTTCCGATCAAACCCCTGACCGGGAAGGATGTCGATGCCATCCCCTACATGGGAATCAACCATTCTGAATTGCGCCAGCAGACAGCCGACTATTACAACTGCATGATGCGATTGGATTCGTATATTGGTGATCTACTCAGGGCACTTGAAGCTTCTGGGAAAGCCAGGGATACCGTGGTGGTTTATATTGGCGATCACGGGGCCGATCTTCTGCGGGGTAAACGCACCTCTTATGAAGGCGGAGTAAAAATTCCCATGATTATCCGCTGGCCCGGGGCAAAGAGTGGGCAGAAAAGGAAGGAGCTGGTCACGACCCTCGATCTATTCCCGACCTTCTGCGAAATTGCCGGGGTTCAGATACCCAAGTCACTGCTCGGCCAGTCCCTTAAGCCTATTATTCATGGGGCGAGCCCAAAATGGCGAAACTATCTTTTCACTGAGTTTCACGTTCACTCCAATCACAATCCCTGGCCCCAGCGGACAGTGCGTGGCCCACGCTATAAGCTGATCTACAATCCGCTCGCCGGAGAGGTGAATCCCGGCTATGCCTTTACCATGGGTAAAAAGTTTTTTGAGGCTCCTGAGGCCGAACTTATGGCTGCTGCCCCAGAACAGGTTCAAGCGGCTTATGGGTTGATGAAACAACCGCCCAGGTATGAGTTGTATGACCTGAAGGAGGACCCGTACGAATTCAAGAATCTGGCGCAAGACCCCGCACAAGCCAAGACACTCGGTCGGCTGAGATCTGAACTGACGTCGTGGCAAAAGAGGACAGGCGATGCCTTGCTTGATCCTGCCATGGCACAAAAACTCTTTTCCTTGATCCGGGAAGCGGGTACCGCCAAAAGGCAGGCTCTTGGCTACAAGTCCTTCATGCAAATCCGTTGAGCCCTGACTACGAACCTAAATTATTTGGCCGGCGAGAAATCCAGTGGTTTTAAGTAGAGCCTCTCCGGCTTTCCTTTAAGCAGCTTGCCCTGGCGCTGTGAATCGCGCGCAACCTTTTTCCATTGGGGATCCTGACTGAAAGACTGCCAGTTTTTATCCGCCTTTTCACGGCTCTCGTGCTGGATCAGATAGATCAGGGTATTTTCGCTTTCAGGCCGGTCATAAGGGGTCCAGTAGCCGATATTACCTATGCCGTGTTTCAGAAAAAACTTGGTGGTGTGGTTGGCAAATCGTGCGTTGAGCATAGCCAGTTTATTTTCAGCGGCTGTGTAGGTGCGTAATTCGTAAACTCCACCGATCTTGGTGCTGAGAGTGGGCGCTTTTGCCGAATAATCAGTGGCCGTCATGAAAATACTCGTGGGCCGTTCACTGAGCAGGCGCTGGAATTCCGGCTGCTCCAGGACGCCGCGCTTCCAGTCCGGGTCATGGGTGAAGGCATTCCAGTTCTTATACGCTGCGTAGCGGGAAGGGTGCTTGAGAATGTAAACGAACCGCCGTTTCTCCTTCGCAGTGCCATCAGTGGGAAGCCAGTAACCAACCGGTTCCATCTTGTGTTTGCGAAACAGGCGGTCGGTGTGTTCGCGAAAGCGTTTCACCAAGTGTCCAAGCCGGTCCTCAGCCGCCGCATAAATGCGTAGTTCATATACCGGACCCTCATCCACACGCGCCATGCGGGGTGAATGATCGGGCAGGGCGGGGGCAGCCAGGCCTTTTTCTGTCCCGAGCGCTACAGTGAGTGGCGCGCGCAATATCCAAGCGAGGTTGTCAGAGATCTTGTTGCTGGAATCGTGGCCGCCAATAAAAATTTCATTCTTATTAAAGGGTGAAAGACAGAAGGCGCGCGGAGAAACCAGCAGCGTCTTGGCTTGTGCGTAAGGGCCATTGACCTCCTGCACGGAATATTTTCCATCCAGGGTGCGTACCGCAAAGAGTGCTCCGCCATAAAAACGGCTACCTTTCCACGTTAATTCCGCTTTACCCGACATGCTGCCGTAGAACCCGATAATGTGAACCCGCCTACCGGTGGCCGGGTGGGTTACCGGGTACATCATGTTATGTCCACCCAAGGTGTAGGGCACCTTCACTCCGAGCTTGAGGCTCATCAGCTGGCCGAGGTTTGCCTCGTTATGCAGCGTGTAGCCGCCTTTGCCATCGGGATCGAGTCGCTTCACCTGACTTTGGGAGCGTTCACCCGGTGCCCATACAAAGAGCAGTGATTGCCCTTGGCCGTTCGGGTTTTTAATGGCGGTCAGCCCGCGGATGCCGCCCACATCGGTGTCAGTATCCTCAGCCAGGTTGAGTATCTCTTCGTACCTTGGCTGCTCACCATCAATGCGGCGGAAGATGGAGGGGCCTTCTGAAAAGTGCAGCGCGTTATTGGCTTGGGCAATACCCAGGGGTCGCGTGAAGAAAGTGCCTTTGGTCAGGAAGGGAAACTCCACATGTCGATCCCAACGAATGCGTGAGGCTTCGCCGGGGTCATACACTCCGCTGATGATGCCAGGGTTTCCGAGCAGCAGAAAAATCCGTTCTACACCTGTTACTTTGTCACGGTATACCTGCAAATCACGCGGCACCCAGCGTACCCCGCCACTATTGGATCCATGGCGCACCAGTGTGTGGTTCCACTTTTCATTATCATCATTGCGCACCCAGCAGGAGACGGCGCCGCCCCGTTCAAAGTTTGCGCCCGCGGCCATGACCAGAAGTTGAACCGGTGTTTTTAACGGGTGCCCCTGTTTATCCCGTGTGAAGGTGACTGACTTGAGAATGTTACCCTTCATATATTGCAGGCCCAAGTCATTGGCCTCGCCCAGATCAAGGTCCACCTGCCATCGGCCATCGGCCTGATCCAGTCGCAACACCTGTGCGGACTGTTTTTGGCCGTCGGGGGGAATCACCCAACGCGCATCCAGCCAGTAGCCATTGGCTGCATAGAGTTTTCCCTTGTGAGCGGCCAAATGCATGATCTCCGAACCGCCGGCCCACTGACCTTCCCCGTCCAGATAGCCCGCATCATAACTTTGCTGCCATTTGGCCGGGGCGGCCATGGCGGTTGGAAAAGCCAGTATCAGGAGTCCAAGTAGCAGGGTTGTTTTGAAGATTTGCACCAGACCGGACGGTGCGTGAATGATGCATTGCGGGCAAGAGAAATGAAAAACCTGTTCCTTCAGGTGGGTTTGGTTATCCTTGAGCCCATGCGTTTCCTTTTTGCCTTTATGCTTTCCTTTGCTGCCTTGGCGGCGCCCCGGCCGAATGTGGTGTTGGTGATGGCTGATGACCAGGGCTGGGGTCAGATGGGCTATTACAATCATCCTGTACTCAAGACGCCGCATCTGGATGCTATGGCCAGGGCCGGACTGCGCTTCGACCGGTTTTATGCCGGTGGCCCGGTTTGTTCGCCCACCCGGGCCACGGTGTTAACCGGCCGCACGCATGACCGCACCGGTGTGTTTGATCATGGCTACGCGTTGCGCTCACAGGAGAAAACGCTGGCGCAAGCCATGAAGAAGGCAGGTTATGGGACAGGTCATTTTGGCAAGTGGCATCTGAACGGGCTGCGTGGTCCCGGTGTGCCGATCCTTAAGAACGATACCCATGGGCCTAAGAGGTTTGGTTTTGATGTGTGGGTGTCAGTCACCAACTTTTTTGAGCGTGACCCCCTGATGAGTCGCGGAGGAAAATTCGAGGATTTCAAAGGGGACTCCTCTGAGATCGTGGTCGATGAGGCATTGAAATTCATCACTGCCAAGGTGAAGGAAAAGCAGCCCTTCTTTACGGTGCTCTGGTACGGCACACCGCACAGTCCGTGGGTGGCGGCTGAAGTGGATAAAAAACCTTTCACCAAGCTCAGTGCCAAGGCCCAGGAACATTACGGGGAGCTGGTTGCCATGGATCGCAGTATTGGCACTTTGCGCCGGGGCCTGCGCAAACTGGGCGTGGAACAGAATACCCTGCTATGGTTTACCAGTGATAACGGGGGGTTGCCGGGGTTTGATCCGGACACCACCGGTGGTTTGCGCGGTTACAAGAGCAGCATGTACGAGGGTGGGTTGCGTGTGCCCGCTATTATTGAGTGGCCTAAAGTCATTACAAAACCGCGCATAACAAAATACCCGGCAGGGGCAGTGGATATTTTTCCAACGATTGCGCAGGCGGCGGGGTTGTCCGCTTCCTCCATGCTCCAACCGCAGGACGGGGTAAGTTTAAAGCCCCTGTTTTCGAACGAGATTGGACCACGCAAAAAGCCATTACCATTTCGGAGTCGTGACCGGTTGGTGATAATTGACAATGAATACAAGCTAATCTCGCTGCCCAACAAGAGGGGGGTAAAGTTGGAGCTGTACAACCTCGAAAAAGACACTGCGGAGGCCACAAACCTTTTTGAAAAGGAACCCAGGATTGCTCAGCGCCTGAAGAAAAAGGCGGAGGCCATCAATGCCTCCATTGAAGCCAGTGTGGCGGGTAAGGATTATCCTGAAGGCAAGGTGGGTCCGCAGCCGCCGCGCATTTTCTGGAACACGGTTGATGCCTATAAGCCCTTTTTCCCTGAATGGAGTAAGCGGCCCGAGTACGGTGCCTGGCTTAAGAGACGCTTAAAATGAAATTGATCAGTATTCTCCTTTGTGCCGCCGGGATTGTTACGGCTGCCGAGTTGCCGCCCTTGGCTGTGCCAGGGCAGGGCGCGTTGGTCTCGGCCGATTTAATTTACTCGTTGGAGAACCGGCCGACCCCGCAATGCCATGCTTCAACCATAGCCGAAACCCCCCATGGGTTAGTAGCTGCATGGTTTGCAGGCACCCGCGAGAAACACACTGACGTGGGTATTCGCCTATCACGGCTGGTGGAAGGTAGGTGGACTGCATCAATTGAAGTGGCCGATGGTTCGGAAGGGGAGGATAAGGAATATTCCTGCTGGAATCCGGTTTTGTTCCAGCCCAAAAAGGGGCCACTAATGCTCTTCTATAAGGTGGGCCCCACGCCCAGTCGTTGGTGGGGTGTACTGTTGGTTTCCGAGGACAATGGCAGGACCTGGGGTAACCGTCGCAAGCTCGGCAGGGATGACAAAATCGGGCACCTGATCGGCCCGGTAAAAAACAAGCCCGTTCAACTTGCCAATGGCACCATCCTTTGTCCCTCCAGTACGGAGCACAAGGGGTGGAGGGTACACTTTGAGACTACGCAGGATTTCGGGAAGACATGGAAAGTGATTGGCCCCATCAATGATGGAAAGGAGTTTGGTGCGATTCAACCCAGTGTCCTCACTTACGCCGATGGTCGCATGCAGGTGATGTGTCGCAGTCAGCAAAAAGTAGTGACTCAAAGTGAATCGAATGATGGAGGTAAAACCTGGGGTAAAATGACTGCCTCCATTCTGCCCAATCCGAATGCCGGCACCGATGCAGTGACCCTCAAGGATGGCCGCCAGCTCATCGTCTATAATCATACCACCCGCGGCCTCAGGTTTCCCTCCGGACGCAATATGCTTAACGTGGCTATTTCCAGTGACGGGAAAAACTGGAAACCAGTACTTACCCTGGAACGTGCCAAGGGTGAATATTCGTACCCGGCAGTCATTCAAGCGAAGGACGGCAAGGTGCACATCACCTATACCTACCTGCGCCAATCGGTGAAGCACGCGGTGCTGGACCCGGGTCAAATAAAATAGCTGAATCTTATGCGTTATCTCTCTTGCCTTGTTTGTTTGTTGGGAGGAATTTTTTATTCTCAAAATGCAGCAGCAAAGCCGAACATCCTTTTTATTGCCATTGATGACCTGAATGACTGGGTCGGGTGTTTCGGGGGGCATCCCCAGGCGATTACGCCTCATATAGATCAGCTGGCAAAGCGAGGTATTCGCTTCAACAATGCCCATTGTGCGGCTCCCTTGTGCGGGCCTTCGCGCACCTCAATCTTTACCGGGCGTCAGCCTTTCCGAACCGGCATGTACAATAACGGTGACAAGGGTTGGTACAAAAAGCACAAGAAGGTGCTGCTTTTGCCAAAAGCCGTAGAGGCAGGAGGTTATGTTACCTATGGTACGGGTAAGTTATTGCACAGCGGGAGTAAGGGGCTCTTTCAGAATGAATATTATACCGGTCAACGTTGGAGTCCTTTTCCCAGCAAGGAAGTCAGCTACACGAAGGCCGATTTGCCCAGTAAGGGGACTGCCAATCCCAGGCATGTCGTGAAATTAGGGCAGCGGGAATATGTGCTGCCTTTTAACCGTATGCCCAGTGACCGCAGTCCTGATGATCCCAAGGGGGAATCTTTTGACTGGGCCGCGCTGGATGTTCCGGATAATGCGATGGGGGATGGAAGGATTACCGACTGGGCCATCGGCGAACTGGAAAAACATGAGGAGTCCAAGCCGTTTTTTATGGCAGTGGGTTATTACCGCCCGCACATACCACTGTATGCGCCAAGGAAATATTTTGATTTGTACAGGGGCAAAGACATCAAGCTGCCGCCGGTTCAAAAGGACGATCTGGACGACCTGAGTCCTGCGGGGCGAAAATGGGCACTGGAGGCAGTGACTGCAGGGTCGCATGCCACCACGGTGAAGCACGGCCAATGGAAGGCGGCAGTGAAGGCTTATTTGGCCTGTGTTACCTTTGTGGACGCGCAGGTGGGGCGGTTGCTGGCGCAATTGAAGACTGAAGGGCTGCAGGAGAATACCTGGGTGGTTCTTTGGAGTGATCACGGCTGGCACCTGGGAGAGAAGCAGCATTGGGGAAAATGGACCGGCTGGCAGCGGTCGACCCGGGTGCCCTTGTTATTGGTTCCGCCATCTGGCTCCAGCGAAAAATATGCCCTTGGAAAACAATGTGACAGCCCGGTTGGCTTGATTGATTTGTACCCGACACTCTTGGATTTATGTAAATTGCCGAAGGTCACACGTTTGGATGGAGTTTCTTTGCGCCCTTTGCTGCAAAATCCCGGGCAGGCCAGTGATCGTCTTGTGGTGACGACCTTTGATAAGGGGAACCATGCGTTGAGCGGAACGCGCTGGCGCTATATCCGCTATCAAGATGGCAGTGAAGAGCTCTATGACCGCAGGAAGGATCCGAATGAATGGGTGAATCTTGCCACGAATAATGAGCACATCCCGGTTCGTAAACGCTTGAGTAAGGCGCTGGATAAAATTGTTGTGGATAGTAAATAACATGGCGCAAAACAAAATTCTTATCCTTTTTGATTCAGCAACCGGAAACGTCAAGGAGATGGCCAATCTTGTTGGGCAAGGGGCTGCGTTGGTGCCGGACACCGAGGTGCGTGTTCTTTCTGTGGAGGAAGCCAAGCCTGCTGATGTGGAGTGGTGTGATGGATTGGCGGTGGGTAGCCCCACCAACATGGGGGTGCTTTCGTGGAAGATGAAACGTTTTTGGGATGAGCAAATGATCGGTTCGTGGATGAAGGTGGATGGGAAAATTGCCTGTGCCTTTTCCAGTGCCGGGGGTTGGGGTGGGGGAATGGAACTGGCCTGCCAGTCGATCCACACTGTGCTGATGAATTTTGGCTTTCTGGTTTTTGGCGTTACCGAGTATGCGGGCCGCAAGATGACCGGCCATTACGGTGCGGTTGCGTGCAAGTCGCCGCGTGAACCGGAGGCTCAGGAATCCTGCAAGCTTCTCGGTCGTCGCCTTGCCGAGTGGACCGCCTTTTATATGCACGGCCGTAAGGATCAACATCCTGATGCCAAGGATATCCCCCGTCTTAGCCCGGCTGATGTGGAGTAGGGTATGAACGTCTACGCCTACCAGTTGGATATTGTTTGGGAGGATAAGGAGTCCAACTTTCAAAAGGTGCGTGAATGGACAAGTCGCACTGAGCCGCAATCAGGCAGTCTCTTGGTTTTGCCTGAGCTATTTGCCATGGGGTTTTCAATGGAGAGCCAATCGTTGCAGGAACCGGAGGATGGCCCCACAGAATCCTTTCTCAAGGAACTGGCTCGCGACACAGCCTGTTATGTTATGGGCGGATTGGCTTTTGCGCGCCCAGGAGGAAACCCGACCAATGATGCGCTACTGATCAACCCTGAAGGGAAACGGGTGGGGTACTATTCCAAGATACAGCCCTTTAACATGGGTAAGGAGGGCGAGAATTATGAGGCGGGTAATGATATTCAATGCTTTGAATTACCCGGCGGGCTCAGGCTCTGTCCTTTTATTTGTTATGATTTAAGGTTCCCTGAACTTTTTCGTAAGGCAATGATGATGGAGAACCCGCCACACATCTTTACGGTCATTGCCAGTTGGCCAAATATGCGAACGCATCATTGGACGAAATTATTGGAGGCGCGGGCAATAGAAAATTTGGCTTACGTGGTTGGAGTGAACCGGTGCGGGTCCGATCCTCATCTTGAGTATGATGGGGCCAGTGTGGTGGTTGATCCACATGGGGATCGCCTTGTTGAGGCGGGTCCTGAGGAGTCGGTCATTTTTGCTGATCTGAATATCAGTTCGGTGCAGGATTGGCGTAATAGGTTCCCGGCCCTTGGGGATAGTCGTCGAGATTGGTGGGCATTATGATTTGCGGGTAAAATTGGATTTGCGGCATTGCAAATGGTGCGGGTTTTACTCATCGTCCTTTCTTCTGATGCGTAAATACATTCTTTTTTTGTTGTTCCTGTGCCCGCTTGTTTCCAATGCGGAAGGGAAGCCGAATGTTCTGCTGATTTGCGTCGATGATCTGCGGCCGGAGCTGAAGTGTTTCGGGGTGGATTATATCCATTCGCCCAATATTGATAAACTTGCCTCCCGGGGCCGTGCTTTTCACCGGCATTATGTGCAGGCGCCCACCTGTGGGGCTTCACGCTACACGCTGCTTACCGGTACTTACGGGCCTGCGGATAATGGCGCATTATTTCGTCAGGCTGAGGCGATGAAAGGGAAGAGTCTTCCTGCCTGGTTTCGTAAGCATGGTTATTCCACCGTGTCGGTTGGTAAGGTGTCTCATCATCCGGGCGGTCGGGGTGGTGCAAATTGGGATGAGGCTGACAAGCCCGAGATGCCCGAAGCCTGGACCCGGCATATTTTGCCTGCGGGTCCATGGCGGCATCCGAGAGGCGCGATGCATGGCTTGGCCAATGGAGAGATCCGTAAAAACGCCAAGGACATGGATTTATTCCAATCCTTCAAGGGGCCTGATAGCGCCTACCCTGATGGATTAATTACTGATGAGGCTCTAAAGCAGATGGATGGTTTGGCCAAGGATGGTAAACCCTTCTTTCTGGCAGTGGGCATTATTCGTCCGCACCTGCCTTTTGGTGCGCCGGCCAAGTACATGAAATACTACCGTGAGGTGAACCTGCCTGACACGCCGCACCCACAGAAGCCCGAGGGCAAAACAACCTGGCATGGCTCAGGTGAATTCATGAAATACAACCGGTGGAAACGCAACCCCAATACCGATGCGGACTTCGCCCTGGAGGTGCGCAAACATTATGCGGCCTGTGTGACTTATGCCGATGCCATGGTGGGACGATTGCTGGGTCGACTCGAAGAGTTGAAACAACGCGAGAAGACCATCGTTATATTATGGGGGGATCATGGCTGGCATCTGGGGGAACATGCCATCTGGGGCAAGCACGCGTTGTTTGAGGAATCATTGCGTTCGCCGATGATTATTTCTTATCCGACAATGGCTGCTCCCGGTAAATCCACGCGTGCCATGGTTGAAACTTTGGATATTTTTCCAACACTTTGTGAACTGGCTGGCCTGAAGCCGCCAGCCGATCTGGATGGAACATCTCTCAAACCCTTGCTGGATAACCCCGCAGCTAAAGGGCATCCGGCCTTCGCCTACAAACGCGGAGCGCAAACTATTCGTACAGAAACCCACCGGCTGATTGCCCATAAAGGGGGTGAACTGGAATTGTATGACCATGAAAGTTCCGGCGTTGAAACGAGAAATTTAGCCAAAAGTCACCCTGCAAAAGCGGCTGCCTTACTTAAACAACTGAAGGCACGCTTGAATTGATGGTTTCTTTTTAGGGCTGAATTCTTCATGATATTTTTCGTCCGATTACTACAAGACAGAAAAGTTCACTGGTAGTAGATTTCATGAAATCAATGGATATGCGTTCATTAAATCGAAGAAACTTTTTGCGCGGTGTCGGGGTTTCCATCGCTCTTCCCGCGCTGGAGTCTTTGGGTGCTGCTCCGGTTAAATCTGGCCCGGCCAAACGTTTTGTTTGTGTTGCCCCCAATTACGGGATGAATCCGGGCGGGTTTTTCCCTGAGCAGACTGGGGCAGACTACGCGATGCCCACGCTTCTAAAGCCTCTGGAGAAGCATCGCCGTGACCTTACCGTGTTCACCAACCTGGATCATCCCGAGGTGGGTGGTGGGCATGGTTGTTCCAATACCCTGCTCAACGGGATGGAACTCAAGGATACCAAGGATAACCCCCAACGGTTGTTGTCTCTGGATCAGTTTTTGTCCGAGAAGATCGGCCAACACACACGCTTTCCCACGCTGCGGATGGGTTCAGGAGGTACCTCCTGGTCGCGTGCGGGTGTGATGCTGCCCAGCACGGGTAATCCCACGCAAATTTTTGCCCGCTTGTTTCTTGATGACAATCCGAAGGTCAAGGCCAAGGCCCGGGAACATCTTCGTGAGGACGCCAGTATCCTGGATGTGGTGCGCGAGGACACGCGCCGGCTTAATCCGCTCCTTTCCAAAACCGATCAGGCTAAGCTGGATGAATACCTTACGGCCATCCGCGAGGTGGAACGTAAATTGGAGCGGAGGGAGAACTGGATTGATGTGCCCAAGCCCAAGGCCAGCGACAAGGTTGTCAAAGGGGATGATGAAATGGTGGTGGATTTGTCTTATCCCTACAACACCTCGGTGATGTATGACCTGATGATTTTGGCTTTGCAGTCCAACCTGACCAATATCATCACCTTTGGTCATCCGGGCGGAAACCGTTTGTTTCCTTTTGAGGGGATTACTCTGGGGTATCACTCCTTAAGTCACCATGGAAAGCGCCCGGACCTGCTGCGGCAACTGACCATCATTGAACTCTACTATTCACAGCAGTTCTCGCGGTTCCTGGATCGTCTCAAGGCTGCCAGGGATGCTGAAGGTCGTTCGCTTTTTGAATCCACGGTGGTGATGTTTGGCAGTGGGATGGGTAACGCCAGTTCCCACTCCAGTCGCAACCTGCCCATCATGTTGGCAGGTGGCGGATTTAAGCACGGCCACCATCACCGTTTTGAACGGCATGGCCGGGATGGTCGGCCTCTTTGCGATCTTTACGTCTCGATCCTCCAGCAGTTGGGAGTGGAAGCCGACCGTTTTTCCACCAGTACCGGCAACCTGAATCATCTGCTAACCTGATGAGGTTGCACCTTCTCATTGTCGGGTGCCTGTTGGCTGCCTGTGTGCAGGCGGCTGAACCGGCCGACTTGCTTCAGCCTTATCTTAAGACCTATTGTAATGATTGTCATGGTGCCAAGAAACAAAAGGGAGACCGACGTTTTGATCAGCTGAGTGGCGACTTTACCCAGGTGGCTGAGGCAGAAACCTTTCAGGAGATCCTGGATCAGCTTAATTTGGCCCAAATGCCCCCTGAAGGAAAGAAACAGCCGCCGATTGCCGAGACCACGAAGGTGGTGGCACACTTGACCCAGGCACTGGAGCGTGCACGTAAGATGGCCCGCGAAAACTCCGGCAAGGTGGTGTTGCGCCGCTTAAACCGCGTTGAATATCTGAACACAATCCGGGATCTGTTTGAGTTGAAGATGGTGGATTTTGATCCCACCACCACGTTTCCTCCCGATGATTCCCTTGATGGTTTTGATAATGTGGGTGAAGGCCTGATTGCCTCAGATCAACTGCTCCAAAATTATCTGGAAGCGGCCCGTAAAGTGGCCGCCAAGGTGATTCGTCCCGGACCCCGTCCGAAGATGATCAAGTACCAGTCGGGAATTCGGGAGAAAGCAGATGTTAAGCAGGTTATCCTTAACGGGGTGGGGATCGACAAGGTGGCCCGGCGGGAAGCCGGTCGTTTATACATTAAGTTTCGTCAACCGCTGGGATTTCCTGCATTGGATAAAAAACGAGGAGTACCCGCTGATGGTGAATACGCGATTCGTTTTTCCGCCCAGGCAGTTCGCAGAAAGTCCCGCTACAAGGATTCGGATTTGCGGTTCAATTCCAATGAGCCCATGCGGCTTTCAATTTCCATCGACTCACGTGAACTGGGAGCAACCGCCCATCGAATTATTGGCGAATACGAAATCCCTGATGATAAGGTGGTTGAAATTGAACACCGGGTTTGGCTGGAAAAGGGTTTTACCTTCCATGTGCATTGGGCCAATGGCCCCAATGGATCCTTCAAGCGTATCCTGCGCAAGGTTTTACCCAAGTACAATAAGGATGCCCTCTACCCCATGCGCAACCCGCCTGAGATGTACGTGGGTTCGGGCCCTGAACTTCACATTAAAACGCTCGAGATTGAGGGGCCTTTTTATGAAGAGTGGCCTCTGCCGGGTTTTGACCGGTTTTTTCCTCCATCACCGGTGGCACCCGATGCGGCATATCTACGCAGCTGCCTGACCCGGATTGCCAACACAGCCTTTAGGCGGCCTGTAACGGATGCAGAGATCAAGCCGTACCTGGATCTCGCCGAGCGTTACCTGGAAGAGAACGAGGATTTCTGGTCGGCCGCCCGTTATGGGGTTCGGGCGATACTGACTTCCCCGCGTTTCCTGTACCTCACTGAATCGGCCCCGAAGCAGGGTGTGGGTAAACTGGATAGTTATGAGTTGGCCTCAAGGCTGTCCTATTTCCTTTGGAGTTCGATGCCTGATGATTTACTGCGTGAGGCGGCTGCTTCAGGTAAACTCAATACCCCGGCAGAATTACGCCTGCAGGTGGAGCGCATGCTTAAAGACCCCAAGGCAAGCTCCTTGACCGACAATTTTGTCGGGCAATGGCTGCACCTGCGCAAACTCGGTGAAATGCCTCCTGACCCGGAAAAGAACAGGGCCTATTACGCCGATAACCTTGAAGAGGCCATGCGCGAGGAAACTCAACGCTACTTCCAACATGTACTCTCCAATAACCGGAGCATCCTGGATTTTGTTGATTCGGATTACACCTTTCTTAATGCGGCCCTTGCCCGCCACTACAAAATCTCCGGTGTTGCAGGGGAGGGATTCCAAAAGGTTTCTCTCAAGCCCGAGCACCACAGGGGAGGATTGCTCGGTCACGGTAGTATTCTGACTGCAACATCAAATGGAGTGGAAACCCAACCGGTGATGCGCGGTGTTTGGGTACTGGAAAATTTATTGGGTACTCCCCCCAGTCCCCCTCCGCCGGATGTCGATCCGATTGAACCCGACACCCGGGGTGTGACCACGATTCGTGCTCTGATGGAAAAACACCGCAATAATCCCACCTGCTATGAATGCCACCGCAAAATTGATCCGATTGGTTTATCCATGGAACATTATGACTACGTGGGAGTCTGGCGCGACCGTTATGCCAAACGACTTCCCATTGATGGCTCCGGGGAAATGCCTGATGGCACGGTGATTGATGGGCCCCCTGGGATAAAGACTTACCTTAAGGCGCGGCCGGATCAATTCACCCGCTGCCTGACCGAGAAACTCTTCATCTACGCGATGGGTCGAAGGATCAGCTTTACCGATCGCGATGATATTGACCGGATTGTTGCGGCCATGCCTCAGCACAACTATGGTCTGCGTGAACTCATCCAGCAGGTGGTAGCCAGCGAACCTTTTCATACGAAATGAAAAAGCTGATTCTTTTACTGCTATTCGCTGTACAGGCTGGAGCAGCCCAGAAACCCAATATCATTTTTATAATGGTTGATGATATGGGGCGCGACTGGATTAGTTGCTATGGAGCAAAGCATCCGACCCCCAATATTGACCGGTTGGCCAAGGAGGGAGTGCTTTACCAAACCGCTTGGTGTACTCCAATTTGTACACCCACCCGGGTGACATTGCTAACGGGTCAATACCCCTGCCACCACGGCTGGGTGCAGCATTACGATGTGCCTCGATGGGGCGGGGCGGGATTGCGTGCCGATCGGTTTGTTACCTTTGCCCGATTATTGCGCGAAGCAGGCTATGCCACGGCCATTGGAGGCAAGTGGCAGGTCAATCATTTGGGGAAGGATCCTGATGCCTTGAAGAAACACGGGTTTGATGAGCACTGTGTGTGGCCGGGAGTCGAGGAAGGTAAACCTGAGACCGAAGAACGTTTCTGGAATGGGTTACTCGTGACCAATGGTAAGCGCAGCAAGGTTCCCTATGGTCCGGACACGATCAACAACTTCCTGATTGATTATGTAAAGCGCCACAAGGATGACCCTTTCCTGATTTATTATCCAATGCTCCTGACCCACGGACCGCATACCACTACACCAATGAATAAAGCCAGTGCACCGGAAGGAAAACCGGCTCTGTACGCAGGCAATGTTACCTACATGGACCATTTGGTGGGCAAGCTGGTCGCTGCAGTGGATGAATCGGGTTTGAAGGGCCGCACCTTCATTGTATTTACCGGAGATAACGGTTCGGCCTCACCGGGTACACTCAATGGAGAACCTTATCCCAAAGGTAAGGGGCGTCAGGCTGACTGGGGTGCGCACGTGCCGTTTATTGTCCGGGCACCTTTTCTTAGGCCCTATATTAACAAGGGCGGTGTTGTGTCGCGTGACCTGATTGATTTTACCGACCTCTATCCGACCTTTCTGGATCTGGGGGGAGTAACGCCGCCCAAAACGCTTAAGCTGGATGGTAAATCCTTTCTGCCCAGTTTGCGCGGCGATGAGGATCCCTTTAAAAAGCGCAGCTGGATCTATTCCCAGATTGGTGACTTTCGCATGATACGTGACTGGTACCATATCGTCGACAACAAGGGTGCCTTTCATAATCTAATCAAGGATCCACGTCAGGAGCGAGAGGTGAACCCTCTGGATAAAATTGCCCCGGGCCGCCGTCAGCGGTTACAGATGATTCTGGACCGGTTCCCGAAGAATGCTCCGGCACCTTTCCCTGAATTCAAGGCCAAACATCCTGGACTCAACTAAACCAGTTGTAACTTGGGAATCGAACCCAACGAACATCGAATCATCAGTTTTCAGGGGAAATACGGCTATCACACTGATCACTCAGAAAACACTGAGAGACCCAATTCTCCCAATGTTCTCCCTATTTCTAGAGTGATGTTGGTATGTGGGATTTTTCGGTTTAACGAATCTCAGTATTTCTCGTGGGAATTGGGGAGACCATTGGGATAGAAGTGATGATCCTCTGAACTTCTCTGAATCAGGGTGGAGAGAGGGTAAATACCTTGATTTGGACAATGGATACTTGATAACTACGTGAATTAGCTTCTTCAAAAAATTCGGAGAGATCATATTTGCCGCTGGCTGTATATCTGCAGCCATTACCTTAGTAGCCTTTCTCCTCATTCCGGAATCCCGAACAGATGTAGCAGGAGTTTTTGTAGCGGGAATTGCTACCACCCTCGCAGCGTTTTTTTTCGTTTGGTTTTTCAAAAAATTCCCAACCCCAGGCGTTCAATTCTTGTTTGCTTTTGGTTCATTGGCAGCTTTCTTTCTCTTTGCCGTAATAAGTCACCATCTAGGATTGGAGGGAGTACGTGGGGTTTTTGTAATTGGTATGCTTGTCATAGTTTTACTTATTGTAACCTTGGCTGTTGTATGGCTTATGAAGCTCTTAGGTAAGAGTAATAACAAATCATCAGGAGAATAAACGTGTTCCCACTATGCCGCAGCGAATAGCGGCTATTTATTTCCACCCGATCATCTCAGGTAATTCATCAATCCCGATGAGACCCAAGTCTCCCGGGAGATCTCACATGTCTCGATACAGATTCCACAGTTGTTTCCACGACTAATTCTCTGGATTCACCCCTGAACCCAATTACAGGAATTCCAGGAACCCACAGATTCCAATTGGAATAACCTAGAAAAGAGTTGGATGTGTTTTGGGAATCGAACCCAACGAACATTATTTCCAGTTTTTTGCCGATTGATCCAGTTGCTGGTCTGTGAGTCCAAAAGCTCTGGCAACACCTCTTGCCATCATGATGTTGCCGGCCTTGTTCATGTGCACTCCATCACTGGTCAACTGCTTTCCCTTGGGTGCATCCGTCGGGAAGGTTTTCAGTGCAGCCTGCATATCGGCATTTAAGTCAGCCAATAAACATTTCTTCTCCTTTGCCAATGCCTTGAGGAACTCGTTGTAACCCATCAATTTTTGATTAAGGGCATTACCCTGGTCTTCCTTGATCATGGTTGAGGTGAGTAGCATCACCTTTACTCCGGCGGCCTGCGTCTTGTCTACAATCTCTCTGATGTTCTTTTTGTAGGACTCCAAATCCACTCCGCGTTGGCCATGCCACACATCATTGACTCCACAGCTTAGGGTCATCCAGTCAGGTTTGTGCCTAAGGACATCCCTTTCCAGACGTGCCAGCATCTGGTTGGATTTATGTCCGCCAATTCCGGCAAATACCGGCTTCGCTTCGATGCCTTGATCTTTTAGTGCTGCTAAAACCAATTGACAGTAGCCACCGGGCCTTTTGCCTGCAGCAGTAATGGAGTCGCCTAAAAAGGCGATCTTTTCTCCATTCTTAACGGCGATTTTTTCTGAATTTGACCCTTTCGGGTTCTCTATCAGGCCAATCATGGCGTTGGCAAAGGCGTCACCCAGGCGAACAAAAAACTTGCCGCTACCCAGGTAATGATAAGGTCGGTCGCTGCCTACAACACACCATTCGGCAAAATGCTTTGGCCAACCGCTATCATAAACCTTGCGTGCTTCCAGATCATAAACCTTGTAGCTATCCACCGAAACAACATTACCCTTGAATTCAGGAGCAGCAGCTGCCTCACGTTGAGCCACCGAGACCGCGTTCTTGTCGACGCCTTCCTTGGTCATATTGGTTCCCAGTACCCCAATTACAAAGGGCATAGAGGGTGCCTTGTATTCTTTTCGTACGTCCTTCACAAAATGAACCATGTTATTTCGGTAGTTATTGCGGAACTCATCGGAAAACTGGTCGTTAAAGCCCTGGAACCAGACAAAACCTGCCATGTCATGGCCCACTTTTGCATTATAGGCCGGGTGATGTTTTTTCAGGTCCTTAAGCACTTTGTGGACGGCCTCATTCATCATCCTCCAATTGAGGCTCGCGTTCTTGCCAATATCTGCAGCGTTCTTTGCGGCCTTTTCCTTTTCATTGAGTTTGTAAGGCCCGGCTGAAGGCGGCCTGAAATTATAATTCAGGGACTTGCCTCCCCAGGAGGTCTTGATAATCAGGATGGGCGCATCCATTTTTTGAGCCATTGAGAGGCCGAATCCGAATTCAGGACCGATTTTATCACGGTTGCCGCCATAACCCACACTTAAAGGGCCGGAGGCCCGGTTGCCGTCTGCAATAGACGTGATGTAAACCTGATCGGAGACGACGAACGCTGAAATGATCTTGTTCTTGTAAGCCTCAGACTCCTCCTTGAGCTTCTTTACCTCCGTTTCCAAAGCCGTTTTCTCAGGGCCAGCCCTCATCGCCTTGATTTTCTCGTTTGAAATCCCGCCGGTGAGTTCATCGATCCTTCTGGTTCGCTTTAGTTGTTCGTTTAGCACTTTTTTGGATAGACCGCTTCGGTTCCTGAACACCATTTGAAGGAGTCTCTTGTCTCTGGCGTTATCCGATTGGTAAAGGGTTGCGATGGTATGGTGGTTTGCGTGGCCCACCATGTTCGACTGGCCTGCAAGGATAAAGATCTGCAGCTTCTTTTTGGCGGTTTCAGCCGTTTCGCCGCGAACTGACCCCAGTAAAATAAGCAGTGCACAGAATGTTCGTATAAACATTATTCGATTTATCATGAGAATTTCCATTGGATGGAAAAGAGGATGCCTTGGGTAGGGGATTGCTGCAACCGAATCCTTTGTGGCTGGCATAAATAAGACTGATTTGCCTTAATGAGTCCCGTGAGATTCCCTTTGGGTGTTATTAGTCTGGTAGCCATGCAGTCTGCGTGGGCTTTGGATTTGAATCTGCCACCGCTTCTGGCAGATCCGACTGCAGTTTATAAGGCTGAAGCATTTGCTGAAGGTGAGGATAGGGATACGTGGCATTTTCTGGAGTGGTGGGAAGCTCGTGATGGAATTCTAGTGCGTAATGATTTGCCCGGAGAGAATAAGCGCATCTTTATCAAGAAACCCGAATATAAGGATGTGGTGATACGTTTCGATTTTCAGTTTCGTGGAGCTGAAGAGATCCGCTTGGTGAGCGGTGGAGGAGGGCACTACAATTTTGGTGTGCACATTCGCCGCAACCGGTTTCGCCTCAAGACAGCTGATGACAAGAGTGTGCCGTATTTCCCAACAATCCTTGGTGAGTGTCCGTTCCGGTTTGAGAAAGGCAAGTGGTACACGATGCAGGTGGAAGTGGTGGGTGATGAAATTTTGGCGCGATTGGATGCGAAACATTTTGTGGTGGGTAAACACCCGATGCTGAACCGGAAAAGGGAATACTTTGCCTTTCAGGTGGATCAATCCGGTGCTGCTTTTGATAATGTAGGTATCTGGCATGCCAAGGCGAAGAAAGGTTGGGAGTCTGCAAGACGACCATTATTCAAAAGACAATCAGCCAGGCCTTGGTCAAAGCGTGCTCCAGAGGAGGAATTGAAGGATTTGAAAATGGTCACGATCGATCGGGTGTACCAAACTGATGCAAAGTACCGTGCGGTTGTCGCACGTCATGAAGAGTTGCAGGCATTGGCCAAGACAAAGTATCCGGCGGCCTACCGGACTTCCAAGGAGGGTCAGAAAGCAGTTGCCAAGCTGAGAACCAAGCTGCGCAAGGAGAATTCAGCCTATAAAGAATCGGTAAATGCCATCAATAAATCCAAGCGCAGGGAGGTGGAGTATCTGGAAGATAAAGTGAAAGGGTTGAAGGAGCTTCCGGCCAGTCAATATCGTGCTGCTTTGGAGAGGGTGCGCCTTACGGCAATAAAAAAGGATACAGTATTTAGGGAACTGGTTGCTCAGCGCGAAAAACTGGAGAAGGATTTGCAGAAGGCATATCCGCAACTCAATGTTTCCAATGAAGACGTGGTGGAAGGGCGAAGAAAGGCGCATGTGCGGTTGAGGGAAACTGACCCGGCCTTTGTGAAGTTGCAGAATGAGATTGGGCAAGCCTGGCGTGCGCGGTCGGATTATCTGCTGGAGGTTGAGCCTCGCTTGGTTCAGCTGGAGAAATTGATTAAAGAGCGAAAGAAAAAGCGTTGAAAGAGCTTTGTGCGTTTCTGTGCCTGTTTTTCTCTCTGCCTCAAGATTACCGCCGTTTCTTAGAGAATATCCACTGGTAAAAATCGGAACCACCGAAAACAACACGCGAGGCGCCATGGCCTTCGTCGGGGTAAATTTTAATTTTTGCCTCTTTACCGCCCGCTTTTATAATTGCAGCTATCATTCGTTCAGATCTTTCGGCAGAAACCACCCGGTCTTTGCCTCCAGCAAATGCATAGACTGGGACTTTGGCCAGATTAGCCGCCCATTTGTTCAAATCTGGTGTTACATCTTTCGGTCCGCGTTCGCCGAGGCCTCCGGATACAGGCGCAATGGCCGCAAAATTCTCGGGATTATGTCCTCCCCAAGCCCACGAACCATATCCGCCCATACTGTTGCCCGTGAGATAGATTCTTTTTTCGTCCACCTTAAGTGTTTTTTTAAGATGGTCCAGAAGGATATTCAGGTGCTCGGGGACCCAGCCTCTGGGCTCACTCGCTTTCTTGCTTGCCTGTGGAGCGACAACGATGCAGGGGCTTTTTTTGTATTTCTCAATTCCTTTCCACACTTGCTCGGACGGGCCTCTGACTTTCTGGATGTCATCTCCCATGACTCCGCTGCCATGAAGAAAGATCACCAGAGGTACTGCTTGCGTGAGCTTTTGTTTTGGTGAGAAGACCAGATACTCGGGGTTGAGCGAATTGGCTTTATTAGCCAGGTCGTCACCAAGTTTACCAATGGTTGGCACTTCAGTTGGATCGGGACCTGAGTCGGAGCCTTCAGCAGATTGGCCTCCCTCAGAGACGCTTACGCCGTCTTTGGCCGCCCAAGCACGCGCCTGCTCAGGAGAAAGGATTTGAGATCTCTTTTGACGATAAATGTTTTTGAGTTTAGCAATTTTCTGGTTTTTATCCTCTTTTGACAGATTCAATTTTAGAATTTGTCTTACTTGAGATCTGAACCAACGCATTAGTTTAGCCATTGCTGCCCTTTGTTGAGGAGTGATTGAGCTGTCATCTCCTTCTGCATTGCCAGGACGGGCGTTTGCGCGCCAGATCTTCCTAAACTTTTTCATTTGCTCTTCGGTGAGGATTTGAGCCAGCTTTGCATTCCTTCGTTTGCGTGCCGAATCGCGGGCCTTCATCTTTTTCTCGGGATTCAACGACTTATCCGCATTAATCTTTTCGAGTTCCTCGCGGAACTTCTTCATGACTGCGTGGAACTTTTTTGCCTGTTCGTCGGTTAATCCGAGCAACTCTTTCCAGTTGAGCCTTTCTCTACCTTGTTCACCATCAGGTTTTTTGCCTTGTCCGCCACTAGGTTTTTTGCCTTGTCCGCCACTAGGTTTTTTGCCTTGTTCGCCACTAGGTTTCCTCCCGCCCTTACTTCCCGGTTTTCTTAAAACTTCTCTATTTGGTTTTTTACCACCTTTTCCGTCGACTTTATTTGGAGGGCCGACTGGTTTTCCACCTTGTTCACCATCAGGTTTTCCACCAGTTTGGCCTTTGCGATGATCATATTTAACCGCTTTGAGTATCTCTTGCCACCCTTTAGTTATTCTCTTGCCGTCTGTGTCCAGCGCAATAACCGTTGGATATCCCTTGACCTCAAATTTTTTGGCTTGGGACCAATTGTAAGCCGACTGCTCCTTAGTGATTTTATTTTTATCACGGGGGAAATCGAGCTCCACGAGTACCAGATTCTCCTTCGCGTACGTTTTGAATTTATCGGTATCAAATACGTTTTTCTTCAAAGCTTTACAGGGAGGGCACCAATCGGATCCGGTGAACAACAGTAGAACGATTTTCTTTTCGGCCTTAGCCTGTTCTTGAGCCTTTTCAATGTCTGTTAACCAGTCATCGCTCGCATACAGATTTGCGCTGAACAGAATCATCAAGGCAGTAAGTATTGTTTTCATAGCAAACGTTTTTTTACCTGTTTTATTTAATCTTTCCCGTACTTATTAATAAGACGTTTAACTGAAACACTCGGGTTACAAAAAAAGCCAGCCGTTTCAGGCACGGCTTCTGTGCTTCTTGTTTGAAGAAAGTGCAAGATAAATTTGATCCGGGTTCCTGAGTCGGGTCACCGGAACCTGAGCGGGGCCTCCAGTTGAATCATCACCGCCGCCACTGGGTGGCACTTTGCTTTGAAGTCTTTTATTGAGTGCCTAGGCTCGAAATTTTTGTTCCGTGGGATGGAAGCCGTAACCAGCCGATCTGGCATCTCCCGGAACATTAACCTCATCGAAGGTATCTCTATAAGAAAATGTAATAGCATCAGGCTAATATTTTTGATTCTATCGGCTATGGGCGAATCCTTTAGTAAAGTTGAAAGCCTTGTTTCTGATAAGCTGAAGGAGTTACGTGTTAAAGCAGAAGAGTTGTTCAATCTATCGGTGGAGCCTGAAACAGCATACGACCTCAAAGGACAGGCTGCCGGACAGGCAAACTACAGGAAAAACAGACTTCGGTTTAATCGTGATCTGCTTGAGAAATATACTCATGAGTTTGTGCATCAAACTGTGCCGCATGAGTTTGCTCACTTGGTTGCCTATCGCAAATTCGGTCCAAAAATAAAGCCTCATGGTATGGAATGGAAATCGGTCATGCTTGCTTTTGGCGTGGAACCGACAAGAACCCATGGTTTTAAGGTTGTTTCAAGCCGTCGGTTAAAAAGGTTTGCCTATCGATGCGAATGCCCTGACTCAGCCTACGAGCTGACCTCAATCCGCCATAACCGGGTTCAGCGGGGGGGACTGTATCTCTGTAAAAAGTGCCAGAGTCCGCTCCAACAAGATCTCAAGGAGTTTGACAGGTCTTATTGATCCGACGCCTCTTTCTCTTCGGCCGGGAAACTCTGCATTTCTTTTTCTGTTTGTTTCGGTTCATTACTGACTGAGAGTTTCATTGAAATAAACGTAACAAGGAAGAACGCACCCACTAATGCCCCCACAATAAGGGGAATCTTCACTAGCCCCCAAGAGAGCCATCTCAACTCACAGATTATCTTGTCGGCCTGTTCCCGGCTAACGCCCTCATCTTTGTCGTTGTCTCCCTTTACCAGAAAACCCTTGATACTCATAAGGGTTTCACCATAGCAAAGGCCTCAGGAAAAGGCCACACAACACATCCTGCAATTAAGTTCTCAGGGACTTTCTTAAGATTGGGAAGAAGAGTCGGTAGTGCTACTCGTTTTCAGAGGCCTGAAGTTCACTGATGCCCGCTTCAATTTCCTCTGTCGTGGCGGTGCCGTCGCCGTTTTTGTCCCAAAGTTTCCATTTCTCCTCAGGGCTCAGTTTCTGGTAGCTGGCGGGGGTGTCGATGTAAAGGGTGCGTTGGCCTACTTCCACAGCCAGTCGACCGTCATTAGTTTCTCTGCATACTTTATCCAGAGATGTAGCAGGGCCTACAGGGATGGGTTCTTCAGGAGCTCCTGAGCCTCCAGTTAAAACTTGGAATACCAGAAAGATGACCAGCCCTATGAGGGGGATTTTAACGAGCCCCCACGTGAGCCATTGTAATTCGGCCCTGATCTTCTTGAGTTCTTCAGTCTCTTCACTCACGCGCGTGAAGCTACGCTAAATTAATGAGCTAAAGCAAACCTTCTCAATAATGGGAGAAAAAATGGTACCGGAGAAAGGAATCGAACCTTCACTCCCTTGCGAGAAGCGGATTTTGAATCCGCCGCGTCTACCAATTCCGCCACTCTTCTCAGTGAACTGAGAAGATTATTGGTCTAAACACTAATTTTGACAACGCAAACCGCACCTAAAAGCGAGTGAAGTTGTGTTAAAACTGTGTAGAGAATTAACCTCCGGAGGATACCACCACGCCATACCCACCACCCCCCAACGAGGGCTGCTTGTATATACACCCCCTCTTTTTTTCGGAGTGATTTAAAAAGGCTCCTCGGCCCTTTCTTTTTCTAATCGCCGCTGAACCTCCTCGGCCTTTTGCGCGGTCTTTTCCTTTTTAAATTGCCGCTGCCATTGCCATTCGCCAATGAGGCCTCGGTGCTGCGGGTATGTGCTTTTTATTCTAAAAGGGCTTGAACATCCACAGAAGGCAATCAGCAGTAATGGCAGCAGGAGCTTCACGTCCCCCACGTTACCGCCCCGAACCCGAATGGCGAGCCTGAAACTGCTCGGGGGTTTTCATCACGGAACTCAACCAAAAATCGAGATGACATTACAACCCGTTAACCGCGTGAGCTTCTCCAGACCCTTCACATCAGTCAGTTGATTGTCTCTGAGACTCAGCTCCGTCACCTTCTCCAAATCCGCTTGAGTGAGTACGCCTGTCGGTTTCTTGAGTTCCTCTCGAATCGCCTTCTCAACAATGGGGTCGGAAATGGTAGGCCCACACCCCACCAACGCCACCACCGCAAATATCAAGAGTAGCTGTTTCATGACGTGAGGATACGTCATCGCCCTTGAGTCTGCATACTGTAACTGGCAGGGGATTTTATAGTGAGTGGTGAAGACCGCCCAAGCCCTCAAGAACTTTCACGGGGAGGAATGAGGGCGGGTGAAGTGATTTTTGAATTTTTTCGGATTTCTTCCAAGCGTGAAATGCAATCATAAGGGTTTGAAAAATCCAGATGTTTGATTTGGCATAGTGGTAGCTCCCACCACCTGAGATCCTCTAGTTTGCAAATTGTCGCTTCGTCGAACCTGTATTTGAGTATTCTGGCAGGATTGCCACCTACCACGGCATAAGCCGGGATATCCTTTGTTACGATCGCGCCTGCTCCAATGACCGCGCCGTTGCCAATCGAACGAACTTTCTTTAGAATAATTGCTCGGCTTCCAATCCAGACATCGTTTCCAATTTCTAGAGGTGGACTGGGCTTAGGTATCGGTCTGTTGATTTTAAAGTCTATATTTCTATATTCCGGGTCGTCGCCAAAAATTTCGTTGTTGTAGGCAAATGGATGGGTGCTTAGATAGTCGAGGGGGTGATCGCCTGAGATAATTGAAAAATCGCCAGCGATTGAGCAGAAGCGCCCAATCCGCACATCTCCGAAAATAGTGCCTGATCCTATGTAAGAGTAGCGCCCGACAAAAGAATTTTCCGAGAGCCGCGTCCTTTTGTCCACATTTATAGGTGTTTCGTATTTGAAGGAAGATTTTCGAGCGAATCTACGCTGCCCTCGTGTCACGAGTTTGTGTATGAATTTTTTTATATACCTCATCAATATCTGCTAGTGCCAATCTAAGTTGATATTCTTGATTTCCGACCGTTTGATTCTTTTTCGTATCGACGCCCCAACCCTACGCCCCTGATTCCTGATGTAAAACCCGAATTTGCCGCTGTCTTTAGACACGGCAACGGATATCTCGACCAAAGAACCGGTCTGCGATTTCTGAAATGATGTCATCAGACTTTAGCTTTGCGGAGACCTCCTTGGCATACGCTTTTGCATCCTTTAGGGTTTTGAATGTTCGTTGATGCCGAATGGATCCAATTTGATAGGAGATTCGGTAATAGGGTAGGGCAGTAGTGCGGTTATAGATGGTGACACGGCAACGGCCTCTGCCGTAGCAGATTGGAAAACAAACCTTCTCAGACATAACATTTCAGTGTGTTAAAACTGTGTAAGACACTGAGTAGCAGTGCGTCTTACGAGTCGGGTTCACTAAGAAGGATTGCTGTTTAACTCTGTTATACAGCTATAGAAAAATGGTACCGGAGAAAGGAATCGAACCTTCACTCCCTTGCGAGAAGCGGATTTTGAATCCGCCGCGTCTACCAATTCCGCCACTCCGGCACCGTGGAGAAGACGCACTTTAATCCGTGCATTTGCCAAGGTAAACAAGTTTGTTTGAGTATTGTCACTAGCTCCCACAAGAGAGGGGCTTTTAACTTCAGGAAGATCATGTTCCCCGGGTATTGCCAAACAGTTCAATCTGTAACCGGTTGCAGTATCGGTAGCCGTGGTCCTTGCATATCTCGATCAAAGTGTCATTCCTGTTATGGATGGTGTCGATATCGGTTCCTTCAGGCATAAGTAGAACCTTGTTTGCAGGGATATCGCATTGCAATGACTCGAGTAAGGTCTGAATCTCTGGCAGGTCATCAGCCGTCCTGACTACAAATTTCAATTGATAAGGATAATTATCAATCCATTGGCAAATGACCTCGTGTTGTAAGCGGGTTCTCTCATGTTTATCGCTCCAGGCACTGTCACGAGTATCGGGTGGTGTCGAGTGGCTTAACTTTGGGCTGATCGATGCCAGATCACAGGGGATTCCATCAGGAGAAACGGTGCCCGCTGTTTCAATGGTGATGTGTTTATCCATTGCCTTGATTTGGGCAGCCAGATCGTGGATTCCCTTGGTAATCATCGGTTCGCCTCCAGTGATTACACAATTTTGGGCGGGATACTTTCTGATTTCATCAAGAATTTCTTCAGAACTCATCTCCCTTCCTTCAGGTTCCCAGGATGCGTAGGGGGTGTCACACCAGTCACAGCGCAGGTTACATCCGCAAGTGCGAATAAAAGCCGATGGGATCCCGGTTAATTCACCTTCGCCCTGGAGGGAATGGAATATCTCTGAGATGAGCATGCCGAAAAGGGGTTTAGCAGGAGGGGGCTTGCTTGTGCTTCTGTTGCAATTTCAGGGCGTCCGCCAAAACGTCCTCCCACGGTTTTATATAGGTAACCGGGTCAGGCACTCCCAATTGGTGAAAGGCAAGAATACGCTCCACATCCGCACCGGTTTTTCCGCTGGCCCGGCCCTTGCTGTCTGGATTATAGCTGGTATTGGTGTTGCGAAAGATTTCATCAAAATCCAACCCCAGCTTCTCGATCGACTCCTGCGCATCTTTGAGGATGGTGTACTTGTCTCCATTTAAGTAAGGCAGGTACATGTACACCCGTTCTGAGTCCCAGTTGCCTATGGTGAAGGCTTGATGGATGGCATCATAAAATTCAGGTCGACAATCAGGGTAGATTGCATGATCTCCACTGTGAACCCCAAGACAGAGGTTGACGTCCTCATCAGTTTTGTTGGCAATCGATAAAGCGTAGCCGTAGGCGATGGAACTGAAAATGGCGTTCCGGTTGGGAACGACAGTTTGCTTCATGGTATCCTGCTCATAATGGCCCTCAGGAATATCCCATCCTTCAGTGGTGAGGGAGGAGTTATAGAGCGTGCCCAGGACTGATATATCCACGACCTCATGGGAAATCTCATGGCCCCGAGAAGATAGGTAGTTCAGGTTGGATTTCAGCCGGTCCAGCTCCAGTTTATGTTTCTGGCCATAATCATATGAGATGCCATACACCCTGCATCCGCGCGCCAATAAGTGAACCAGAAGGCCCGTGGAGTCCATGCCTCCGCTCAGGCTGAGGACCGCTTTTTTTTTGATTTCCTGTTCAGTTTTTATAACTCGGGATGAGTTACCTCAACGGTTACACGAATACCCCCCCGACTGGCAAATTCGCCCTTGATAACCATTTTCTTGGGTGCGCATGCCTTGACCAGATCATCGAGCATCCAGTTAACGGCCATTTCGTTAAAGCACAGTTCGTTCCGGTAGGAACTCAGGTAGAACTTGAGCGACTTGGTCTCCAGACAGGTTTTATCAGGAATATATCGTATGGTAATATTGCCGAAATCCGGCTGATTGGTGACCGGGCATCTGGAAGTGTACTCCTTGGTGTGGAGTTCGATCCAATAATCCCTCCCCGGGCTCGGGTTGGCAAAGGTTTCAATTACGGCTTCTTCGCGTGAAGAGGGCATTTCGGTATTGGAACCCAGTAGATTCAGTTCTTCGGCCATGGTCTCTCTCCAGCCTAATCAGTGATGAGGAAAAACCCTAGAAAAAATCGTATAACAAAAAAGAAGACCCGTTTTTCATTCTCTTTCGTTTTCCAAGTAAACAAGTTTGTTTGGGCAAACGGGTTTACTGCTGGATACCTTCTCATTCGTGTCGCATTCCTCACCAGATTCGGAGCCATTTACAGTGCTTGATTCAGTTACCGTGCCTGACCTCTGGCAGCAGGAAGCGGTGAGGGCATTGCATAAAGGTCAGGATGTGGTGGTTCATGCGCCGACAGGCGCGGGTAAAACCCTCATTTTTGAGCTCTGGGCCAACATGGGTAAACCCAAAGGGAAATCGGTGTACACGGTGCCTACTCGCGCACTGGCCAATGATAAACTGGCTGAATGGCGTGCGCGGGACTGGCCGGTGGGGATTGCCACCGGGGATTTGGCAGAGAATCTGGATGCTCCGATTCTTGCTGCTACTTTGGAAACCCAAAAGAGCCGTCTCATTCACGGTAAGGGTCCGGATTTGCTGGTAATTGATGAATATCAGATGATTGGGGATTTGGATCGTGGTTTGAATTATGAATTGGCTCTGGCTTTGGCGCCGCCTCACACCCAGTTGCTACTGCTGAGCGGAAGCGTGGCTAATCCTGATCAGGTAGTGAAATGGTTGCGTCGGCTCGGCCGCGATGCGGTTTTGGTTCGACATGATGTGAGGCCGGTTCCCTTGGAGGAAGCCTATCCCAATACCCACCGAATTCGATTGCCCCGGGAGGTTAGGGGATACTGGCCCAAGTTTATCGCTACCGCTTTGGCAGAGGACATGGGACCGGTTTTGCTTTTTGCTCCGCGCCGGTCCAATGCCGAGAAACTTGCGCGTCAACTTTCATTGCAGCTACCCAACCAAGATCCTTTGGTGTTGACCGATAAACAGAAGCAGATGGTGGGGGATCACATGGCCCGTATGTTAGAGAATCGTGTGGCTTATCATCATAGCGGGTTAAGTTATGCCGCCCGTGCCGGGGTGATTGAGCCCTTGGCAAAGGCTGGCCAATTACGCGTGGTGGTGGCGACCATGGGACTGGCTGCAGGGATTAATTTCTCTTTGCGCAGCTGTGCTTTGTCAGCTGATTCCTACAAGCGGGCCGGTGTGGAATACCCCATTGGAGGGGATGAAATTCTGCAAATGTTCGGGAGGGCAGGGCGTCGCGGGCTTGATGAGGTAGGTTATGTTTTGGTGGGTGCAAATGATGTGCGTCTTCGTGATGCGTTTCCCGCCCAATTATCACGCAGTGGTTTGGTGGACTGGGGGGCCCTATTGGGGATTATGCACGCAGCCATACAGGATGGGAACGAGCCGTTTGCCGAGGCCATTCGTGTTCAGTCACGTTTGTTTACCACGCGCCCCATCACACTGGGGGTGGAAAAGGCGCTCGAATACCCCGATGCTCCGTGTGGCCTGCAAACTGATGCGGATCGGGCACGGCATGTTCGCAAACAGGACAAGGAAATTCTTAACAGTCGCGGTGAATGGGAACGCAATCCACCTCGTGAAGATGTTCCGATGAATGATATCCGGGTATGCTCTTCCAATGCGGGTGAAGGACAGCCTATGGAATTGCAACCGCTTCTTTCCCGTCCTGAATTGTTGGGGGATCATGGGCCCGGTGCCTTGAGTGTTATCGACCCAAATGGGCCTGAACCGATTTACGGCCGTATTTCCACCGTGGCAGAGCGAAATGAAAAAGGGAAACTCCTTATGCAACGCTGGGTTCGTCGCATTCTAGGTTGGCGAGGCAAGGCAATGACCCGTTCACTATGGGAGCAAAAGTTTGGACCGCAATTGAGAAAGAAAATGGAACAGCGAGGCACGCCTATTTTGCATTATCGCAATGACCGCGGAAAAATCGTGGCTTGGTTTAGCCTGGAGAAACAAACGCGCAAGGCGGTGATTGATCGCCACGGTGTGGCGCTGTGGAGGACTCCCATGAGGGAAGTGCTTTCATCAGATTGCGGGAAGTGCGATCTGGTTTCCTCCTGTCGGAAGCTCCCGCGGGCAAACGGAGTGGTGTATCACTGGAAACGGTTTGGTTTAATTGATAGGAATGGGGCTCCCACACGCCGGGGTTTGATTGTTAGCTTCTTTACCGGTGGAGATGGACTTGCGATTGCTGCAGCAACAGAGGATGAAGGCTACCCAATTGAAGAACTTATTTATGATCTGGCAAACTTGCGTGGTGGATTCAGGTTTCATGGTGAGGACGACCGCTGGGAGGGTAGGTTAGCTTGGGTATGCCGTCAGACCTATGGAATGCATTCGGTGCTCGGTTATCTTGAACGGGGCACTCCGCCAGAGTACGGGTATGGGGCAAATGATGTTGTGTCTGATCTTCATCATAATCCTGCTCTGAAACAAAGATGGATTCAGGAGGTTGCTGAGGAGGGTGATATTGATCGCGTATTCATTGAATGGCGTAGTTTGTTGCGTCGTATTACACACTCTCCTGGACTGGAAGATTGTCCGCGATGGACAGCACTCCAGGAGAAGTCCAATCAAATCCTCAATGAAACTGAGAGTCCGACGCTTACTGAATTACCCCCTCTGGAATACAAACAAACCCAGCGTTGTGAACATCGGTTGAAATTACGACGCCGTTAAAGGGTGGGGTAATATCAGTCGATCGTTTGGTGTAAGCGCAACGACCGTCTAAGGGAAGCCAATGTTTGTTTTGGTTGCGATGGAGCTGTGCTGCTTGTTGAGCGTGTAGTTTTAGGTGGTGCAGCTTTTCCACCGGTCCTTAAATTAACCCTCGTGTATCCAAAACCCATAGTTAATTGCCCTGAACGTTGCCTTTTCGCCATCATGCCACCGCCCATTTGACCGCCCATCATGCCACCGCCCATTTGACCGCCCATCATGCCGCCGCCCATTTGA